>DATMBA010000069.1:0-2333 GCA_035559635.1 Roseiflexaceae bacterium
GGCTGCTTTGTGAACCACAAAGGCGCGAAGACATAAAGGTGCACGTGTATGATCACCACCCTCCCCGAGCGCATTGCCGCCCTGCCCGCACCGGCGCGTGCGGCCTGCGAGCGGCTGTTCTTCGTCGCGCGGGTTCGCGGCCGCACGGCGATCCCGCCCGAGATGGATGATTGGGTGCGGCGCAGGTTTGGCGCGCCCGAGGCGGTGCGCGAGCAGACGATCGTGCGGACGGTCAACCGGCTGACGCTGGAGGCCGCGCTGTTCAACCCGCTGCGGGCGCTGCGCCCCGTGGGCGAGGCGGCCACCGACGAGCAGCTGGAGGCATGGGTAGCCGCCGAGTTGGCCGGGCACGACGCGTTCGCCGACCCGCTGCGCGAGACCACCGCCGACCTGTTCGGGCGCATCATGGGCCGCCATAGCGTCAGCGCCTCGAACGTGGCCAAGTACGACGGCTGGCACGGCCTGGTCGTGTTCGGCGAGCCACACCCGCTGCGCTTCGGGCGCGAGCAACTGGCGGACTACCTGGATGTGGCGCTGCGCTGGGTGCAGGCGGCGCACGCCCACGACCCCGCCGCGATCTACCCCATGATCACCTGGAACTGCCTGCCGAAAAGCGGCGCGACGATCGTCCACGGCCACATGCAGGTCTCGCTGGCGCACGGGATGCACTACGCCCGCCCGGAGCTGTGGCGCCGCGCGGCTGAGCACTACCGGGCCGAGACCGGGGCGGACTACTTCGCGGACCTGTTCGCGGTGCACCGGGAGCTAGGCCTGGCGCTGCGCGACGAGCCGGGGCTGCGCGCCTTCGTGCACCTCACACCGCTGCGCAACCGGGAGATCGTTTTTCTCGCCACAAAGGTCCCAACGGGCCCAGAGCGAGGAGCGGGGAGCGCCACGGATGCGATAGAGGCCCGGACCCTCCCTCCCTCGGTGTTCTCTGTGGATTCTGTGGCGGAAACGCTCGCCGGCCCGCTGTACGAGGTGCTGCGCGGGTTGATCGACGGCCACGGGGTGCGGGCCTTCAACCTGGGTCTGGCGCTGCCGCCGCTCGCGCCCACCGCCGAGAACTGGGCGGGCGTGCCAGCGGTGGCACGCGTGGCCGACCGGGGCGCGGCGCTGACCACCCGCAACGACTGGGGCGCGATGGAGCTGTACGCCAGCGGCTCCATCACCGCCGACCCCTTCGAGGTCGCACAGCAACTATGAAGCGCTGCGTGCTGCGTGCCTCCCGCACGCAGCACGCAGCACTCGTCTCACGCCTCCGGCCGCTCCGCCAGCGTCACATTCAGCTGGAGCCGCTGGCCGTCGCGCAGCACATCGAGCGTCACCGTGTCGCCTGGCCGATACTCCAGCAGCACGCTGCGCAGAGTCGCGTCCTGGCCGAGCTGGCGCCCGCCGATGGCGGTGATGATGTCGCCCGGCCGCAGTCCGGCGGCGTCCGACGGGCCGCCGGGGACCACCTCGCCCACCAGCGCGCCGGCCTGCACCGGCAGGTTGTTGTCCGCCGCCAGCTCGGCGTCGATGGTGCCGTAGGTGATGCCCAAGAAGGGGTAGACCACCCGGCCCTCGGCGATCAGTTGCTCGCTGACGCGCCGCACGATCGCGCTCGGCACCGCGAAGCCCAGCCCCTCGGCCTGCACCCCGTCGAAGCCGGCGCCGCGCACCACCAGCGTGTTGATGCCCACCACCTCGCCGCGCAGGTTGATCAGCGGGCCGCCGGAGTTGCCGCGGTTGATCGCCGCGTCGGTCTGGATCAGCCCCTCGGGCGCGTCGCCGCCGATGCTGCGGTTCAGCGCGCTCACCACGCCCACCGTCACCGTGTTGCGGAAGTCACCCAGCGGGCTGCCGATCGCGATCACCGTCTCGCCCGGCTGCAGCAGGCTCGAGTCCCCCAGCGGCGCCACGCCCGGCACCGGGCCGTCCACCTTGATCACCGCCACGTCCATGAGCGGATCGCTCCCCACCAGCCTGGCGTCGCGCCGGCTGCCGTCGGCGAAGATCACCGCCAGCGACTGCTGGCCCTCGACGACGTGGTGGTTGGTGATGATGTAGCCCTCCTCGCTCACGATCACCCCCGAGCCGCTGCCACGCCGCGGCCGGCCCTCATTCGGCAGGGGGAAGGGGAACGGGCTGCGCTCCGGGTCCGGCTGGGCGCCAGGAGCCAGGGTGTTGACCACCGTCACGACCGCCGGCGAGACCTTCTTGACGACCTCGACGACCGGCTGGCCGGCGGCGGCCGGGGCGCTCGCGGTGGGCGCTGGCAGCGCCGTGGGCGCCACCTGGCGGGCCGGGGCGGGCGTGGCTGTGGGCGCCGGCTGCTCCAGGCTGACCAC
>DATMBA010000070.1:0-9555 GCA_035559635.1 Roseiflexaceae bacterium
GGCGAGCCCTCCCCTGCAACCCCACCCGCTCCGGGGTATCGGGATAGGGCGGGTCAGGGAGGGCAGGCCCTCCCTTGAACACCCACCCATCACTGTGGTGGACCACCAAGTACAAAGGCACGAAGACACGAAGTACATACGTGTCTTCGTGTCTTCGTCTCTTCGTGGTAGCGGAGGGCGCTCATGCTCGAAGCATGCCTGGCCGCGCTGTGTGCGCTGCTCGCAGCCTGGTATGTGCAGGACCTGCGGGCGGCGCTGCGCGCGCCGGCGCTCTCCCCGTCCCCCGGTGCGCCCTCCAACGGCCCGCTGGTCTCGGTGGTGGTACCGGCGCGCGACGAGGCGGCGCGCATCGGCGGGTGCCTGGCGGGCCTGGCGGCGCAGACCTACCGGCGCTTCGAGGCGATCGTGGTGGACGACGGCTCGCGCGATGGGACGGCAGCGGTGGCGCGCGGCTTCGCCGAAGGGCTGCCCGCGCTGCGGGTGGTGGCTGGCGTGCCACCGCCATCCGGTTGGGCCGGCAAGCCCTGGGCCTGCTGGCAGGGTGCCGGGCTGGCGCAGGGTGAGTTGCTGCTGTTCCTGGACGCCGACGTTCTGCCGCGGCCGGGCCTGCTGGCGGCGCTGGCGGCGCGTATGGCGGACGGCGGGCCGGACGTGCTGACGCTGGTGCCGCTCATCGAACTGCGTTCGGCCGCCGAGCTGCTGGTGCTGCCGGCCTTCATGAACCTGGTGGCCGTGATCTATCCCCTTGAGAAGGTCAACGACCCGCGCTCGCCGCTGGCTTTCGCCATCGGCCAATGCCTCATGCTGCGCCGTGCGGCCTATGAGGAGCTAGGGGGACATTGGGCGGTGCGCGGCAGCGTGCTGGAGGACGTGGAGCTGGCGCGGCGGGCGAAGGCCGGCGGGCTGCGCCTGGAGGCGGCCGTGGCGCCGGACCTGATCGCCGTGCGGATGTACGCCGGCTGGCGCGAGTTGGCCGAGGGGCTGGGGAAGAACGCCGTGGCCGGACTGCGCAGCGGCGGGCGGCGCGCGGCCTGGGCCGGCGTACGGCAGGGGCTGATGGCGGCGCTGCCGCTGGACATGCTCGCCGCTGGTCTCTGGCTGTCGCTCGCCGCGCCGGGGAGCGCCACGGGCCGCTGGCTGGCGCTGGCGGGTGGGCTGCTGCTGGCGTTCGGCGCGTGTTGCTGGGGGCTGGCGGTGCAGCGGCGACACCGCGCGTCGGCCGCCTGGGGCGCGCTCCTACCGCTGGGTACCGCCCTCTACTTCTGGCTCGCGGCGCGGGCGCTGCTGCGGCTGCGCGGCGGGCAGGGGGTGATGTGGAAGGGGCGGGTGTTTCCGCAGTAGGTGGCCGCCGGCGAAGCGGAGTTGCGAAGGGGCCATCCCGCGTTGCAACCTCCTCACGCGCGCCGTGGCGCAGCCGTAGGATGATAGCCGCAGCATCACGCCAGCCGGTCCGGCTGCAGCTCCCTGTGGTATAGTGCCCGTATGGCGCACTGCGCTGAGAGCTTGTTTGCAAAGCCTCCCGGCCGGGGGATGGGTGAGGGGTGAAACCCCTCACGCTCCCCGTTTCAAACAGGCCCTGAACGCTATCGTTTGCGTGGAGGTGGAGGGGAGGCGACGCTCTCCTCGATCCCCTCCCGTGTATTCGGACCCCATCGCGGAGTGACAACAGGAGGCGGCACAATGTTCCAGCGCATCGAGGCGCCCACAGCGAAGACGCTGCGCGACGGCAGGTGTGTGACTATCCGGCCGCTTGCCGAGGGCGACGGCCCGGCCCTGCTGGCCTTCGGCCGCGCGCTGCCGGTGGACGACTGGCAGTACCTCGAGGACGACCTGCAGCGGCCGGAGATCATCACCCGACTGGTCAACGCCCACCGGGCCGAGAACTGGCGTCAGCTCGTCGCCGTGGCCCACGGCGGCGAGATCGTCGGCTACGCTGCGGTGCGCCGCCTCCCCGGCTGGTCCAGTCACGTCGGCGACATCCAGTTGATCGTCGGGGGAGCCTGGCGGCGCAGCGGCCTGGGCACCGCGCTGGCCGAGGCGATCTTCGGCGCCGCCCAGGAGCTCGGCGTCGCCAAGGTGATTGTCGAGGTGCTGGACCGCCAGGTGGGCGGCCTGGCGATCTTCCAGCGCCTCGGCTTCCATATCGAGGGCGCCTTCACCAACCACGCCCGCGACCGCTATGGCAACCACCACGACCTGGTGATCCTTGCCTACCACATCGAGGAACGCTGAAGGCTACGATATGATGCGCGCGCCCCGAACGTGCATGGGGTGCGGGGGCCGTCGGCCCCCGCACCATCTCTTTTTCGGAGGGGCTTCGTCCCTGTTCAGCCTTCAGCCTTCAGCCTTCACCAGACGAGTCCCCCGTCCACCTGCACCACGCTGCCCGTCACGAAGCTGGACTCATCCGAGGCCAGGAACACATAGACGCTGGCGACCTCCTCAGGCCGGCCGGTGCGCCGCAGCGGCGTGCGCTCCATTAGCGCCGCGGCCACCTTCTCGGGGATGGTGCTGACCATCTCGGTAGCGATGAAGCCCGGCGCCACGGCGTTCACCCGGACGCCGCTCGGCCCGAGCTCGCGCGCCCAGGTCTTCGTCATGGCGATCACCCCCGCCTTGGCCGCGGCGTAGTTGGTCTGGCCGAAGTTGCCGTACAGCGCGACGACCGAGCTGGCGTTGATGATCGAGCCGCCGCCCTGCGCGATCATGTGCGGGGCCACGGCGCGGGTGCAGAGCCAGACCCCCTTCAGGTTGACGTCGATCACCGCGTCCCACTGCTGCTCGGTCATCTTGACCATGCGCGCATCGCGGGTGATGCCGGCATTGTTGAGCAGCACATCCAGCCGGCCGCCCCAGCTGGCCGCGCGCCCCACCGCCTCCTCCACCGAGGCCGCCTGTGCCACGTCCAGGTGTAGCGCGAGCGCCTGGCCCCCCTGCGCGGCGACCTCGGACGCCACTGACTCCGCCGCTGCCAGGTTGATGTCCGCCGCCGCCACCCGCGCGCCCTCGCGGGCGAACGCGAGCGCGGTGGCCCTGCCGATCCCCTGCCCCGCGCCAGTGATCAGTGCTACTTTCGCTCGCAGGCGCATGGTTATACTCCGTTCATAGATTCAGGTATGCGCAGCCGCTGTCTCCAGCGGCGGTATGGGGGCCACAGGCCCCCGAAAAGAATCCTCGAGGGGGCAGCGCCCCCCAGGGTGTGACGAAATGTTGTGCGGGCGCGGTGCCAGGAACAGCCTGTGGGGTGCCCGCTGGTCCTGGCCGGCTATCCGCACAGGGGATAGCCCGCCGCGTCAGCCGCCGGGCGTGGGCGGGCGCCATAGGCCCACGTAGGTCGTACACGTTCATCACCGGCCGGGCGCTGCCGGGCGTGGCGAGAGCGCATACGCCCTAATCCCCCGTATATGCCATTGACACAGCCCACGGCCGCGTGCTATACTCCCGCCCAAATTATATACGTGCTCATCCAGAGGGGTGGAGGGACCGGCCCGACGAAGCCCCGGCAACCCCCCGACGAAAGGCAAAAGGCAAAAGGCAGAGGGCAAAATGAGCTAGGGATCGATCGAAGCAGTACAGCGCCGATCACTCCCCGCCGTTTTTTCCTTTTCCTTTTCTTTTTTACCTGCCGAAGGGAAGGTGCCAATTCCGGCAGCGTACGCTGGCAGATGAGTGTGACGGCGATGTCCCTCGCGCTGCTGCGTGAGGGCTTTTTGTTGTGCGTGCAGGCGACATGCAAGGTGCTACCAGGATCGCAGGGTGACGAGCGGGCCAGTGGCATAGTTATAAAGGTTGGCTGTGATGCCTGAACAGATTGCCGTCTTCATCGACTTCGAGAACCTTGCGATCTGGGCGGAGCAGGAATTCCGCGACTTCGAGCTCTCGCCGCTGCTGGAGTACCTCCAAAGCCGCGGGCCGGTCGTCGTCAAGCGCGCCTACGCAGATTGGGCACGCTTCTCTCGCTACCGCGACGAGTTGATGGATAATTCCGTCGACCTCACGCAGATCTACAGCGTACGAGCCGGGAAAAACCGCGCGGACATCCGTATAGCGATCGACGCGCTCGAGGTGGCGATGATGCGCCAGCATATCAGCACCTTCGTTATCGTGTCCGGCGACAGCGACTTCGGCCCTCTGGCGGCAAAGCTGCGCGAGTACGGGCGCTACACGATCGGCGTCGGGCCTGGCCGCATCACCCACCCGCTACTGGTGAAGTCGTGCGATGAGTTCGTCTACCTCGAGACGATCCTGAGCGAGAGCTTCGGTGAGATCGCGGCGGACGCGCCGCGCGAGGACCGCGCGGCCGCACGCGAGTTGCTCACCAAGGCGCTGCGCGCCTTCGAGCGGCGTGGCGAGATCCCGGTGCTGGCGGCCAAGCTGAAGCCCGCCATCCTCTCGATCAACCCGGCCTTCAACGAAGCCAACCTGGGGTACCCACAGTTCCGCACCTGGCTGGAGGACAACAGCGATCTGGTGAAGCTCTATCTGCAAGGGTTGGACCTCTTCGTGGCGCCGGCCGACTTCATAGTACCGGCCGATTTCGTGGTGGGCGCGGCCGATACCACTGCGGCCGCGCAGCCCCTCGCTGCCCAGTATCAGCAACTCTTCCGGCGCCTGAAGATGTCCGTCGCCGATCTGACGACCCGCCGCGACGTCCTGCGCGATGTGTTTCGCGCGCTCGTCGACCAGCCGCATGGCTATACCACCGAGACCCTGCTGGAGGAACTCCAGCGGCGCTACCTCTCCCAGGGGATGGCGCGCAGCAAGACGCTGCTGCGTGCCATCTGGCAGATGGGGTTTCGCCAGCGGGCCTTCGAGTATGAGGGGAGCGCCGCGTCGATGCACACCCCCCTGCGGCTCGCGCCGGGGCTGGACAGCGAGGCGGCGCTGATCGCCCGCGCGGAGAGCAGCTTCATCGTCGCCGTGGTGCAGGAGGGGTTGCCGGTCGATGTCGCTGAGATCGCTACCCTGCTGCTGAACGATGCCAACCAGGGGGACTACGTCCGCGAGTTGATCGCCGACCTGCTGCGCCGCGGGCAGATCCTCCAGCAAGGTGACCGCTTCCGCCTCCCGAGCCGCGCCGTGCTGTCGTTCGATAACCAGCCGGCCTTACAGGTGCTGCTCAGCGATATCCAGAGTGTGGATATCCCGGCCGAGGCGCCACACGGCCCGGAGGGCGCACACGCCCTGGCCGATGAAGCGCTGCAGCTGCGGTCGCGCGATTTCATGGCCGCGGCCCAGCGCTCGCTGATCGCATGCCGGCTCCAGTACGATGCGCTCAAGGCCGGCGTGCCTGGCGCCTCCCAATCCGATCTATGCTACTACATGGCCTCATACGCCTCCGTTCAGGCCGGCGCGTTGGCTCAGGTCCAGCACCAGTACGCCGCCGCTCGCCCATACTACCTGGCGTTCTTCGCCCTCATGCGCGAGGAAGACTTGCAGCTCTGGGAGCGCATGCGCGGCCTGATCAACCCGATGCTCTCGTACTACTGGGCCAATGCCGGGCGCGACCTGGGCATGAACGTGGTCGCCTCGCCGCGCGAATATAAGCCGCACGAGATCGCGGCCAAAGCGGCGCTCCATCAGGACCCGGATCTCGTTGAGCGCTGGCGGGTTCTCACCCAGGACCTGGCGGAGGTCAATCCACACCTGCTTCGGCGTGTCGTCGAACAGTTGCGCCGGGGGCAGGCCGATGCGCCCGAGTACGTACAGGTTGCCGAGCAGATCGAGGCCATGCTTGCCTAAATAGGGGGAAATCGTGAACATAACCGACCGCCCATCATATCTCGCCGCCCTCGCGCAGCGCGTCCTGGTGTATGACGGCGCCATGGGCACCAGTATCGACACCTTCGGCCTCACGGCCGCCGACTACGGCGGCGAGCGGACCTTCGGCGCGCGCGACTATCTGGTGATCACGCGGCCGGACGTGATCGAGGCCATCCACACGGGGTTCATGGAGGCCGGCGCCGACGTGCTGGAGACCTGCACCTTCCAGGCCACCCGCATCCGCCTGGAGGAGTGGGGCCTCGGCGAGCGCACCCACGAGATCAACCGCACCGCTGCGCAGATCGCCCGCCGTGTGGCGGATCGCTTCGCGGCGCAGGACGGCCGCCCGCGCTTCGTGGCCGGCTCGATGGGACCTACCGGCAAGCTGCCCTCCTCCAACGACCCCGCGCTCTCCAACATCACCTTTGGCGAGCTCTCGGACATCTTCCGCGAGCAGGCGCTCGGCCTGATCGCGGGCGGCGCCGACCTGCTGCTGGTGGAGACCAGCTTCGACATGCTGGAGGTCAAGGCCGCGTTGGACGGCATCCGCCGCGCCAAGCAGGAGCTCGGCCGGCCGGATGTGGCGGTGCAGGCCCAGGTGTTCCTGGATCTCTCCGGCAAGATGCTGCTCGGCACCGAGATCCCGGCCGTGATCGCCACGCTCGAGGCCATGCCGGTGGATGTGATCGGCCTCAACTGCGGCACCGGCCCCGAGCACATGCGCGAGGCGATCGAGTACCTCACCAAGCACGCGCGCAAGCCGATCTCCTGCATCCCGAACGCCGGCCTGCCGCTCGAGGTGGACGGCGAGACGGTCTACCCCATGGAACCGGAGCCGTTCGCCCGCACGCTTGGCGAGTTCGTGCGCGCCTACGGCGTGAGCGCGGTGGGCGGCTGCTGCGGCACGCGCCCGGAGCACATCCGCCGCCTGCGCGAGGAGATCGGCTTCACGGCGCCGAAGCCGCGCCAGGTGGAGTACATCCCCAGCGTCTCCTCGGGCGTGAAGGCCGCCGCGCTGCGGCAGGACGGCACGCTGACCCTGATCGGCGAGCGCGTCAACACCCTTGGCTCGCGCAAGGTCAAGCGCCTGCTGCTGCAGGACGACTACGATGGCGTGGTGGAGGTGGCGCGCGAGCAGGTGGACGGCGGCTCGCACATCCTGGACGTGTGCGTGGCCATGACCGAGCGCGCGGACGAGCGGGAGCAGATGGTCACGCTGCTCAAGAAGCTGACCATGAACGTCGAGTTGCCACTGGCGATCGACACTACCGAGGCCGAGGTGCTGGAGGCCGCCCTGGCGATCTACCCCGGCCGTGCGCTGGTGAACTCGCTCTCGCTCGAGGGCGGCCGCGGCGACAAGCTGGACCGCACCATGCCGTTGGTGGCGCGCTACGGCGCGGCCACGGTGGCCATGACGATCGACGAGCAGGGCATGGCCCACACCGCCGATCGCAAGTTGGCCATCGCGCAGCGCATCGCCCAGATCGCGCGCGAGGAGTACGGCGTGCCGCACGAGGCGCTGGTGTTCGACGTGCTGACCTTCCCGATCACCACCGGCCAGGAGGAGCTGCGGCGCGCGGCGATCGAGACCCTTGAGGGTATCCGCCTGGTGAAGCAGCACATCCCTGGCTGCTTCACCACGCTCGGCGTCAGCAACCTCAGCTTCGGCGTGGCCCCCCACGCCCGCGCCGCGCTCAACTCGGTGTTCCTCTACCACGCCCGCCAGGCCGGGCTGGACACGGCGATCATCAACCCCTCCCACGTGCTGCCCTACGCCGAGATCCCCGCGGAGCAGCGCGCGGTGTGCGAGGACCTGATCTTCAACCGCCGCGAGGATGCCCTGGCGCGCTTCATCGCCTACTATGAGCAGAACGCGGCGGCGGACAAGGCGGAGCGCGCCGACCCCACCCAGGGGATGTCGGTGGCCCAGCGGCTGCACTGGAAGATCGTCCATCGCAAGAAGGAGGGGGTGGAGGAGGATATCGACACGCTGATGGCCGAGCGGATGGGCGTCTCACTTGGTGAGGTAAGGGCGCAGCAGCAGGCAGCCCTGATGGCTGCGGCGCAGCAGGAACCTGCTGCTGCGCTCCGCCCGGAAGCAGCCATCACCCCCCGCGGCCAGGCCGCCGTCGATGTGCTGAACAACGTCCTCCTGCCGGCCATGAAGGAGGTTGGCGACCTGTTCGGCGCCGGCCAACTCATCTTGCCCTTCGTGCTGCAGAGCGCCGAGGTGATGAAGCGGGCCGTGGCGCACCTGGAGCAGTACCTGGACAAGGTGGAGGGCGCCAGCAAGGGCAAGGTGGTGCTCGCCACGGTCTACGGCGACGTGCACGACATCGGCAAGAACCTGGTGAACACCATCCTGGCCAACAACGGCTACACGGTGTACGACCTGGGCAAGCAGGTGCCGCTCAACACCATCATCGAGAAGGCCGTCGAGGTCGGCGCGGACGCCATCGGCCTTTCGGCGCTGCTGGTGAGCACCTCCAAGCAGATGCCGCTCTGCGTGCAGGAGTTGCATCGGCGCGGGCTGAAGTTCCCGGTGCTGGTGGGCGGCGCGGCGATCAACCGGCAGTACGGCCAGCGCATCACCTTCGTGGCGGACGAGGAGCCCTACGAGCCGGGCGTGTTCTACTGCAAGGACGCCTTCGAGGGCCTGGAGACGATGGACAAACTCTCCGACCCGCAGGTGCGCCCGCAGTTCGTCCACACCACCCTTGCCGCGGCGGCCGCGGCGCTCAAGCAGAAGCAGCGCGGCCGGGTGGCGCTGGATGCGCTGGGCCGCGCCAGCATCACCGGTGAGCGCGTGCGCTCCCGGGTGCGCCAGGACGTGCCGGTGCCCACACCGCCCTTCTGGGGACCGCAGGTGGTCACGCGCATCCGCCTGCAAGACGTGGTGGCCTGCCTGGACCGCAACGCGCTCTACCGGCTGCAGTGGGGCGCCAAGAACGCCAAGGGCGAGGAGTGGGAGCGCCTGAAGGCCGAGTTCGACGTGAAGGTGCGCGACCTGGTGCGCGAGGCCGAGCGCGACGGCTGGCTGGAGCCGAAAGTGGTCTACGGCTACTTCCCCTGCCAGAGCGACGGCCACGACCTGATCATCTATGACCCGACCACCGTCATGACGGAGGGCCGAGGGCTGAGGATCGAGCCAGATGGCGCAGCCCTCGGTCGTCGGTCCTCAGCCCCCCGTCCTCGCGAGTTGACCCGCTTCGTCTTCCCGCGCCAGCCGGAGCGCGAGCGGCTCTGCCTGGCGGACTACTTCCGCCCGGTGGAGAGCGGCGTGTACGACGTGGTGGCGCTGCAAGTCGTGACCATGGGCGCGCGGGTGGACGAGTTGACCGAGGAGTTGCAGCGGGCCAACGACTACAGCCGCTCGTACTTCATCCACGGCCTGGGGGTGTCGCTGGCGGAGGCGCTGGCGGAATACACCAACCGCATCGTGCGGCAGGGCCTGGGGCTGCAGGGGAGCCAGGGCAAGCGCTACTCGTGGGGCTACCCGGCCTGCCCAGACCTGGCTGAGCACGAGAAGCTGTTCCGGGTGCTGCCGGCTGACCAGATCGGCGTGACGCTCACCGAGGCCTACCAGCTCGTGCCGGAGCAGAGCACCGCGGCGCTCGTGGTCCACCACCCGGAGGCGAAATACTTCTCGATCGGCGCGGGCCACGAGCGCGCCGAGGAGGATATCGCGGAGATCGCGGCGTAGCGCGCGAGATACGTTCACATGAGCGGCGCGAAGGGCGGAACTTCCGCCCTTCGCGCTTTTTCAACGTCAGAAGAAAAAGGGGCGGGCCA
>DATMBA010000071.1:0-8225 GCA_035559635.1 Roseiflexaceae bacterium
CGCGCCAGACCGCCCCGAGTACCAGCGCGCCACGGTGGCCCTGCTCGGCGGCGGCCTGGCGGCGCGCACCACCGGCGCGCAAGGCTCCAGCCGGCTGCTCTCGCTGCGCGGCGCCAACGCGCTGCTGCTGGTGCCGCCCGGCGAGCGGCGCATCGAGGCCGGCGAGGAGGTGGAGGCCATCCTGACCGGGCCGCTGGCGGACGCCACGTGAGCTCCGAAGGGCACGAAGGACACGCAGATCCAGCTCCCCAATGCCGTGCGGGCATCGATGACGCCGATCCGCATCAGACGCTGTGTGCTGGCGCTGGCGCTGTGGAGACCCCCTGCGTGCATGCATACCGGCGCCCTACCGCTCCTGGTTGAGCCAGCCGCCGAGCAGCCGCTCGATGCTGAACGGCTCGAGCCGCTTGCGCCAGTACTCCTGGTGCGGGTTGCCGGCATCCATGCTCTCCCACAAGTGTAGCCACTGGTGGGCGCCGCCGTACTCCTTCTCGGCGACGAGCAGGCCGATCTGGGCCTGGCAGAATGCCGCGAACTCTGAGGTGTGGAACTGCTTGCGATCGAGCAGCGGGCGGCAGCGCGCGAGACGCTCCGCCCGCTGCCTGTCGTAGAACAGCGCGTCACCGGGATCGAGCGTGCCGGCGCGCCGCACGGCGGCGAACACGTCGAGCACACCCTGGTCGTCGCCGAGGTAGCTAAGCGCCTCGGCCTGCTTGACGTACTGGTCGAGCGTGGAGACGGGCAGCGCCTTGAGCCGCGCGGCCACCTCCAGCGCCTCGGCGGTCTCCCCGCGCACGAAGAGGTAGTGTGCCAGGTTGGCATGGGCGTGGACGCTGTGCGGGTCGGCCTCGATCGCGCGGCGGGCGTAGGCGATCGCCTGCGCCAGGTCGCCCTCGGAGAACGCGCTCAGGCTGGCGTTGTTGAGGGCCGGCACGAAGTCCGGCCGGCGCTGCAGCAGTTGCTCGGCGGCCTGCAGGCCCCTGATGTACTCGCCGTAGCTGTTGAGGATCACCGCCTCCTCGTGCAGCCAGCCCAGCTCCTCGCCCTCCGCGCCCGCCAGCCCGATTGCCGCCAGCTCGCGCGCCAGGGTGGGCTCGAGATCGGCAGCCGTCCGGCGGGCCTCGTCGGCGCGCGGGTGGTCGGGCCAGCGTTGCAGGAAGCGCCGGAAGGCGCGCAGCGCGTGCGCGGGGTGGATGTTGATCATGTAGGCGGCGGCGAGGTTCAGCGCGACGGTGGGGTCGTCCGGGGTGAGCCGCAGCAGGCGCTCGCAGGTGTGCGGGTAGGCCTCGAAGTCCTTCAGTTCGTAGATGGCCTCGGTGAGCAGAGCGAGCACAGCCGGGCTGTTCGGCGAGCGCCGGTCGAGCTCGTCGAGGATGTCGCGCGCCTCGTGGGCGCGGCCCTGGTCCAGCAGCTCCTCGGCGCGCCCCAGGCTCTTCTCTGCCTGTCTGGCGGCGGTGACCGCGGCCGCGCGGCCGGGAGACGAGCGTTTCTTCTTGCCATAGCCTCGTCTGATCCTCAACTCGCCGTTGTGCCCTCTGCCCGGTGTACGGTGGCCCACACACCACGGTGCGCGTCCAGGTCGCGCGTGACCTTGCGGCCCAGCGCGAGGTCCAGGTAGAGGGTGGCAATCTCGTGCGGGCGCAGCCGCAGCTCTACCTGACTCCAGGGCGGGCCGGCGGCGAACGGCGACGCCGCCTCGTCCACCGCAAGCGGCTCGGGCGCCTCGCCGAGCAGGGTGGCGCGAAAGGCGGCCACCACCGGTCCAGGCAGCAGCACGCGTGCCAGCGCCGCCTCGCCGTTCAGCTCCACCAGCCGCAGCACGTAGGGGAAGCCTATTCCCGCGCCGGCGTACCCCTCCAGCCCGGCCCCGGCCTCCTCGGTCTCACGGAACAGCGCGCTGAGCGCCACACCGGGCGCGTCGCACCAGACGGGGGCGAACGACGCCGGGATGTCCCCGCCTGGCTTCTCGCCGGCGGCCAGCAGCGCGGGGCGTGTGAACTCCTGCGCCAGCCGCCAACGGCGCGCGTGGTCGATCGGTCCGTGTGGGACCAGCCGCACCCGCGCGTGCAGCTCGGCCACGAAGTAGTCTTCGTCCCATGGGTCGTACATGGAGAGGATGTTGCGCACACGCTCGCCGTCGCGAAAGAATGCCTGGCTGCCGTCGTGCAGGTACAGCAGCCCGCGCTCGCCGTCCACCAGATCCAGCAACTGCAGCGCCGTGAAGGGGTGGCGCACCTCCTCGAACACCTGCGGCGAGGTCATCCAGTCGCCGGTGGGATACTTGCGGCGGTACACCCCCGCGGCGCGCACCTCGCTCACGCCGTAGGGGTGGTCGTGGACCAGACGCGCGCCAGGCAGGTTCACCGCCACCGTCGTTTGCAGAGCGGCATGCATCCGCCCGTCCGGCCGCGGGAGATCCTCGGCGTCGTAGGCGATGTCCACCGCGTCCAGCTCGGGCGCCAGGCTCACGGTCACCCGCACGGTCGCGCCGTCCGCGCTGGAGCGCTCGATCACGATCCGCGGGTCAGCGGGCGATCCCTCGAGCCGCACGCGCGCGCGGTCGAAGCGCTCGACCTGGCCGCCGCGCGTCATCTCCAGGTCGGCGAGCGGCGCGTCGGGCCGTAGCGCGCCCTCCGGGAACTCCCGGCACACGATTTGGCGCACGACGCCGCGCACGCGGTCCACCGTGACGCGCAGGTCGCCGCGGCGCAGCACGAGCGCGTCCCCTATCTCCTCGACCGCCACGAGCGCGAGGGCCGCGCCGCTCTCCTCGTCCAGCACGCGGTAGCCGAAGGGCGGCAGGTCGCGGGCGAGGCGCCGCCCGCCGCGCGGGTCCTCCGCCACACTATCGCGCCGCCAGCCGAGCGGGTTGAAGGCCACCAGGCGGCCGGGCGGTCCAGGGGTGCGGTTCGCGAGCGCGCGGGCGGTGCGGCCGGCCACGTGGGCACTGAGGCCGAGGCTGCGCTCGTAGGAGCGCAGGCCGACGAAGCCGCACAGCCCCTCGCACTCGTCGTTGTCGTGGTGCTGGGCGGCCAGTAGCTCGCGCCAGGACTCCTCGAGCTCCCAGGTGGGGTAGACGTTCCAGCTCGGGTAGGGCCGGCCGAACAGCCCGGCGAGCGCCGAGAGCGACTCGGCCGCGAGGGCGCTCTGCTCGGCGCGGCGGCTCCAGCGGCGGAACAGATCGCCGTTCTTGCCGAGGCTCATGCCGTGGAACACATCGTCGAGCGTGTAGCGGCGCGGCGCGGCGTGGGGGCGGGCCACCTCCAGGTACTCGGAGAGCGTCACCGGCCGCACCTCGAAGCGCGGGTCGTCCAGCAGGGCGCGCAGCGGCGGCAGGATCACCTCAGCGCGGCACATCCAGTCCGGCGAGGGCATCAGCTCGAGCCACTGGACGATGCCGGGCGCCGGCATCTCGCGCAGGGCAGGGCTTTCCAGCAGGCCGGCGAAGTCCTCGGGCCACTGGTGCAGGTTGAGCGGGCCGCGCGGCGTGGCCAGCAGGCGCGTGCCATCCATCCCCTCCCACCAGATCGCGGGGAGCTGCTCGCGCGGCACCTCGGGGGTGTGCCAGGTCCACTGGAAGAAGAGCGAGGCGTAGCGGAAGCCGGCGCCGGCCAGGATCTGCGGCAGCTGCGGGCAGAAGTCGAACTCCTCCTCCCAGAAGGTACGCGGGCGGACGCCGAGCAGCCGCAGCACGGACCGCACGCCGTAGACCCGCTGGCGCACATTCGACTCGCCGCCGTGGAATAGGCCGTAGGGCTGGCCGTAGGATGCGCCCACCACCTCGACGCGCCCCGCCTGCACGGCCTCGCGCAGGGCCGCCAGCGCCTCGGGCGCCTCCACCGCCAGCTTCTCGTAGCCCACGCCGTCGAAGTTGACATTACCCTTGACACCGGCCGCATCGCACAGCGCCAACATGTCGCGCGTGGAGCTCGGCAGCACGAAGTAGCCCCACAGCCACTCCATGTCTACCCAGTGCATGTGGTTGCCGAAGGTGTAGTACAGCGGGATAGGGCTGCCGGCCATCTTCGACCCCTTTTCTGATCTACGGAGGCCACGGAGGGCACGCAGAATGACTGCTCATTCCTCTGTGCTCTCCGTGGCCTCCGTGGATCGCTCCTACAGCGCGATCTCGCGCCCCTCGGCGGCCGAGCGGTACACCGCGTCCAGCAGGCGCAGCACCGCCAGGCCCTCCTCGCCGGTGGCCAGCGGCGTGCCCTGGCCGCGCACCGCCTCGGTGAAGCGCACCAGGCCCTGCGCCCAGGCCCACTCCACCTGCGGCAGGGTCGGGATCACCTCCACCGGCGTGTCCCCCTCGACGCGGAACAGGCGCAGCGGCATCTCTTTGCCGTACAGGTCCGGGAAGAAGTCCGCCCCGCCCAGGTCTCCGGCCAGCTGCACGCGCTCCTCGTTGCGGCCGTGGAAGGCCCAGGTGACCTCGACGGTGACCAGGCCGCCGTCCGCCAGGCGCAGGTGCATCACCGCCAGATCGTCCACGTCGAACGTGCCGCCCGGCACCCGATCCGCCCCCCAGGCGCCCAGGCCGCGCTCGTGCGGGCCGTGGACCGCCTGCACCTCGCCACGCACCGCCGCCACCGCTGGAAAGCCCAGGATCCAGAGCACCGCGTCCAGCATGTGGACGCCGATGTCCATGGTGGCGCCGCCGCCGGCCAGGTCCTTGCGGGTGAACCAGCTGCCGAAGCCGGGGATGCCGCTGCGGCGGATCATGCGCCCGAGGGCGTAGCTGACCTTGCCGAGCCGGCCCTCCTGGACGGCGGCGCGCAGCGCCAGGAACTCGGGGCGCGGGCGGTTGCTCATGTTGACGGCCAGGATTCTGCCGGCGCGCCGGGCCGCCGCCACCATCGCCTCGCCGTCCGCCACACTGGTGGCCAGCGGTTTCTCGCACAGCACATGCTTGCCGGCCTCCAGCGCGGCCAGCGCTGCCGGCGCGTGGAAAGCGTTCGGCACCCCGATCGTCACCGCGTCCACCTCGGCGTGCGCCACCACGTCGCGGAAGTCGCTGAAGACGTGCGGGATGTTGAACTGCGCGGCAGCCTGCCGGGCGCGCTCCAGGTTCGTGTCGCAGATCGCCACCACCTGGGCGCCGGGGACGCGCTGCAGCGACGGGATGTGGCCGCGGGTGGCGATCGCGCCCGCGCCGATGATGCCGAAACGGACCGGGGGTGTCATGCGTCGAGGCTCCTTCGTGTTATCAACCTGTCACACTGCCGCGCTATCTTACCACTTTGGGAGGGGCGATCCGCTGTGCTTCGGTAGCGATTTGCGAACGATAGGGTATAATCCACTCCATCTGAATCGGGAGCGCATGGAGAAAGGACCGAATCGTGGCAGCCAAGCAGTGGAGTCAGCCGCCGGCCATGGCGATCGATACAAACAAGACCTACCGTGTACGGATGCAGACCACCAGGGGCGAGATCGTGCTTGACCTGTACCCCAAGCATGCCCCCAAGACGGTCAACAACTTCGTCTTCCTGGCCCGCGAGGGGTTCTACGATGGCATCAGCTTCCACCGCGTGATCACCGATCCGCCGTTTGTGATCCAGGGCGGGGACCCCACCGGTACGGGCCGTGGCGGCCCCGGCTACAAATTCGAGGACGAGGTGGACCCGCGGAAGAACCCGCTCAAGCACGAATCCGGCGTGATCTCGATGGCCAACGCCGGCCCGAACACCAACGGCAGCCAGTTCTTCATCACGCTCGCGCGGCAGCCGCATCTGGACGGCAAGCACACGGTGTTCGGCAAGGTGGTGGAGGGCATGGACGTGGTCAACGCCATCCGCCAGGGGGACCAGATGATCACGGTGACAGCGGAGGAGGGATAGGCGTCGTGATGCGTGATACGTGAGCTGTGGTGCGTGATGTTGGGACAGAAGAACACGATCCTATCACCTATCACCTATCACCTATCACCTATCGCCTACCCGCACTATGCAGTCTCAGACCCTCGACAACACGGCCGCCGCCTGGGGCGAGGACGGGCTGGGCACGAGCGCGGCCCGCAAGGCGCGCCTGCAGATCGCGCCCTCGCCAGGGCCGCACAATGCGCTGTGGTACTTCCCGCGCGTCACCGGCGGCTACCTGCGCGTCGCGCGCAACGCGGCGCTCATCCAGCTGGCGCGCTACGTACCGTTCATGCCGCTCAAGAACCTGATCTACCGCGCGCTCGGCATGCGCGTCGGGCGGCACGCCGCCGTGGGCCTGATGGTGATGTTCGACATCTTCTTCCCGCAGGACGTGACGCTCGGCGAGGACTGCGTGGTGGGCTACAACACGACCGTGCTGTGCCACGAGTTCACCCGCCGCGAGTGGCGCCGCGGCCCGGTGCACATCGGCCAGGACGCGACGATCGGCGCCAACTGTACCATCCTGCCCGGCGTGACGATCGGCGCCGGCGCGACGGTCTCGGCCATGAGCCTGGTGAACCGCGACGTGCCGCCGGGGGCGTTCGTGGGGGGCGTGCCGATCCGCATGATCCGGCCGGCGGCTGAGCGGTGACCGGCGGCGCCAACCAGGTGGGATCCCAGGGGCGGACTCTCCCCTGCCCTCTCCCTCGCCGGAAAAGCGGGTGGTTTCAGGGAGGGCGGCGCCCTCCCTGGCCCCCTCATTGTGGAAAGACCGCATCATGGAGCGCATACTTCGCTGGACCTTGAACCTGATCCTGGGCAACCCGCCGCTCTTCTGGGCCGCGGTGGTGGCCAACCTGCTCGGCACGGTGGTCGGCGGGGTGGTGTGGTACGGGCCGATGATCCTCAGCTCGCCGCTGTGGGCGCTGCCGTTCATCCCGGACTGCCCGCTGGCCGCGCTGCTCGGCACCGTCGCGCTGTTCGGGCTGCGCGCCGGCAGGCCCTGGCGCTGGTTCTACGCGCTGGCGGCCTTCTTCTGCATCAAGTACGGTATCTGGACGATCGTCTTCTGGCTGCGGCAGTGGAGCGGCGCGGGCGTGATCTTGCCGGTGGAGGCGCTGCTGTTCGTGACGCACATCGGGCTGCTGTGCGAGGGGCTGCTGCTCGTGCCGCACATCGGCGAGCTGTCGCTGGCGAAGCGCCTGTGGGTGGTGGCCTGGTTCGCGCTCTCGGTGTTCGTGGACTATGGGCTGGGGTTCCACCCGCCGCTGGTGAGCCACGTCAGCCGCGAGTTCATCTTCTGGCTGGCGGCTGGCCTCACGGCGGCGGTGGGCGCGGGCCTGCTGCTGCTGCCGCGCCGCGCGCCCACCGCCGCCCCGGCCCCGGCCCCGGTGTAGCGCCGTAAGGTGGGGGTGTGAGGACTGCGCCCCCACAAAACCCATAGATCCCACGTTCCATGTCCGCTAGGACTGCTCTATGACGCGACGCAGCGGCGGCACCAAGCGCTCATCTCAGCTCACCTTCCGGCGGCGCCTGCTGCTCGTCCGGCTGCTGCTGCGCGCGCCGGCAAGCGGCGATGAGCTGATCGGCGCCGTGCAGCGCGAGTTGGGCGAGGAGGGGTACCCGCCCGCGGCAGCCGCGGCCCTGAAGCACGACCTCGACGCGCTCAAGGCCGAATACGGCTGCCGCATCGTCTACCGCCGCGAGGCGGGCGGGTACGCGCTGGAGGATCTGGGCGAGTTGGCGTTGCTCGACCTCTCCGATGCGGCCATGGAGGCGCTCGCCTTCCTGGACGCCAGCTTCCCGGCGGGCAGCGCGCTGCCGGAGCTGGCCAACATCCGTACCCTGCTGGACCAGGTCACACGGCTGCTCCCGGCCGACCGCCAGGCGCAGCACCAGCGCCGGCGCGTAGCCGCGCGCCTGCGCCTCCCTGGCCAGGGGAGCGGGCGGATCGACCCGGCGGTGCTGGCGGCCGTCAAGCGGGCGATCGACGAGCGGCGCGAGCTGGCCTTCCGCTACCTCAGCACGTTCGACACAACTACGCCGCGCCGCCACCGGGTGGCGCCCTACGGCATCTTCTTCCGCCCCGAGGGGCACGTCTACCTGGACGCCACGCTGCTGGAGGTGACGCCCGGTGGCGGCGAGACCGTGCATGCGGCGATCGACTACCGGCTCGACCGGATCGTGGCGGGCACCGCCGAGGTGTTGCCCGGGGTGCTGCCCCCAGAGCGCCCCCGCCCCAGGACCTACGCGCTGCGCTACCGGCTGCACCCGAACGTCGCGCGCCGGCGCGATGTGGCGGCCTACTTCCCGAACACCGAGATCGCCTACCACGAGGACGGCTCGGCGACGGTGACGGCGACG
>DATMBA010000072.1:0-9428 GCA_035559635.1 Roseiflexaceae bacterium
GAAAACGCGCTGAGCGTTATCCAAGCTGGACTGCAGGCATGTTGTCGTATCAACTCCCGTCGCGCCCATCCCAACACCTACCAATTGCTGTTGAATGCCGACTTGCTAACCTATCCTTGCTTAGCTTGATGCGTATGGGGCTGCGCTCTCCCTCGCCCTCCCGCTTGTAGGGTCTCAGGGAGGATTTCGCTCTCCACACCCCGATGGGGAGGCCCGGAGGGGCTGCGCCCCTCCAAAAGACCCTTCGAGGGACCTTTTCGGGGCGCTGCCCCCGTACCCCCCGCTTGCAGCAACCGATCCGTATGCTCTGCCTAACCTGGCTATCGTCGGTGAAAAGACTGTTAATAGTCTCGCTGCGGTATGTCCATAGGATGAACAAAGCGTCATAATACGACTTGCGCTCGTATGTTAAGATGAGAGCAGCAATGGGTGAGAGTGAAGCGAAGCGACTCTGGCGGCCGCCCTGCTGCGTGCCGTTCTGAATGTCTTCGAAGGCTTATGATGGTCCGGGGGCATCCGCCGGGCTTTTGCCTTTCGTCGCGCGCGACCCGAGGGGACCTGGCTCGCACACCGTGACTCGTGTGCGCGAGGGATGGAGCCGTATGCAACCAAGAATCACGTCTCTGCTCATTCTGCTGGTCACCATATCCCTGGCATCCCTGGTGCCGGCCGCCTCACTCGCGGCCGACGGCGTCGCACCGCCTCCACTGATCATCGACGAGCCGCTCACGCCCGGCGCACGCTCTGGCGCGGCCACCCCCACCGGCCCGCTGACGGTGATGCTCGAGCTCGCAGCCCCGCCGCCAGGCGTTATCCCACAGGCCCAGGCCACCGCCGCCGGCCAAGAGGACGTGGCGCAGTATCTGGATGCGCTGGGTATCCCGGTGCTGTTCCGGACGCGCGTCGCCTACAGCGGCGTCGCCGTGGCAGCGACCCCGGCTCAACTGGAGACGCTCCGTGCGCTGCCGGGTGTCGCCGCCGTCCGAGTGATCCCGCCCAAGACGCGCTCGCTCGTCAGCCAGGCCGCCAGCGTGGGCACGCCGCAGTTCTGGCGTGCGGCGCACCGTATCACCGGCGAGCCGGTGCTCGGCGAGGGGGTGCGGATCGGGATCATCGGCACCGGCATCGACTACACCCACGCCACGTTCGGTGGGCCGGGTACGCCCGAGGCCTACGCCGCCAACGACCCGGCGGTCGTCGAGCCGGGCAGCTTCCCAACCACGAAGGTCGTCGCCGGCGTGGACTTCGTCGGCGACGCGTATGATGCGGCTGGCGTCGCCGGCAGCCCCACGCCCATCCGCGACGATGACCCGCTGGACTGCGCCGGGTCCGGCACACATATCGCCAGCGTTGCCGCCGGCTACGGCGTGGATGCGCAGGGAGCCACCTACCGCGGCCCCTATAGCTCCAGCCTCTCGTTCGCGGACTTCAAGGTCGCGCCGGGCATCGCGCCGGGTGCGGACCTCGTCGCGCTCAAGATCTTCGGCTGTGCGGGGACGACCACGTTCCTGACCGCGGCGATCGATTACGCGCTCGACCCGAACGGCGACGGCGTGACCGACGACCGCCTGGTGGACGTGCTCTCGATCTCGCTCGGCTCGCCGTTCGGTGGTGCCGATGACCCCGACGCCGAGGCGGTGGACCGCGCGGTGCGCGCCGGTGTCGTGGTGGTCGTCTCGGTTGGGGACAGCGGCGACACCTTCTATGCGGCATCGTCGCCGGCCACTGCGCCGCTGGCGATCGCCGTCGGCGCCTCGGTGGACGAGCGCGGCGCCACGCCCGAGTCGCCGGCTGACAGCCTGCTCCCCTCATCGTCGCGCGGCCCGCAGCAGAGCAACGCCGGCCTGAAGCCGGATCTGGTGGCGCCTGGCAGCCAGATCCCCGGCGCCAGCGTGGGCAGCGGCACGGAGGCCGTCGCGCTCAGCGGCACGGCCGTCGCTGCGCCGCAGGTGGCCGGGGCGGCCGCGCTGCTCCGCGATCTCCACCCGGATTGGGCACCCTCCCGGATCAAGACGGCGCTCGTGACATCCGCCGCGCCGGTGCGCCTTCCCAGCGGGGCGCCCTACCCGCCCTCGCTGGCCGGTGGCGGTCGCCTGAACATCGCGTCGCTCGCGACACTCGCCATGCTGGCGTACCCGGCCGACGACCCGGCCAGCGCGGCTCTGAGCTACGGCGCACCATGGGTCTCCCGGCCCCTGTCCATCCAGCGCCACCTGACGATCGAGAACATCGGCGACACCCCCCGCACTGTGCGCCTGAGCGTCGTCGCCACTGCCAGCGAGAGCGGCGTGCAGCTGGAGGTCCCGGCCGGGCCGTACCAACTCGAGCCGCGCGAACAGCTGCAGGTGCCGGTCAGTCTCAGCGTTCAGCCGCAGTTGCTCGACTACACGCCGGATGCCGCGACCGCCATCCAGCAGGGCGGCGCGTTCTACCGCTACTACATGGCCGAGCACGGTGGCTATGTTCAGGTCACCAGCAGCGTTGGCGCGCGCGTCCGCGCTGCCCACGCTGCGGAACTGAAGAACGTGCGCTTCATCATCGGCGACACCGAGACCCTCGGCCCGCTCCACAGCGGCCGGGTCAGCCACTACCACCGGACCCCGCCCGGCCTGACGACCATCCGCGTCGTCACGAACAGCGGCGCTGACGTCGACGACGACGGCGACAGGGGCGTGACGTTGCTGACCCAGCAGGTGGACCTGCAGGAGGGGCGCGATTATACCCTGGCGCTCTGGGGACCGCCCGGCGACCTGCGCCTCGCTGTGATCGACGAGATCCCGCCGGCGCCGCCCACGGCGACTGGGCTGATCCACTTCTTCAACGCTGACCCCTACGGCGACGGCACGCCGGTGGATATCTATATCGACGGCGCGTTGGCGGTGCCGGGGCTGCCCGTCGGTGCCATCAGCCCATACCTGCCGCTGGATCGCGGCGAGTACTCCTTCCAGGTGGTGCGGGCCGGGGCGCCGCCCGGAACGGAGCCGGTGGTCAGCCGCACGCTCTGGATCAGCGCGGAGCGGCTGTACACTTTCGGCGTCTTCCAGCACGACGTCCGGCCGCACCGGCTGTTCGTGGCCGACGGGCGGCTGGTCAACGAGCAGATCCAGCGGGTGCCGTTCCAGATCTTCCCCAAGTCCGCCGCCGAGAGCGCCGCGGCCACACTGGATCTGGTGGTCCCGGGGGGCGCACCGCTCGTTAACATCCCGCTGACGAACACCGGCGCACGCAACGGGGCCTCGCCGGACGGCCACATCGGCACTCAGCTCCCGCTGGTGAGTGCGTTCGCCCTCGAGGAGGGCGGCGTCAGCCCGCCGGTCCCCGGGCTTTCCCCGAACCTGCGCGCGGCCGACGTGCAGTACGTGGGCGCCTCTAGCAACCTGCCAGCCACCGGCGACATCGGCGCCAACGGCACGGTGGTGTTGTTCGGCATCGCCAGCCACGCCGCGTGGTCCACGCCGAACGAGGTCGAGTTCCGCATCTACATCGACTCGAACCTCGACGGCGCGCCGGACTATGTGCTGGTGACGACGAACATCGGGGCGTTCCGCGACACCCTGCCGGGGGACCTGGCGCCTGCGGGTCCGCCGAACGACGTATTCATCACCCCGCTGTACCAGATCCTGCCGGGTGACGTGCCGCGCTACGCCGGGCAACTCTCCTTCTGGAACACGCTGCCGGCGCCGCTCTCGACGCTCAACCCCTACCGGCTGGACGCCGCGCCGTTCAACACGCGCGTGATGTTCCAGGCGGTGCGGGCCCGCACCCTCGGGTTGAGCGCCGCCCAGCCGCGCCTGCGCTACTTCGTGGAGACCCGTGCGCGCGATGCCAACGGCTTCGCCGCGGTGGTGGACCGGGCGCCCGCCGCCGGCTACATCGAGTACGATCTGCTCAACAGCCCGCTCACCCCGGTGAACCTGACGGACCCGCTCCTGGCGTACCGTCCGCTGTTCTCCGGCGTCAGCGGCAGCCAGGTCAGCGCGGTCGTTGACCAGATGGCGCTGGCCGAGCGCGGGGTGCAGCGGCTGCTGCTGCTCCACCACCACAACACGCCAGCGGCGCAAACCCAGGTCGTTCTCGTCCGCAGCAGTTCGCCGCTCGGCCTGCGCGCCGCGCCCGTGCTCGTGCGCGCCGTCCTCCCCATGGTCACTCGCTAGGGCGTATCCGCAAAGCGGGAGGTTGGGCGGGGCGCACCTCCGCGCCTCCCCCAAAGGGGCTTGGGGCGCAACCACAAGAATACGTGACCGACGCTTTGATGAAAGAGGGAGGGTCAGGGAGAGCAAGCCCCCCTGACCCTCCCCTTGTCCCCCCCCGTTGGCGACGCTCCGCTCCTCGGTTACGGCGACACCGTTAGGCACGCCTCGTTGGTGCGCGTCTCGCTGCCGGGGCCACTGGCGGTGGTGTACTCGACCGTGTAGGTCGGGTTGCACGCCTGCCCGCTCGGTGCGCCGAAGAAGCTGCCGGTGATCTCGAGCGTCATCGTCTCGCCGTTCCTCAGCGTCACCGGGCCGGTCCACTCGATCGCGTCCGTCACCGGCCCCGGCGTCGTGCACGTCCCGCCCGACGGCGAGCTGCACCCCGCGACGATGAAGTTGTTGAACTGATCCGTGATCCGGTCGATCGTCACGTTCGCGCCGGTGTTGTTCGTGATCGTGATCCGGTACGTCACCGGCGTGCCGTTCTGCACCGGCCCAGTCGGCGTCACCGACTTGCTGATCGCCAGGATCGGCGTGCCCACCGCCACCGTCACGCTGTCCGAGTTGTTGGAACTGTTCGGGTCGCTCGTCGCAGAGCTGACGCTGCCCGTGTTCACCAGCGAGCCGCTCGCCGTTGGCCGGATCACAATCGTGATGTCGACGCTGGCGGACGTGGCCAGGTCGCCCAGCGCGCAGCGGATCTCCACGCCGGACAGGGTGCAGCTCTGCGCGCCGAACGTCCCCGAGACGAACGTCCAGCCCACGCCGCTGGGCTGGTCCGTCACCACCACGTTCGTGGCGGTCGCCGGGCCGTTGTTGACCACCGTCAGCGTGTAGGTCACGTCATCGCCGACGTTCACCGGGCCGGAGCCGCTTCGCACCTTGGTAATGGCCAGGTCCGCCTCGGGCGCGGCCGTGACGGTGGTAACGGCGACGGCGGTGTTGTTGACGGTGGCCGGGTCCGGCTCGCTGCCGGCCACCACAGCCTGGTTCGTCAGTGTGCCGGGCGCGCTCGGACGAATGGTGATGCCGATGATCAGGTCGGAGTTCGTGCCGATCGCCCCCAGGCTACAGGTGATCGCCGTAGCGCTCGCGCTGCACTGGCTCCCCAGCGTAGACGAGACGAACGTCCAGCCCACGCCGCTGGGCGTGTCGGTGAGCGTCACGTTGGTCGCGGGGGACGGCCCGCTGTTCCGCACCGTCAGCGTGTAGCTCACATCGCTCCCGGCCGTCGCCGTCGCTGGCCCGCTCTTGGCGATCGACAGATCCGCCGCGGGCGTTGGCGTCAGCGTCGGCGTCAGCGTCGGCGTGTTGGTGGGCGGCGCCGGCGTGTTGGTCGCCGTCGGCGGCGGGTCGGTCGGATCCGGCTTGGGTGTGTTGGTCGGCGTGTTGGTGGGCGGCGCCGGCGTGTTGGTCGCCGTCGGCGGCACAGGCGTCGGCGGCACGGGCGTCGGCGGCACGGAAGTGTTCGTCGGCGGCACAGGCGTTCGGGTCGCCGTCGGGGCGGCGGTAGTCGGCCGGGGTGTGTTTGCGACGGGCGTCGGCGTATCGGGTGGCGCCGGGGTGTCCGGCGGACGTGTGGCCGGCGGACGCGGTGTGTGGGTCGGTGTCGGCGCCGGCGTGTTGGTGCTGGTAGGCGGCGGGACCGTCTCGGGCACCCTGGTGGGCAGCGGCGGCACCGTCGCCGGTGGGTTTGTCGGGATCGCGCCGGCCGGCCGCGGCGTGGCCGTGGGTTGCACCACCACAAAGATATCAGCGGGGGTGGGGGTGGGGAAATTGGCCGCCGCCGGCACCACCGGGATCAGGGCGGTCGGGACGCTGCCGACGATCGCTGGCGTGGGCGTGCCGGTCTGCGACATGGAGGTGGCGGTGGCGCGCTCGGCGGCCTGCGCGGCGGGCAACTCCGGCGGGATGGCGGCGATGCCGAGCGTCGCCACCCACGGCGCGTAGTCCGCCCGGTCCTGCGAGAGCAGGTTGAGCGTCGAGGCGACGTTGTGCGGCTGGAGCAGGCGCACCGTCACTTCGGCGACACAGCAGATCAGCAGGAAGGCCAGCAGCAGCGCCGCCGCTGCCAGCCAACGCAGCGGCTCACGCTGTCGTGCCGGCGTTGTCTGGGCTGGCGACGGCGTCGGAGTGTTCATTGGCTGCCACGAGAGAGAAGCTGAACGTGCTACCGCGCCCGACCTGGCTCTGCACCCACACCCGTCCGCCCTGGCGCTCGACAAGCTGGCGGGTGATCGCGAGGCCCAACCCACTGCCGCGCTCCGGCGAATTGTTGCCCTCGATGCGGTGGAAACGTGTGAACAGCCGCCCGAACTCCTCCGGCGGGATGCCCGGGCCGGTGTCAATAATATCCAGCCGGACGCCGCTGTGCTGGCGGGTGGCGGCCACCGTCACACTGCCGCTGGCCGTGTAGCGGCGGGCGTTATCCAGCAGTTGGGTGAGGATGATCTGCAGCTGCTCGCGGTCCGCCAGCACCGGCGGCAGGTCGTCCGGCAGTTGGACGCGCGTCTCGATCCCCTTGCGGCTGAAGGCCGCGCGCATCGGCGCCAGGGCGTTCTCCACCGCCACCGCCAGGTCCTGGGTCTCGATGTCGGTGTTGAGCGTGTTGGCCTCGATACTGGCGACCAGGATCACATTCTTCAGCCAGCCGTTCATCGTCTCGGCGCGGCCGCGCACCGCATCCAGGATCTCGCGCTGCTCGGAGCTGAGCTCGCCGATCATGCCGCGCAACAGCAGGTCGGTGTAGCCCAGGATGACCGTCAGCGGCGAGCGCAGCTCGTGCGAGATCGTCTCGATAAAGCCGGTCTTGGCTTTGTCCACCGCCGCCTCGGCGGAGATGTCGTGCAGCACGATCACCTCGCCCAGTTCCTGGCCATTGTCGGCGATCACCGGGGCGCTACTGAGGCGCAGCACGCGGTCGCCGAGTTGGTAGTGCTCGAGGCTGTCGGCCTCACGCCCGAACAGCTGCTGGCGCAAGTCCACCCGCTGCAGCGGCATCTGGTCGAAGTTATAGCGCACCCGGCCCCAGTCGCGGATGTCGAGCATCTGTTCGGCGGCGCGGTTGACCAGCACGATATTGCGCTGCCGGTCGCAGACCACCACGCCGTCGGCGATCGACTGGAGAATGGCGCGGCGCTGGCTGGCCTCGTCCTGCACGCGGTCGAAGAGCACGGCGTTGTAGAGCACACTGGCGGCCATGTTCGCGATGGCCACCAGCGAGGGCTCGGCCGCCCCGTCGAAGGCCCCCGGCTGACGGTGGCCAAAGATCAGCATCCCGGCCGGCTCCTCCTGCACCACCAGGGGGGTGAGCATCAGGCTGGCGAAGCCGGCCACCTCGCTCAGCCCCAGCTGCGCCAGGCGCGGCTCGTCGCCGGGTCTGAGCGCGCGCGGTGCGCGGTGCTGTGCCAGATCCCGCAGCAGCGGGTCGTTGGGGGCCACGCGCAGGTGCTCCAGCGCCAGCACCGCCGGCGCGGCCCCGCTGTGGGCCCGGTAGCGCAGCGTGCCGCGGTCATCCAGATCCAGCAGCGCCAGCACCTCGGTGCCCGGCACAAACGACTGCGCGGTGCGCGCCGTCACATCCAGCACCGGGCCGACCTCGATCGACGCGCTCAGCTCACGGCTGGTGCGGTAGAGGGTCAGCAGGTGCTCGGTCATCTGGTTGAAGGCGAACGCCAGGCGGCCGAACTCGTCCGGTGAGTTGACCGTCGAGCGCCGCTCCAAGTCGCCGGCCGTCACCGCCTCGGCGGCCTCCACCAGGTTCGTCAGCGGGCGTGTAATGCTGCGCGCCACTACATAGCCGATCAGCACCGAGCCAAGCGCCAGGATCATGGCGATCGCGATGATCGTGTTGCGGCTGATCGACAGCGACTGCACCTGGAAGTCCCGCGCGAGGCCCACCGAGAAGTAGCCGACCTGCGTCCCGGCGATCACCAGCGGGCTGTAGGCCAGTTCGTAGCCGCGTTGGTTGATCTCCACCGAGAAGATCGACTGCGCCTGGCCCGCCAGCAGCGGCTGGAGCGCCTCCGGCTGCATGGCGAGTTGCCCCAGATCCGCCCGCGGCACCAGCGTGGTGCTGATCGCCTGGCCGGACAGGTCGTAGAATGTGGTGACCACCGCCTGGCTGCTCTTCTCCAGCGACTTGAGCATGCGGTCAGTCTTGATGGCGATCAGCACGCCGCCCACCACCTCGCCGCCGCGCCGCACCGGCACCGCCGTGTAGAAGTAGGGCTGGACGTCGGGCGCAAAGTAGATCAGGTTGGAGAACTTATCGTTGCCGTCCTCCATCTCACCGGCGATAATCTTCCGCACGAAGTCCACCTGCGAGAGATCCATGCCGTGGCTGAGGAGCGGCGGCTGGTCCACGTCCTCGCTCAGCCGTGCCCAATCCACCAGCGTCACGCCGCGGCGATCGAAGGCGATCATGCGGTCGAAGTCCAGATTGATGTTGGCGACGCCGTACTTGTAGTAGGGGTCGAGCGCCCGCGCGGCCAGCTGCGGGTCCCCGGCGGCGAAGACGTCGGCCATGGCGGGAACGTTCTGGTTCGGGTTCGGCGGCGCGAAAGCGATGATGCGCAGGAAGTCCAACTGGTTGCGCTCGCGGCGCACCAGCGCGTCGGTGGTGTTGCGCGCCACCTGGGCCAACTGGTTCTGCAGGCGCTCCTCCCAGGAGGCCGCCACCAGGCCAACAGCGATCGCCGCGCCGGCCATCGTGACCATGAGCGTCAGCGCCAGATAGGGGAGGATGATTTTGTAGCGTATCTGCGTCTGGAGCGCGCGGAGCAGCCTGCCCATGGCGATCTACCTTCACCGTCGCCGCAACTTTACACCTGGGATGGGTAGGAGGACACGATCCTTAACATTATATAGAAATATGCTCCGCCGATCAAGGCGCGAGCCGGATGACAAATTTGTAAAGTGTTTCTCTCTTACACAGCGTAGCGGCGGGCCTTCAGCCCTCAGTCCTCGGTCCTTACGAGTGGCAGAGCGAAAGCGAAGACGCTGCCGCTGCCCTCCTCGCTCTCGACCCAGATGCGGCCGCCGTGGGCCTCGACGGCGAGCTTACAGAAGGTGAGGCCCAGGCCGGTGCCGCGCACCTTGCGGCCACGCACCTGGCCGAACTTCTCGAAGATGCGCTCGAAGTAGGCGGGCGGGATGCCGATCCCGCGGTCCTGCACCCAGAACACCAGCCAGTCACCGGTGTCGGGCGTGCGGCGCAGCGGCATGGCGGGCGAC
>DATMBA010000073.1:0-4663 GCA_035559635.1 Roseiflexaceae bacterium
GGGACGCTGGAGGTGACGAGCGCGCCGGGCGGGGGCACGCGGGTCACCGCGCGCGCGCCGCTGGGCTGAGGCGCTCACCCCTTCGGGAAGCCAAGCCCACGCTCGCGCATGCTCACGAAGCGGCCGTTGCCGATGATCAGGTGGTCCAGGCACTCGATGTCCAGCAGCTTGCCGGCCTCCACGATCTGCCGCGTCACCAGCACATCCTCCGGCGAGGGGGTTGGATCCCCCGAGGGGTGATTGTGGACGGTGATGATGGCCGCGCTGTTCAGGCGGATCGCGTCCTTGAACAGCTCGCCGATGCGCACCAGCGAGCTGTTCAGGCTGCCGACGTAAACCGTGGTGATCTTCTGGACGCGATTCTTGGTGTCCAGGTTCACCACGCGGAGATGCTCCTGGTCCAGATGGCTCATCTCCACCATCAGGAGTTGCGCCACGTCGCTGGGCGAGCGGATCTGGAAGCGCTCCTCGCGGGCGGTGAGGAGCAGCCGCCGCCCGATCTCGAGCGCGGCCTTGAGTTGGGCGGTCTTGGCCTCGCCCATGCCGCGCCGCCTGGCGATCTCGGCGAAGTCGGCCCGCTGCAGCCCGGCCCAGCCGCCGAACTCGGCCAGCAGTTGCTGCGCGAGCTGCACGGCGTTGGCCCCCTCCACGCCCACGCGCAGCAGGATCGCCAGCAACTCGGCGTCGCTAAGCGCAGCGGCGCCCTGGTCGCGCAGGCGCTCGCGCGGCTTCTCGTGGGACGGCAGTTCGCGGATTCGTAAGTGGTACTCGGCCATGCGGCCCCTCCTGTTCGCTCTCGCGGTTCCACAAAGCTGCTACCGCGCGGCGGCGCGCGCCGTTATCGAACAGGATCGCCAGCGGAGAGGGCTTTTCGTCCTGTCTGCTCTCGCACAGGCCGGGGGCTTTGGCCTCACACCCCTCCGCCAGCGTTGACCGCCGGGCGGCCCGGAAGTATCATGGCACTGCGATGGAGGGGAGCGATGCCATCACTGTTCCTGGGCATGGACCCGTACCTGGAGGACCGGCGCCGGTGGCCGGGTGTGCATCACCGGCTGATCAGCGCCGTAAGCGCCATGCTGACGGCGCCGCTGCGCCCGGCGGACGCGGCGTGGGCCGGAGGCGCCCCGTGACCCCCGCGCTGCGCCCCGCCACCCTCGAGGACATCCCCGCCATCCTGGCGATCTATGCCCGCGAGGTGCTGCACGGCACGGCCTCCTGGGAGTTGGAGCCGCCGGACGAATCCGAGATGGGCCGCCGCATGGCGGCTGTGCTGGCCGGCGGCTACCCCTACCTGGCTGCCGAGGTGGAGGGTGCGCTGGCGGGGTACGCCTACGCTTCGGCCTACCGGCCGCGCGCCGGCTACCGCTTCGTGGTGGAGGACTCGATCTATGTGGCGCCGGCGTTCCGCGGCCGCGGCGTGGCGCGCGCGCTGCTGGCCGCGCTGATCGGCGCGTGCGAGCGGCGCGGCTTCCGCCAGATGGTGGCGGTAATCGGCGACAGCCGGAACGAGGCGTCGATCGCTCTGCACCGCGCGCTCGGCTTCCGCCACGTGGGGACGCTCGCTGCCATCGGTTTCAAGCACGGCCGCTGGCTGGACAGCGTGCTGATGCAGCGCGCCCTCGGCCCTGGGGACGCCACGCCGCCGGGCGGTGGATGAGAATCCACCAAGGACGCCAAGGACACGAAGGACAGCATGCGCCACGGCCGCAGAGCTTGCTCGACCACCTCGCCCTCCTGCACAACGCTGTGCCCTACTCGTGGCGGTGGTGCGACGACGAGTCGGGCGGGCGCCGATCACGCCCGGCGGCAGATGACCTTTGCCTATTTCCTGGGGTATCCTGGCGCCCTCCCACGCTCGGCGCGGGCCCGCGCGGGATCTCCCGCACGCAGGCCGCCGGCGCGGCCTGCGATTCAGCCCGCCCCGGCGGGCGTGGCACTGGGGATCCCGCCGCTGATGCACATTGCACATTTCATGGGGCTTTGGCTACGTCCCACGCCCGGCGGGTCAACCCGCGGGCTATCTTTCACGCAGGCCGCCGGCGCGGACCGGGTGGCAGCCCGCGCCGGCGGGCTTTGCGATGGGTAGCCCGCCGCTTGAGCGGCCGGGCGTGGGGGGCGCCACGGACCCGTTTCAGAGGTTACCGTTCATCAGCGGCGGGCGCGGGCTGCAGGCCGCCCAAGCGGCCTGTGCAGTCGCCGAGCTTCGATATGGAGGTGCGACAAGCGCACACCCTGCCCACAATCAACGGGCGCTCGATTACGCGCGTGCCAGGATTAACCGTTGAGGATTGGACGATGCCGTGACGCCCGTAGCGGGCGCACGTCCCACCAGCGAATAAAGGGGTGGGGGTTCAACGGGAGGGCCAACCCCTCCTCTGAACTCTCCCATCGTGGAGGCGCACTATGAGCAGCGATGAGGCCCTGCTCCGGCAGCCGCACCGGCTCCCCGACGCGCTGACGCCGCTGGTGGGGCGGGCGGAGGAGGCGGCACGCGCACTGGAGTTGCTGCGCGCCTCCGAGGTACGCTTGCTGACGATCGTAGGTGCGGGCGGGATCGGCAAGACGCGCCTGGCGCTGCACGCCGCGCGGGCGCTCGCGCCCGAGGCGGACGAGCGCTCGCCGTTCGCGCATGGCGTGGCCTTCGTGCCGCTGGCGGCGGTGGCGCCCCACGAGCCGCTCGAGGACACGCTGGCGACGACGATCGCTGCTGCGCTGGGGCTGATGATCTCCGGGCGTGAGCCGGCGGCCGATCAGCTGCGCGCCTATGTACGCGGCAAGTCCCTGTTGCTGGTGCTGGACAACTTCGAGCATCTGGCGTCTGCGGCGCCGCTGGTGGCGGGGCTCCTGGCGCGGGCGCCGGGTCTGAAGGTGCTGGCGACGGCGCGCGAGCGGCTTAACCTCTCCGGCGAGCACGTGCTGGTGCTGGCCGGGCTGCCGTATCCGCGGGGCACCGAGGAGCATGGGGCGGAGAGCGGCTGGGTGATGCCGGAGGCGCCGGCGCCGGTGCCGCCCAGCCACTACCCGTCCGTCGAGCTGTTCGTGCAAGCGGCGGCGGCCGTGGCGCCGGGCGTGGCCTTCGACGCGCGGGCGCTGGCGGCGGTAGCACGCATCTGCCGCCTGGTGGACGGTTCGCCGCTGGGGATCGAGCTGGCTGCCGCATGGACCCGGCTGCTCAGCTGTGAGGAGATCGCCGCCGAGATCGAGCGCAGCCTGGACTTCCTCGAGGGCGGCGCACGGGACGCCCCTGCCCGCCACCGCAGCCTGCGCGCGGTGTTCGACTACTCCTGGGGCCAGCTCAGCGATGACGAGCGCCGGGCGCTGCGCGGTCTGGCGGTGTTCCGCGGCAGCTTCACGCGCCAGGCGGCCGCCGACGTGCTGACCGACCACCAGGTACTGCGTACTGAGGACACGGTGCTGCGTGAGGATCGCGCAGAGCACGCAGCACGCGGCACGCAGCACGCAGCACTCCGGACGCTCGCGTCGCTGGTGGACAAGTCGCTGCTGCGGCGGGCGCAGGGGGGTGGCGAGGCGACGCGCTACGAGCTCCCCGAGGTGCTGCGCCAGTACGCCGCCGAGCAGTTGCGGCGCGCCGGGAGCGCGGAGGACGCCGCGGACCGGCACGCCGGCCACTACCTGGTGCGTCTGGCCGGCCTGCGCGACGCGCTGCGCGGGGCGGAGCAGCAGCGGGCGCTGGCCGAGATCGGCGCGGACATCGACCAAGTGCGGGCCGCATGGCGTTGGGCGGTGGCCCGTCGGGACGCCGCGTCGATCGTGCGGGGGTCCGACAGCCTGTTCCACTTCTACGACATGCGAAGCTGGTTCCGCGAGGGTGAGCGGGCCTTCGCCGCCGCCTGCGCGGCGCTGGCCGGGAGCGGCGAGGAGCGCGCCACCTGGGCCAGGCTGCTGGCGCGCCAGGGGTGGTTCGCCTTCCAGCTCGGCCGCCAACAGGAGGGGCGGGCGCTGCTGGCGGAGAGCCTGGAGACGCTGCGGGCGCTGGGGGCACGCGAGGAGCTACTGTTCCCGCTGAACTACCTGGGAGCGGCTCACTTCTACCTGGGCGAGTACGACGCGACCGAGCGGCTGTGCCGCGAGGCCCTGGAGCTGGCGCAGGCCACGGGGGACGACTACGGCCGGGCCATCGCCTACAACAACCTGGGGCAGATGGCGTTCGAGCGCGGCGACTACGGCGCGGCGCGCGACTGGTGCCGGCAGAGCCTGGCGATCGAGCGGCAGATCGGCAACAGCTGGAGCATGGCCTTCTCGCTCGTGACGCTCGGGAAGGTGATGAGCGCGCTGGGCGAGCATGACGAGGCGCGCCGGCTGCTGCAGGAGAGCCTGCGCATCCGTGAGGCGATGCACGACCTGCGGGGGGTGGCGCTCTGTCTGAGCCGGCTGGGCGAGACGGCCATCGCGTTGGGCGAACATGCCGAGGCGCACGGCCACTTCGTACGGGCGCTGGCGCTGTTCCGCGAGATCGGCAACAGTTGGGGGGAGGCGGCGACGCTGGCGCACCTGGGGCGCCAGGCGGCCGCGCAAGGGCAGGATGCGGCGGCCACCCGGCTGCTGCAGGAGGCGTTGCGCCTGGCGCTCGGCACGGCCTCGGCGCCGCTGGCGGCGCGGGTGATGGCGGCGATGGCCCCGCTGGTGCGCCGGGCGGGCGAGC
>DATMBA010000074.1:0-13891 GCA_035559635.1 Roseiflexaceae bacterium
GCGGTTCGGGGCATCTGCGTTCTCCTTGCTACCAGCGAAGGTCCGTGAGGTTGGAAGCAGGGCAGGGCGCTATTATAGAAGGCCGGGGGGTGGTGTCAAGTGGAGCATGGCATCACACCCGCCGGCTGCTCGAAAACGGCCAGAGGTATCGTTCTACACGTAGAGGTAGGCAAACTGCGCGGAACGACGCAGATGGGCCGGGCGCGGAGCGGGCCAGTACCGCTGAAGGTGCACCAGCAGCGAGGAAACTATGTCGGTCGCCATCGGACCGGAGCAGGTAGCCGCACAGAAGGCGGAGCACGAGCCGCAGCCGGCGGCCCTGAAGCTGTCGCCGTCGGTACAGGAGGCCACCAGGCGCTTCCCCCGCGACGAGCGGATCCCCGCCGCCAGGCTGGTGGGCGCGATCCTGGCGCTCCACAGCGAGTACGCCGGCGGGCGCGCCGCGCGCCTGGCGCTGGAGCCGCCGCCCGATGCGGCCACATGCACGGCGGCGCAGTGGCTGGCGGAGGTCCGCACACTGTTCGACCCCGATAGAGCGCCGGAACTGCACGGCCGCCTGACGATCGCGGGCCTCTGCCTGCTCGAACCATGGCTGCGCGCGCAGTTCGAGCGCGACGGCGCGCTCGCGGGGCTGATCGGCGAGATCAAGGAGCGATTCGCGGAGGTGCTGACCAAGCGCGGGCGCGAGCTGTACGAGCCGCCCGACAGCGTCCCCAACCAGCCGGACAACCCGCTGCTCCAGGCGGAGGAGGATCGGCTGGACCGGGGCGCCTTCGCGGAGTACCTGGCGCGGCGCATCGCCCTGATCGCCGAGCAGGAGCAAGGCGCCTACGCCATCCACCTGTACGGGCCGTGGGGCTCGGGCAAGACCACGCTGCTCAACTTCCTGAGCGCAGAGCTCGGGCGCGCGGGCTGGCTGGTGGTGGACTTCAACGCCTGGCGCAACCAGCAGATCCGCCCGCCGTGGTGGGCCCTCTACGAGCGGGTCTTCCAGGCCAGCAGGCGCGCGCTGCCGTGGTGGCTGCTGCTGCCCGCCTACTGGTGGCGCATCACCACCGGCAGGCTGCACTATCTGGTAGGCGGCACCGTGCTGGCCTGGGCGGCGGTGCTGCTCATGGCCACGATGCCGCCCGGTGAGGTGGCCGAGCGCGGCATGCTGCCGGCGCTGGCCGGATTGGCCGACAACGTCGGGAAGATCCTGGCGCTGCTGCTCACGGTGTGGACGATCGTCCAGGCCACCAACCGCTCGCTGCTGTTCGGCTCCGCCCAGGCGGCGCGCAGCTATACCGACCGCACGAGCGACCCGATGGACGAGATCTGCCGCCATTTCATCAGGCTGGTGACCGAGCTGCGCGCCAGCGGCCGGCGGCTGGCGATCTTCATCGACGACCTGGACCGCTGCCAGTGCGAGTACGTGGTGGAGTTGCTTGAGGGCATGCAGACGGTCTTCCGCCAGGCGCCGGTGATCTTCGTGGTGGCCGCCGACCGCCAGTGGCTCAATGCATGCTTCGAGGCAGTGTACGACAGGCTCAAGGGGAGCGTGCACATGCCCGGCAAGCCACTTGGCGCCCTGTTCCTGGAGAAGACCTTCCAGCTCACCACCTCGGTCCCCGGCGTGCCGGAGCGGCTGAAGGAAGCGTTCTGGCGGCACCTCATCCAGGTGGAGGCGCGGACGGACGGGCGGGCCACGACGTCGCAGATGCTGGAGTTGGTGCACCGCGCGCCAAGCGACCAGACACTGATGCGCCTGGTGGAGGCCAGCCGCGAGCTGCCCTACGAGGAACAGCGCGAGGTGCGCCGGGCGGCGGTGGTGCAGCTGGCGGACCCAGGGACGGTGAAGCGCACTGAGCACGCGCTGCGGCCGCTGGCCCGGCTGCTGGAGCCGAACCCGCGCGCCATGAAGCGCCTGGTGAACGCCTACAGCGCCTACCGCGCGCTGGCGCTGCTCTGCGAAGTGGACATCCCGCAGGCGCCGCTGGCGCGCTGGACGATCCTCTCGCTGCGCTGGCCGCGCCTAGCGGACTACCTGGAGGAGCACCCGCAGCAGGTGGAGCAGGTCGGCGCCCAGCAACTGCACGGCGTCCCGTCCGAGCTGCACCCGCTCTTCACCGACCCCGAGGTGATCGCCGTGGTGGCCGGCGACGAGGGCGCCCGGCTGGACCGAGAGACCGTGCGGCTGTGCGCGCTGCTACGCGGGTAGCGCGCGGGGGATAGGGCCGCAGCCCCCCGCAACGAATCCTCCATCTGCACTGCGGTGCAGCAGGACGCGCATGGTGCTTGCGCTGGTCGCCCCTCCCGGCGCCGGGGAAGGGCCGGAACGGGATCCTCCCAGGGCATCAGGACGCCCCGCACGCAGCGTTGCACCACCGTGCTGTCCGCCTCTCAACCGCGGGGTGCGGGAGTGCTGCCCCCGTGGAACTCTTGGTATTTGGCAGGAGTTGTGCGGTCGACCGCGAATCGGGGGCGCGGGGCGGAGCCCCGCCGGGGGTGTGGGGGCCGACGGCCCCCACAAAGAGCCTGCGCCCCTCTGTTTCGGAGGGGCTTCGCCCCGCCACACCTCCCCGTGGGGTGCGGGAGTGCCGTACGCCCGGCTGGTCTTATTGCTGCTCGTGCCCACACCTGCCCGTGGGGTGCGGGAGTGCTGCCCCCGTGGAACTCCTGGTATTTGAACGGGGTGGGGGGCTGGCCCCGTTGATGCCCAAGGTCGCCTTCTGTGGCACAATAGCTGCCATAGGAGGAAAGGGATGCTGTTCCACACCTTTGCGGAGACGTGCGAGCGGCTGGCGGCCACATCCAGCCGACTCGCCAAGGCCGAGATCCTGCGTGACTACCTGGCCGCCCTAGACGACAGTGACCTGCCGATCGCGGCGCGCTTCTTCACCGGCCGCCCATTCGCGCTCGCTGACGAGCGCGTGCTGAACGTCGGCTGGGCGTTGGTGCGCGACGCGGTGTGCGCGCTGAGCGGCATGTCGACCGAGGAGTTCGGCCAGTTGGCCACCACACATGGCGAGGCCGGCGCCGCCGCCGGGGTGGCGCTGCGCGGCCATGTGGCCCAGACCCCCACCCTCACCCTGCGCGACGTGGCGGATGCCTTCGCGGCGCTGGCTGCGGCGCGTGGCCCGACACAGAAGCGGCCATTGCTGGAGGGCCTGCTGCGGCGCGCCACGCCGCTCGAGGCCGCCTACGTGATCAAAATCATCGACGGCGACCTGCGCATCGGCTTGCAGGAGGGGCTGCTGGAGGAGGGGCTGGCGCGCGCGGCCGGCGTGCCGGTGGGCCAGGTGCAGTGGGCCAACATGCTGCTCGGCGACGTGGGGGAGACGGCACTGCTGGCGCGCTACGGGCGCCTCGGCGAGGCGCGCATGCGCCTGTTCCACCCGCTCAAGTTCATGCTGGCCTCGCCCATCCAGGACCCGGAGGAGATTCGCCGCTCTATCGACGGCCCGTTCTTTGTCGAGGACAAGTACGACGGCATCCGCGCCCAGGTCCACAGGCAGGGCGAGCGGCTGGCGATCTACTCGCGCACCTTTGACGAGGTCACGAAGCGCTTCCCGGAGCTGCATACCCCGCTGCTGGCACTCCCCGGCGAGTTCATCATGGACGGCGAGATCCTGGCGGCGCGGGCGGGCCGCATTCTGCCCTTCAAGGAGTTGCAGGTGCGCCTCGGCCGCAAGACGGTGAGCGACGACGTGCTGGCCGCCGCGCCGGTGATCTTCGTCGCCTTCGACCTGCTCTACCAGGACGGGGCAGTGCTGCTGGAGACGCCGCTGGCCGAGCGGCGGGAGCGGCTGGAGCGCCTGGCCGGGGACCGCGGACTGGGGACCGAGGACCGAGGGCCGAGGATCGGGGAGGAGGCGCCGATAACATTCCAGAACGGCGGCGTGGCCGATCGTCCAGTCATCCTGTCACGGCTCGTGCGCTGCGAGGATGTGGCGGACATCGAGCCGCTGTTCAAGGCGGCGCGCGGGCGTGGCAATGAGGGGCTGATGGTGAAGGACCCGCGCTCGCCCTACCGCCCCGGGCGGCGCGGCCGCGAGTGGCTGAAGTTCAAGAAGGCGCTGGCCACCCTGGACGTGGTGGTGACGGCGGTGGAGGTGGGGCACGGCAGGCGCCGCAACGTGCTGAGCGACTACACCTTCGCCGTGCGGGCCAGCGAGGACGACCCGACGCTGCTGACCGTCGGCAAGGCGTCCAGCGGCCTCTCCGACGCGGAGATCGCCGCGCTGACCAAGTGGTGCAAGGAACACACCATCCGCGACTTGGGGCGCGTGCGGCTAGTGGAGCCGAAGGTGGTGCTGGAGGTGGCCTTCGACGTAGTACAGCCAAGCACGCGCTACAAGAGCGGCTACGCCCTGCGCTTCCCACGCATCGTCCGCATCCGCGAGGACAAGCCCGTGGACGAGATCGACACGCTGGAGACCGTGCGGCGGCTGGCGGAGGGAGGTGATAGGCATAGGTGACAGGCACGACGGGATTCGTAGGGGCACAGCGGGGCCATCATCCGACCACGCACGGTACAACGGGCGGCCCCACTGCCCCGGCATTGCCCCCGGCACGGGGGTGCACGCCGGCCCCGCGCCGGCGTTGCGGCCGGCGTGGCGTTCCGGCGGCGCGTCGGTCCCCACCGGGCCTGTTTATCACCGACGTGCTATGCGCGGGTGAAGCCCCCTACGGCTCACCGGTTGACGCCAGACGTACGGAGGCGTAGGGCGGCCACTGGCTGTGGCTGATCAGCACCGCCGTCCCTTCGCGCGCGGTCAGCACGAAGCCAGGGATCCAGAAGCGGCCCTGGCGCCATGCACTCACCACCCGGTGGTTGCCGTCCAGGATCACATATAGCCCGCCGCCGAGCCGGACCTGGCCGAGCGGGTGCGGCAGCAGCAGGATGGGCGGCGGGCGGCGGCGGCGCGGCAGCAGCACCCGCCGCAAGTAGGCATCGTCGATGATCACCTCGCCGCGCTGGTAGGGCCGCGCCAGCTCGGCCACCGGCAGCGCCGCGGGCCGGCGGCCACGCACGAGCGCGTAGGCCGGCGCCACGCGCCAGCAGAAGCGCTGCGGCGGCTCGCCGGCGGAGAACACCAGCACCTGCGCCATCCCCGGCGCGAAGGGGATGCACGGCGCCAGGCGCAGCGCCAGATCCATCTGGCCCGCCCGCGCGAGCAGCGCCGTCATCTCGAACAGCAGCACGGCCTTGCGCACGCTGCGTGCCGCGCCGTCCTCCGGCCAGCCGAGCGCCTCGCCCTGCACCGCCTCGATCAGCGCCGTGTCCTCGTGCCGCACAGCAGCAGCCAGCAGTCCCAGCAGGCGGCGCTCGGGGCGTTGCCGCCGGGCGATGCGCGCCAGCGTCTGCGCCCGGCTGGGATCGTTCGGCCACAGCGGGGGCGTCAGCAGCGACATCATTGTCCTCGCGCAAGAACATATGTTCTCTCCAGCGGTCACTATAGCAGAGAGGGGCGCGCATTGTCAACCGGGGCGAGCCGAAGGACAGAGGAGAGGGTCCAAGGGAGGGCGAAGCCCTCCCTTGAAAACCCACCCCTTACCATCTCGGTGACGGACCAGTAGCCTACAAAGTGGCGGGGCGCCGCGGCTGGCCGCGGTCCGACGGTGGCACGGAGCGTGCAGCTACGGTGATAACAGCGGGCTATCCCTGCCGCGCCCAGAAGGCATACGCCCTGCGACGACAGCGAGGCTGGACACGGCGCGCAAATCTGTGCTATAATAGCTTGCGGTGCTCCCCGTGGCCTCCTCGCTTGTCGGCAGTCCATCACCCAGCATGCACAGCAGGCGCCTTCGAACGCTGTTCGGCGTGCGGGCGTACGGGCGTTGCGGCGTGCGGCGCACAGACGCCATCCGGGCGGCGCACGCATGGGGTGTGATACATGGTTGATAGCGCTGGCGAAAACAGGGTGGCGCTATGTTGCCTCTGCTGGCGATGAGGTCCCATGCATAGGGGCAGCTCTGGCGGCCGCCCGCAGCGCAGGCAACCCTGCTTCCGTGCAGTGCGGAGTGCTCCAGTGCGGGTGGGCCCCAGGCGCCGCCCCTACGGATATAGCGTCACTGCTCGCTATGCCGTTCGCGGCCAGCGTTGGCTCCGCTGCCACATGGGTGCGCCAGCGGTATCAATCGTCTGGCGCTTGGCACCCACAAAGTCGGCGCCACATCCAGGCCCTGCGCCGGGCGTGGCGGCACGCCCGAGGGGAGCTGCGACAAAGCTGCCACTGCCGGCAGGCTGCGAGGTATCACCACGCCCGCTGGCCCCAGATCACCTGACGGAACAACCGGTACACTAACCCCAAAAGGAGGCGGCGCTTCCTCCCACCCACAGACGGGCGGGTTCCTGCGCCGAATGAGTATGAGCACAGTTGAACTACAGTCCCATGAGACCATCGAGGCGCCCACGAAACGGCGGCCACGCAGCAGGGTGAGCGCGTCGCTGCCCGTGGCGCTCCCGGCCCCGGCCGAGACCCAGATGGAGGCAGAAGGCACGCCCGACGCGGGGGTGCTGGAGGTCACCGCCGACGGCTTCGGCTTCCTGCGCGGCAGCCGGCTGCTCCCTGGCGAGGACGACGTGTATGTCGCGCAGTCGCAGATCCGGCGCTTCGGCCTGCGCACGGGCGACTATGTCGCCGGGCTGGTGCGCCCACCCAAGGAGACCGAGCGCTACCGCTCGATCTTGCGCGTCGACAGCGTCAACGGCTACCCGCCCGAGGAGGCTCAGCAGCGGCCAGCCTTCGACCGGCTGACGCCGGTGCACCCGCACGAGCAGATCACCCTCGCCACCGAGCCGAACATCCTCTCGACCCGCGTGGTGGACCTGGTGGCGCCGATCGGCCGCGGCCAGCGCGGCCTGATCGTCTCGCCACCCAAGGCCGGCAAGACGCTGCTGCTCAAGGCGATCGCCAACGGCATCACCACCAACCACCCGGACATCCACCTGATGGTGCTGTTGGTAGGCGAACGCCCGGAGGAGGTCACCGATATCCGGCGCTCGGTGCAGGGCGAGGTGATCGCCTCCACCTTTGACGAGCCGGTGGAGGACCACATCCGGGTGGCCGAGATGACGCTCGAGCGCGCCAAGCGCCTGGTGGAGCACGGGCACGACGTGGTGATCCTGATGGACTCGATCACCCGCCTCTCGCGGGCCTATAATATCGCCATGCCGCCCTCGGGGCGCACGCTCTCCGGCGGCATTGACCCGGTGGCGCTCTACCCGCCCAAGCGCTTCTTCGGCGCTGCGCGCAACATCGAGAACGGCGGCAGCCTGACGATCATCGCCACCTGCCTGGTGGACACCGGCAGCAAGATGGACGACGTGATCTACGAGGAGTTCAAGGGCACCGGCAACATGGAGCTGCACCTGGACCGCAAGCTGGCCGAGAAGCGGGTGTTCCCGGCGATCGACATCACTCGCAGCGGCACGCGCCGTGAGGAACTGCTGCTGGAGCCGGCCACCCTGCGCCAGGTGTGGGCCCTGCGGCGCATGGTGAGCATGCTCGGCGAGAGCGAGGGCACCGAACTGATGCTCACCCGCATGGCCAAGACGCGCACCAACCAGGAGTTCCTCGCCACGCTGGGTAAGGGGGGATAGTACGCTTCTCGCATCACCCACCACGCATCACGCATGTCATCTTTCGCATCACGCATCTCGCCTCACATCTCTTCGCACGCGGAGCGCCCATCCATGGAGACGCCGTACAGCATCCTGTTCGAGCCGGTGCGTATCGGCCCGGTCACCGCGCCCAACCGCTTCTACCAGGTGCCGCACTGCAACGGCATGGGGCACCGCATGCCGCGCAGCCTGGCCGCCATGCGGGCGGTGAAGGCCGAGGGCGGCTGGGGGGTGGTGTGCACCGAGGAGGTCGAGATCCACCACACCAGCGACCTCTCGCCCTACGCCGAGGGACGCCTGTGGGACGACGACGACATCCCGGCGCTGGCGCTCATAGCCGAGGCGATCCACCGCCACGGGGCGCTGGCCGGCATCGAGCTGACCCACAACGGCCACGACGCGGCCAACGCCTTCTCGCGCGCCGCCCCGCTCGCGCCACGCACCATGGGGCTGATGGGCGGCACCGGCTACGAGCCGGGCCAGGCGCGCCGTATGGACCGCGAGGATATCCGCAACCTGCGCCGCTGGCACCGCGCCGCCGCGCTGCGCGCCAAGCGCGCCGGCTTCGACCTGGTCTATTGCTACGCCGGCCACGGCCTCAGCCTGGCGATGCACTTCCTGCTGCGGCGCTATAACGACCGCACCGATGAGTACGGCGGCAGCCTGGAGAACCGCGCCCGTCTGCTGCGTGAGCTGATCGAAGATACGAAGGACGCCGTCGGCGATACCTGCGCAGTGGCGGTGCGCCTGGCAGTGGACGAACTGCTCGGCGACGAGGGTCTCTCCAGCCAAGGCGAGGCGTACGAGATCGTCGCGCTGCTCGCCGAGCTGCCCGACCTGTGGGATGTCAATATCGCCGGCTGGAGCAACGACTCGGCCACCGCGCGCTTCGCGAAGGAGGGCTACCAGGAGCCGTACATCGCGTTCGTCAAGCGGCTCACCAGCAAGCCGGTGGTGGGCGTGGGCCGCTACACCTCGCCTGAGTCCATGGTCTCGGCCATCCGGCGCGGCGTGCTGGACATGGTCGGCGCGGCGCGCCCCTCGATCGCCGACCCGTTCCTGCCGCTCAAGATCCGCGAGGGGCGCGTCGAGGACATCCGCGAGTGCATCGGCTGCAACATCTGCGTGGCGGCGGACAACAAGGTGGTGCCGATCCGCTGCACCCAGAACCCGACGATGGGGGAGGAGTGGCGCCGCGGCTGGCACCCCGAGACCATCGCCCCCAAGAAGCGGGACGCAGAGGTGCTGGTGGTGGGCGCGGGGCCGGCGGGCCTGGAGTGCGCCCGCGCGCTTGGGCAGCGCGGCTACACGGTGGCGCTGGTGGAGCGGCAGCGCGAGGCCGGCGGCCGGGTGGCCCGCGAGGCGCGCCTGCCGGGGCTGGCCGAGTGGCGCAGGGTGGTCGACTGGCGGCTGACGCAGATCGAGAAGCTGCCGAACGTGGCGCTCTACCTGGGCAACGAGCTGAGCGCGGCTGAGGTGCTGGAGGCCGGCTACGAGCACGTGATCCTCGCCACCGGCGCGGACTGGCGGCGCGATGGGGTGGGGCGCACACTGCACGCCCCGATCCCTGGCCACGAGCTGCCGGGCGTCTTCACGCCGGACGACCTGATGGCCGGCAGGCTGCCCTCCGGCCGCGTGATGGTGTACGATGACGACCACTACTACATGGGTGGGGTGCTGGCCGAGCTGCTGGCGGGCCACGGCTGCGCGGTGACGCTCGTGACCCCGGCGCCGATGGTGTCATACTGGTCGCAGTTCACGCTGGAGCAGGAGCGGATCGAGCGGCGCCTGATCGGGTTGGGGGTGGAGCTGCGCACGCGCGCCGTGCTCACTGCCATCGCCCCCGGCGCGGTGACGCTCACGGCAACGCTCACCGGCCATACGGTAGAGGCGCCGTGCGATGCGGTGGTGCTGGTGACCGACCGGCTGCCGCGCGACGGGCTGGCGGTTGCACTGGCGCCGGAGCGCGAACAGGCCGGCATCCGCACGCTGCGGGTGATCGGGGATGCCGAGGCGCCGAGCATCATCGCGCAGGCGGTGTTCGCCGGCCACCTCGCCGCACGCGAGTTCGACGAGCCTCCCGCCGACGGTACGCCATTCCGGGTGGAGCGATATCACACCGTGCGCCCGTAGAGGCGCAGCAGGGGCCAGGCACGAATACACGTGGTGACGATGGCCGGGCCCTGTTGCACCTCTCCACATCGCCCCGGCGCCGCGATCCATCGCACGAGACTGCCAGGCGGCCACGAGGGGACCGCCCCGCTATGGCATGCGCTGCTGACACGGCACTATAGCCGGCACCCCACGCCTCTCATTGGCTTCGACAGCTTCTGCATGGCCGAGCCGGCGCTGGACGTGGCGCACTTCCGCGCGGCGGTGATGGACAGCGGCATGAATCTGGCGGACGAGCGCACCATCCAGGACGACGCGGCCTGCCACGCCTACCTGCGGCGGCTCGACGCGCTCGGCGAGACCTTCCTGTCCGAGTACACGGCCCACGCGCCGGTCTCGCGGCGGCGCCGGCGCTGTGGGAGGGCCTCGACTACCTGCGCGACGTGCTGCACCTCTGGACCAAGCCCAAGCCAGAGGGGGCGGATGAGATCGAGCGTCGGGACGCCGCGCCGGACGGGCGCTCTGCGGCCTCTGCACCTTCCGCCCACAGCCTGATTCTGCGGCTGCTGCTGAGCCTCGCCCGCAGGTAGGCCCTCCGACGGCCTCCGGTCGACGGACGGGGCACGGACATATCGGGGCGCGGTTCCCGCGCCCCACCACCGCCCCCGGCCCGCCCCACCCGCCCCACCGCGTTCGCGATGCCCGTCGCACATGCGCGCTGCGAAGACGGAACCGCCCCCGCTCCTGCTTCGTCTTGTTGTTGGGCCGCGGTCAGCGTGGCCCAACAGCACACCTGTGTGCCTGGCAGAAGCAACAGGAGCGTCGAAAGATTATGTCCAGCAAGATCATACACCGCAGCGCGTCCCATGCCGCTGTGGCGCTACTGGTGGGTGTTCTCGCCGCCTGTGGCACGTCCGGCGGCGCAGCCGTACCCACGGCCGCGCCCGCACCCACCGAGCAGGCTAGGCCGACCGCCGCGCCCGCCACGCCGGCGTCCCTCCCGCCGACGGCCGCGCCGACCGAGGCGCCCATCACCGCTCCGACAGAAGCCCCCACCACGGCACCGACGGAGGCACCAACGGCCGTGCCCGCCACGCCGGTCTACCTGAGCGATGGCCGGGTGATCGCCCGCAGCGGCCTGGACGACCTGACGGAGCTAGGGCAGGCGCCGGAGGGCGCGCTCGCCGCCACGCTCGTGGACGACAGCACCCTGTTGATCGTGCGTGAGAGCGGCCTCGAGCGCGTCAACCTGGCCGACGGCACGGCCGAGGAGGTGGTCGCTTTCGACCGGCCGGCCATGGGCGGCACGTTTCACCAGATCAACGCGGGCGCGCTGCTCTACGCCGTGGTGGTCTCCGAGCCGGAAAGTGTGACGCCGTTCGGCATGGGCACTCGCATCGGCAGCTACGACGTCGCCGCCAGCGCCGCGCGCCCCCTGCTGGCCGAGCCGCAGAACCTGGAGCTGCTCGGTGTCACCGCCGACGGCGCCGGGATGCTGACGCTGCCACGCGGCCAGGATCCGGCCTTCGGTGTGATCCAGGTGCGCTCGCTCGACGACGGCGCGCTGATCGAGGAGCTGCAAGTGCCCGGCGAGGGCTTCGCGCGCGTCTCGCCGGACGGCCGCTGGGCCGCGGTCTCCTCGCGCCGGTTCGACGCCGGGCAGGAGATCGCGACCGACGAGTTGCTGCTGTACGACCTGACGGCCCGCCCGATCACGGTCCGCACGGTGGCGCTGCCGCAGGGCGGCGCAGCGTCCGGCGGGATCTGGGGGCCGGACGGCAGCCGCTTCTTCTTCAGCTACGGCCCCGGCAACGTCTACATGCTGGAGGGCTCCTATGGGCTGTGGGGCCTCGACCCGGACTCACTGGCGGTGAGCCAGGTGGCGGACGTAGACGTGCGGGACACTCGCATCGCGGGGATCGGGCCGGACGGCACGGTGCTGCTCCGCAGCCTGACGACCGACCAAGCGACGCTGATCGGCACGGCCTCCGGCACGCTGACGCCCACCGTGATACCCCCGGGGGCGATTCTGGTGGGCTGGCGGTAGGGACAGCAACGGAGCCGGGAACGGAGGGGCGGGAACGGAGCCGGGAACGGAGGGAGCGGAGGGGTCGGAATGGAGGGGATCAGACTCTACCCCCCGCCCCGCACCGCTCCCTGCCAGCCGCCAGGCGCCAGCCCCGCAGCGCTCACCCCGTACCTGCGCCCTGGGCCGCGCGCCTATCGCCCGTCGACCAGCGCCTGTCCTGGAGAAGCGCCCGGGAGATACGATGCAACCAAGCAGGACGCTGCGGCGCGCGCCGCTCATCCTCGTCCTCGCCGCGCTGCTCGGGGCATGCGGTACGCCAGACGAGCGGCCCGCCGCGGGGCCGACCGGCTCGCCGGTGGCCGCGGCGGGCACGCGCTCGCTCGATCCCACTGCGCTACCGCCGGAGCCGTCGCCCACGCCGCTGCCGCCGCCCACAGCCGTGGAGGAGCCGGCGCCTGCGACACCCACGCCCGCGCCCGAGCTACCCACACCCGAGCCTGGGCTACTCCCCCCCTCGCCGACGCCGCTGCCTGCGCCCGCGCTGCCGCCCGCGCTGATCTACCAGCGGCCCAACGGCAGCCTCTGGCGAGCGGACGGTGCGTCGCCGCCGGTGCAGCTGGACGCCGCCGCGCCCCTCGACGCCAGCCGGACCACGCCCTGGGCCGCCGCGCCGGACGGGGCGACGGTGGCCTTCGTTACCAGCACCGGCGTGTACGGGCCGCCGGGGGACACGCCGCCGGCGATCGCGCTGTGGCTGGTGGGCGCCGACGGCACGAACGCCCGCGCGGCGCAGTCTCTTCTCCCGCCGGACGGCATCGACCTCACGCCCGGCAGCGAGGACGCCTTCACCCTGCTGCCTGCGCTGATCGAGGACCAGCGGCTGGCGTGGAGCCCGCGCGGGGACCAGGTGCTGTTCGTCTCGGCCCACGAAGGCCAGGTGGACCTGTACACCGCCGGGGTGGACGGGAGCGTGACGCGGCTGACCGACACGCCCGCGCTGGAGACCGGGCCTGTCTGGTCTCCGGACGGCTCGCTGGTGGCCTTCCGCTTCGCCAGCGGCTTCGGCACCGGCGCCGGCTGGAGCGGCGCGGGCCTGGCGGTGATCCCGCCTGCGGGCGGCGCGCCGTTGCTGAGCGTCAGCGAGCCACCGCTCGCCAACGGCGACACCACGACATACATCGGCGAGTTGCTGTGGGCCGGCGGCGACACGCTGGTGGCGACGCTGGAGAGCCCGCCGGTGGGCGGCTCGGAGGTGCGTGCCTACATCGTGAGCAGCGGCCAGTCGCTGCCGCTCGTCTCGGTGACGCGCGGCATGCTCGGCGGGGTGGCCTGGAACGGCACATACGGCGTGCTGGCGATCGCGGTGGAGCGCGCAGACACACCGGAGGACCCCGGCCTGTTCTCGTGGCGGCCCGGCGAGAGCGCGGCGGTGAGGATCGACGATGACCCGGCCGCGTGGCCGGCGTGGGCCGAGGATGCGCTGGCCTATAGCGCGGTGCCGGAGGATGGCTCGCGCGGGGTGCGGATCTGGAACCTGGGCGCCGACGGCGACATCCGCCAGGTGTCGCTGGAGCCTGCGCACATGCCGGCCTGGTCGGTGGATGGGCAGGTGCTGGCCGCAGGGGACACCCTGTACACCCGGGAGGGGCAGGTGGTGGCGGTGCTGCCCGGCGAGGGGGTCATCCCGCTCGGCTGGACGCCGCGGGGGCTGTTCTTCACCCGGCTGGACGAGACGCTGAGCGGCCGAGAGCTGTGGCTGTGGGACGGGACGCAGGCCAACCGTGTGGACGCGCTGCACGAGCGCTACGAGCTGGCGCAGGTGACGCCATAGGATACCGGTCGAGCGTGTCTTCAGCGGCCTCTCACCGATCTCTCACCCGGCGCATGCAACAGATCGGGGGGGTGCGCAGTCTGTATCAGCAGGATAGATCAACGCGGCGCGAGCCGCCCGACCCCCACGTTCACGGCCGCGACGACGCGGCCGTTTCCGATCCCTTCTTCTTTATCCGGAAGGGCAAAGCCCCTCCGACCTCCCTACATTAGACAAGGTTCGCGCTTACTTTACAGTTCGCATGAACACGCAAGGGGGTGTGGGGGCCTCTGGCCCCCACACCAACGCTTTTCGGAGGGGCTCCCCCCCT
>DATMBA010000075.1:0-5949 GCA_035559635.1 Roseiflexaceae bacterium
TCCACCCGCTCCTGCACCTGCCGCTCCTCCAGCGCCTGCGCCAGCCGATCCTTCGCCGCCGTGGCGCGCGCCTGCGTGGCCAGCGGGTCGTGGCCGGCGGCGAGGCGCGCGGCCTGCCAGCGGTCCAGGTAGGCACGCAGCGCGGGCGTGTGCCAGCCGAGCCGCCCGGCGGCCTCCAGCGCCGCGTCCAGCGCTGCCTGCCAGCCATCTCCCACGCCGAGCGTCTCCTCCAGTTGGGCTGCCCAGGCGGCCACCTGCTCGGGCATGACCAGCGGCCCCTGGCCCTGTCCCAACCGCTCGGCCAGCGCCGTCCAGTCGCCCGTGGGGTCCGCGCCCGCCGCGTAGCTCGGGCAGCCGCAGGAGCGGCGCACCACCAGGCGCACCGGCACCAGCGTGCGCGGCGGCAGATCTCGCCCGCGGGTCTCGGCCAGCAGGCGCAACGCGTCCCAGCCGATCTGAAAGGCCGACTGGCGCACCGTGGTCAGCGGCGGGTCGAGCGCGTCCGAGCCGGCCGAGTCGTCGAACCCCACGATGGCTATATCCTCGGGGACGCGGCGGCTGGCGCGGGCGAGCACGTTCAGCGCGCCGCGCGCCTCCAGGTCGTTGGCGGCGAAGATCGCGTCGAAGGTCACGCCGTCACGCAGCAGCCGCGCGACGGCGTCCTCGGCCTCCTGCACGCGGAAGTGGCCCGCCGCCACCAGCGCCCCGTCGAAGGGCAGCCCGGCCGCCGCCAGGGCCTCGCGGTAGCCTGCTAGCCGCTCGTGGGCCTCGTCGGAGTCCGGCAGACCGGCCAGGTGGACGATGCGGCGGCGGCCGTGGCCGATCAGATGGGCGGTGGCTGCCCGCGCGCCGGCGCGATTGTCCGGCCCGATCGATGGCAGGCCGGCGCGCACGCCAGCGTAGGTCAGCGCCCTGGCCCGTGCGCCGCGGCAGGCTGCCACCACCTCGTCGGATACATTGGACGGCAGGAGATAGGCGTCGACGCGGCGCGGCAGCAGCGGCAGCTCGGCCAGTGTGAAGTCGCGGCGGGTCATGAAGATGCTGAGCGGGCTGTAGAGGATCAGGCGAGCGCCGCAGGCCGCGGCGGCGGCGGCCGCGCCCTGCGCCAGCGGGCCGACGTAGTGGTTGGTCAGGTGCTCGCTGAGCACCAGGCCGATCGTCGGCGAGACGGTCCGTTCGGGCATGGTGTGTCTCTCGGGCGGTACGGCGTACAGGTGCGGGCAGCGCTGCGCCATTATATCTTGGAGCTCAATCCAACGCTACATACGCCGTAGCCGTTCTGCCACGGCCTGTTGCGTTCGATCTCACGCCGCTGCGCGAAGGTCATGCTTGTGTGCTAGCAACTCCTACAGCCAAGCTGTTCGGGCATGGGAGAGCCGGGGAGGGCGAAGCCCTCCCCGAACCCCTCCCCTGATGCCCAATCGGGCAGGTTGGAAAAGCACTAGGCCAGTGCTTCCAAGCCTTCCAGGATGCGCTATACTACGGTCGAGCAATTAACTCGTATGAGGGGCACAACCAGATGGCTGCACTGCTCGCACAGGCGCTCGCCGAGGTCCAGACGCTTCCAGTCGCGCCTTGACCGAGAGTGTGAAAGACCACGCACGCAAGAACTACCGTCTGTGGCAGGCAAATCCCTATCATCCGAGTTCGCACTTCAAACACGTCCATGCGACTGAACCACTCATCGGCCTCAAAGGTCATGCCTTCCATCGGAGCACTCGGCGCAGTCTCGTTCAGATTCGCTTAGAGCCTGTTTGAAACGGGGAGCGTGAGGGGTTGCATCCCTCACACCTCCGCTGCGCGGCGGGCGGGCGGGGGAGATACGGGGGTCTGCGGCCCCCGCGCCCCCATTGGATGAAGGGATCAACTCGTGAGCCACCCCAGCACCAGCGCTCCCAATACGCCTCCACTCACACGCTATGCGTGGCTGTCGATCGGCGCCGCGGTCCTCACCATCGGCCTGAAGACCCTCGCCTACCAACTGACCGGCTCGGTCGGCCTGCTCTCTGACGCCCTCGAGTCGCTCGTGAACCTGGCCGCGGCGATCATGGCGCTGGCCATGCTGATCGTCGCCGCCCGGCCACCGGACGCCGAGCACGCCTACGGCCACGGGAAGGCGGAGTACTTCGCCAGCGCCGCCGAGGGCGCCCTTATCCTCGCCGCAGCCGCCAGCATCGGCGTGACCGCCTGGGACCGGCTGCTGCACCCGCAGCCGCTGGAACAGCCCGCACTCGGCCTGGCGATCTCGACAGGGGCCTCGCTCGTCAACTTCGGCGTGGCGCAGGTGCTGCTGCGCGCCGGCCGGCGACACCAGTCGATCGCCCTGGAAGCCGACGCGCACCATCTGATGACGGACGTCTGGACCTCGGCCGGCGTTCTGGCCGCCGTCGGGATGGTCGCGCTGACCGGCTGGGCCATCCTCGACCCGATCATCGCCCTGCTGGTGGCGGCCAACATTCTCCGGACCGGGGTGCAACTGCTCCGCCGCTCGACGAGCGGGCTGATGGACACAGCGCTGGCGCCGGACGAGCAGGCGCGGGTGCAGGGCGTGCTGGAGCGCTACGCCCGTGCGGAAGGCATTCGTTACCACGCGCTCCGCACCCGGCAGGCGGGCGCGCGGCGGTTCGTCTCCTTCCACGTCATCGTGCCCGGGTGGTGGACGGTGCAGCGTGGCCACCAGCTGCTCGAGCGGATCGAGCGGGACATCCGCGCCGCCATGCCCCACACCACGGTCTTCACACACCTGGAGTCGCTCGACGACCCGGCCTCCTGGCAGGACCAGACCCTCGACCGCGGCGACGACCGTGACACCACTGAGGTCGCCGGCGTCGAGCGCTAACAGCCCGAGGCTCGCACGCTCAGGGGCCGGGTGGGTTTCAGGGGGGCTACGCCCTCCCTGATCCTCTCACGTTCATATCCGGAGGGACGATGCGCATCACCAACGTCAAGGTCGTGGTCACCTGCCCCGGCCGCAACTACGTGCTGGTCAAGGTCGAGACCGACGAGGGGCTGTACGGCTGGGGGGACGCCACGCTCAACGGCCGCGAGCTGGCCGTGGCCGCCGCGCTCGAGCAGCACATCGCCCCGCTGCTCCTGGGGCGCGACCCGGACCGCATCGAGGACACCTGGCAGTACCTGTTCCGCGGCACCTACTGGCGCGGTGGCCCGGTGCTCATGACGGCGCTGGCCGGCGTGGACCTGGCGCTGTGGGACATCAAGGGCAAGCGCGCCGGGCTGCCGGTCTACTCGCTGCTGGGCGGCAAGACGCGCGAGGGCGCGCTGGTGTACACACACTGCGGCGGGCGGGACTTCCAGGAGGTGGAGCAGCAGGCGCGCGCCGCGCTCGAGCGCGGCTTCCGCGTGATCCGCGCCCAGGTGGCCATCCCCGGCAACGTCGGCACCTACGGCGTGGGCGGCGCGCGGGAGGCGGCGCAGGCCACCTGGACGGCGGCCGACCCGAGTGTGGCGCTGGAGGCCACCGACGGCGGGCCGCTGCCGGAGACCGAGCGCTGGGAGCCCTCGGCCTACCTGCGCACCGTCCCGCGCCTGTTCGAACATCTGAGAAATGCGCTCGGCGAGGAGGTGGAGCTGCTGCACGACGTGCACGAGCGGCTCAACCCGGTGCAGGCCGCGCGACTTGCCAAGGAACTGGAGCCGTACCACCTGTTCTTCCTGGAGGACCCGCTGCGCCCCGAGCACAAGGAGAGCTTCCGCCTCATCCGCCAGCACTCCACCACCCCGATCGCTATGGGCGAGCTGTTCCACACCCGCTGGGACGCGCTGCCGCTGATCAGCGAGCAGCTGATCGACTTCATCCGCTGCGACCTGGGACATATCGGGGGGATCACCGAGGCGCGCAAGATCGCCGCCATCGCCGAGACCTACCACGTCCAAACCGCCTGGCACGGCCCGGGCGACATCGCGCCGATCACGCACGCCGCCAACGTGCATGTGGACATCAGCATCCCGAACTTCGGCGTGCAGGAGATGGTGTTCTTCTCCGAGCAGGTGCGCACGGTGATCACCGGCGGCCCGGAGTATCACGACGGGGCGCTGTGGGTCACGGACACGCCTGGCCTGGGGACGGATGTGGACGAGCGCGAGGCGGCGAAGTATCCCTATCAGCGGGCCTACCTGCCCACCGTACGCCGCGCGGACGGCAGCGTCCACGACTGGTAGGGCCTGGGGGAGGCAGGGGAGGGCGAAGCTCTCGCCTGCCCCACCCTTGTCAGATCTGCATCTTCATCCACGGCGCAGTGTTATGGAAGTTGACCACCGCCGTGCCGGGCGGCACCAGCTCGTCGCACCGTGCGCGCAGCTCGTCCGGGAGGCGCAGCTCCAGCACCGGCAGCACCCGTTCCAGTTGCTCCAGCGTGCGCGGGCCGTAGATCGGCGCCGTGATCCCCGGCTGGTCCTTGACCCACAGCAGCGCCAGTTGGTCCGGCGGGATGCCGGCCTCGCGGGCTAACTCGCTAAAGCGCCGCCCCACCTCGACGCCGCGCTGCGTGACACGCTGGGCGTAGATCCCGCCGCGCCGCGCCGCGCGTGAGTCGGCGGGCGGGGCGGCGGCCGAGTCGTAGCGGCCGGCCAGCACCCCCTGGGCCATCGGCGCCCATGGGATGATCGCCAGCCCGTAGGCCTGACAGAGCGGTACCAACTCGTTCTCGATCCGGCGGTCCAGCAGGTTATAGGGCGGCTGCTCGGAGACGTAGCGCACGAAGCCCTTCAGCTCGCTCACCATCAGCGCCTCCATCACCTTCCAGGCCGGGTGGGTGGAGCAGCCGACGTAGCGCACCTTGCCCTGGCGCACCAGGTCGGTGAGCGCGGCCAGCGTCTCCTCCACTGGGGTGTCCGGGTCGGCGCGGTGCATCTGGTAGAGGTCGATGTGGTCGGTGCGCAGGCGCCGGAGCGAGTCCTCGCAGGCACGCATGAGGTGCAGGCGCGAGGTGCCGCGGTCGTTCGGGCCGTCGCCCACCGGGTTGAAGGCCTTCGTGGCCAGGAACACTCGCGCGCGCTTGCCATCGCGCGCGAGGATGCTGCCAAGGATGCGCTCGCTCTCGCCGCCGTTGTAGGAGTTGGCGGTGTCGATGAAGTTCACGCCCGCGTCGAGCGCCCGGTCGACGATGCGGGTGGCCTCGGCCTCGTCCGTGGCGTCGCCGAAGTTCATGGCTCCGATGCACAGTGGTGAGACGCGCACGCCGGTGCGGCCGAAGAGTCGGTAGTCCATGGGGTCCTCCTGAAAACACAACGGCACGAAGGCGCGAAGGCACGAAGATCGTGAGGGGCTGGCATAGTAACGCCGTTATTACCCGGCGGGGGCTACGGGGGCCGCAGGCCCCCGTAACATTCCCGAGAAACGGGTGGATGCGGAGGGGCGCAGCCCCAAGAACACGTGACCGGCGCTCACGGAATGTTGCGGGGAAGTATAGTACAGAGTGCGTGGTGCGACAACCCGCGGGGTCTGGTTGGGTGCGGCGTCATGTCGGGCCGGTGCGGCGCCCCGCCCGGCCCAGGACTGGGCGGGCTATCGGTCGCGAAGGCCGGCTGCGCGGCCTACACCCTAGCCCGCGCAGGCGGGCTTGGCAGGGGATAGCCCGCGGGTTGACCCGCCGGGCGTGGTCGGCGCACAGGAACGTTCGTCACACCCGGTCTGGTTGGGTGCGGCGTCATGTCGGGCCGGTGCGGCGCCCGCCCGGTCCTGGGCCGGGCGGGCGAGCTTGGGCCCAAGCCGCCGGCGCGCCCGGCAGCCCGTTGCGGCAGGCGTGGCAACGGATAGCTATCCAATCGCCCGCGCCATTATAGAGCGCGCTGCGCGCAGATCTCAACCGCTGGAGCTCGTACGATTCCCGCTCGCAGTCAGCGGTTGCGTGTTACGGCGCTGGTAGCGGCGGCATGTGACAATCATGTCACGTCGGGCGAAGTCGTCGCCGGCGAGGGCCAGCACTCGAG
>DATMBA010000076.1:0-4097 GCA_035559635.1 Roseiflexaceae bacterium
CTGGCGCACCCCGGCCGCTCGAAGGGCATCTACGCCATCCCTGCCACCGCCGGGGATATCGCCGCGTTGGCGGCGGCCGGCCTGGACGGGATCGAGGTCTTCTACCCGAGCCACAGCGCCGCGCAGCGCGCCCTCTACCGCGCCCTGGCCGAGCGCCATAACCTGCTGATCACCGGCGGCTCGGACTCCCACGGGCCGCACCAACCCTTCGCACGGGTGGCCGTGGAGGATCTGCGGCTCGCGCCAGGCGCGCCGACGATCGTCGATCTGCTGTTGACATAGTACTGTCGGCGGACGTCCGCCCGGGGTTTCCGCAGGGCCTTCGCCCGCTCGAAAGCGGCGCCCGTAGCGCAACAACTAACGCTTCAGCGTACGAGCGGGAGGGTTTTCACAGGAGGGTGCAGCCTTCCTGTGGACCTTCCCTTCGCGCGGCAGGTACCACAAGTCGTTGGCACACTTCTTGCTTGTGTGCCTTCAGTGTTCTCGGAACCTCATCGGAGCAAGCCGCCCATGGCTCCTGCGCAACCGACGATCCTGGTGGTCGATGATGACCGCCCGAGCCGCGAGTTGATCGCCGCCATACTGACCGAGGCGGGGTACCACGTCGAGGGTGCGGCCGACGGTGCCAGCGCGCTCGGCCGCATCGCGACAGATCCGCCCGACGTGCTCCTGCTGGACTACGCCATGCCGCGCATGAGCGGGCGCGATGTGCTGCAGCGGCTCCAGCAGATGGGGATGCAGCACCTCCCCGTGATCGTCCTCAGCGCCTCCCTCCACGCCGCCAGCTGCCTGGCGGAAGGGGCGACTCTCCTGGTGAGAAAGCCCTTCACCCTCCAGGAGCTGTGTGACGCTGTCGCGCAGTGCCTGCCGCAGGACGATGCAGGATGCCACACGTGTACCCGCACTGCTACAGCGTAGGGCGGGCACACAACCCGCCCCTACGCCCCTTGTGCCACTGCCGGCCATGCCATGCGGTGCCCGTGTTGCTCGGCTGCGCCACGGTTTCGCCAGCGGTGCCCGTCCGGTGCGCCCCCCACGAAACACCCGCCTCCCCCACGCTCGCCCTCTGCTATAATAGGCCCCACGACTCCCTCTGACAGAACGTACGCGGTCGGTGCCCCACGCGGGGCTACGGGGGCCGCAGGCCCCCGAAAACCCCTCGATGGTTCTTTTTGGAGAGGCGCAGCCCCTCCCCACCTCCCCGTGGGGGTGCGGGGGCGGTGCCACCGCGTACCCTGCCTCTGATAGGAAGGTCATAGGCCAGCGCCGCCTGGCTCAGGCATGCCCTGCCCGCTGAGCGCATGGGTGCTGGCGCAGGAGGAGCTATGTCCCCCGCGTCCCGCCTCCGCCCTCTACGCTGCCTGCTGGCGCTGCTGCTGGCGCTGCCGGCGCTTCTCGCCGCGCCCGCCGCTGGCGCCCCGCCCGCCACGCGCACGTTCGTGCCGATCGGGAGCGGCTACACGAGTGCCACACTCCAGCGCTTCGCCCAGGCCGCATCCCGGCGCGACACGAGCGGCAACGTCTCCCTGCTGGTGCTGCCGATCACCTTCGCCACCGACCCGTTCGCGATCTCCGCCAAGGAGCGCCGGGACAACCTGGCGCTCGCCGACACGCGCCGGGGGCAGCTCGAGGCGGCCTGCAACGCCGTCCGGCTCGCAAGCCAGCGCTGCCAGGCCACCCTCGCGCCCATCCTCGTGCGCGACGACGCCTACCTGCAGAGCAACCTGGACCTGTTCACCGCCGACCTCGACGGCATCTACATCCTCGGCGGCGACCAGACGGTGGCCATGCAGGTGGTGGCCGACACGCCCACCGAGCAGCGCATGGCCGCGGCCTACGGCGCGGGGGTGGTGGTGGGCGGCAACAGCGCCGGGGCCGCGGTGCAGTCGCTCACCATGATCGCCGGCTACACCGGCGCTAACGGTCCGGAGAACGGCCTCCAGCAGGGGAGTGTGGACCTGTGGACCTCCGAGGGCCAGGCCGACCGGACGCGCGGTCTGATCTTCGGCCTGCCGGACGTGGTGCTCGACCAGCACGAGTACCAGCGTGGGCGGATCGGGCGGCTGCTGAACGCGGCCTGGGCCACCGGGCTGACCGGTGTGGGCGCCGACGCGGACACCGGCGCGGTGATCGAGGACGAGGCGCGGCTGACCGATGTCGTCGGGCGCTCCTCGGTGATCATCCTGGACCAGCGCACCTATGGCGCCAGCGGGCGTTACGCTGGCCCGACTCATAGCCTGGCGGTGCGCCGCGTGGCGACACACCTGATCCCACCCGGTGGCTTCGGCTATGACCTCGCCAGGCTACGCCCGCTGGTGGGTGGCCAGCCGCAGCCAGCGCCGCCGATCGCGGGGCGCGCCTTCGCCATGCTGCGCCTGCCCGCTGGCTATGGGCCGCTGCTGCTCGCTGGCGATATCAGCGGCGATAAAGCTGGCGCCGTCGCGCAGCGCTTTGTGGCGCGCAGCGGCGGGGCGGGCGCGCGGCTGGTGGTGATCGCCCTCGGCTACCCCAAGAGCGCCGCGGCCCAGGCCGATGCGAAGGCCTACGCCGCCGCGCTCCAGCCCTTCGTCACCGCGCCCGTCCAGTGGTTCGTGCTGGACGCGCGCGCCAATCAGGCCGCTATCCAGTCCGCGCTTGGCGCGGCCACGGGGGTCTTCCTGACCGCCCCCGACCAGTCGCTCGTCATGGGCGCGCTCGGCGGCGCCCCGGCGGTGGTTGATGCCATCAGCGCTGCCTGGCAGGGCGGCGCGGCGCTGATGGCGGACAACGCGGCCGCGGCGGCGCTTGGCCAGACCATGACGGCCGACCCGCCGCCGACCGCCGCCAGCCTCGAGGACGATGCGATCGGGGATTTTCTGGTGGGCGGGGTAGATATACGCCCCGGCCTGGGCTTCCTCAGCCAGGTGGCCGTCGAGCCGCGCCTGCTCCCGGACCGCCACTGGGGGCGGCTGTACAACCTGGTCGCGTACGATCGCTCGGTGCTGGCGATCGGCATCGACGTGGGCACAGCGGTCGAGTTGTCGCAGGCCGGCGGGGTGGTGTGGGGCATGAGCGCAGCGGTGACGCTCGACGGGCGCAACGCCAGCTTCGCGGAGGGCAGCAACGGCGCCTTGGGCGCGCGCTACGTGCTGCTGGACTCCTACGTCGACGGGGACGCCGTGGCGCCGTAGTGCGCTTTCAGTGCCGCGATGGAGGACTAGGCCCTAGCCCTCCCACCAAACCGAACGGTTTCGTTGGAAAGGAGTGTGGCCATGCTCGTCAATCGCCGGACATTCGTCATCAAGCGCGGGCACATCGAGGACGCGGCAGCCATGCTGGCGGAGGGGATGCGGCGCATGGGTGTGCAGGGCCGGGTGTACTTGCCCGAGGTCGGCCCCTTCGACGTCATCGCCGTCGAGGGGGAGTTCGAGAGCCTGGCCGCCTACGAGCAGTTCTGGTCGGCGTGGGCCGCGCAGCCGGACACCGGCGCCTTCATGGAGCGCTGGTACGCGATCACCGAGAGCGGCGGCGCCAACGAGATCTGGCGGCTGGCGGAGTGAGAGGTGCTACGTGGCCGCGCGGTACCGCTGCGCGATGGCCCAGTCCTTCGTCATGACATAACGCTCCTGGCCATCGGCGCAGTGGAGCACGGTGAACAGCCCCGCGTTGTGGGCGAAGGCCACGCGCACGCCGTCGACGTACATGCGCGCGAAGCGGTCCGTGCGGACCTCGGCCGTGCCGACGACGGTGAGGACGTGCAGCGCGGCGAACAGCTGGATGCGCATAGGAACTCCTACCCTTCCAGCACCAGCATCCCCTTCAGCAGCCCGGCGTCCGGCTGAAGCCAGACCGGGAAGCGCTCCACTAGCTCGGCCGGCCCGGCGCGGTGCGTGATCCAGGACGCCGTGTCCAGCGCGCCGGACTCGATCAGCGCGATGATGCGCCGGAAGTCGCCGGCCACGGCGTTCCGGCTGGCCAGCAGCGTCAGCTCGCGGCGGTGGAGGAACGGGTCGCTGAAGGTGATGTCGGCCTGCACTAACCCCACGAAGACCAGCCGGCCGCCGTGGGCCACGTACTGGAATGCCTGCATCATGGACTGCGCGCTGCCGGTGGCGTCG
>DATMBA010000077.1:0-6432 GCA_035559635.1 Roseiflexaceae bacterium
GGGGGGCGCTTTTGTCACATCTGCGGCTGGGCGGTCCCCGAAAACCTTCAGCCTGGTTCTGACCACGCCGAGCGGGGCACGGAGCGGGGAGCGGAGGGAGCGGAGAGCGGAGGGGCAGGGAGGAACGGAGCGGAGGGAGCGGAGAGCGGAGGGGCACGGAGCAGGTGCCACAGGCGACAGCGCGGGGCGGATGGAACCACACTGGGTTCATCCGCCCCGCGCTGCCGCCCGCCAGCGGTTACTGTGCCGGGCGCGGTGGGAGCGGCGCGCCGGCGGCCGCCGTGGCGGGCGCGCTGGCGGCATTGAGCAGTGCCGCAGCCGCGGTCACGGGGCCGGCGATGTTGTTGTACGCGCCGCCGCTGGACTCGTGGGACTCCAGCACGCCGCCGTAGGTGGTGGCCGCGTTGGCCGAGTCCACCTGGGCGTACAGGCGCGTGCCGGCGGCCACGGCCCCGCCCGGCTCGCTGCCCGCCGCGTCGTAGTAGGCGTCGCCGATCGTGAGGGTGAGCGTCTCGCCGGGGTCGAGCGGCAGCGCCGCGCCGGTCACCCCCCACACCACGCCGCGGCTACCCAGCATCTGCCAGGTCTGGTTCACCGCCGTGGGCGCGACGCGCGGCCCGATGTAGGCGTCCACCCAGAATGGCTGCGTCACCGGACCCTGCCCGGCGTTGCGGATCGTCACGCTCAGGGTGCCGCCGCTCGCCCGTACGTCGTCCACCACCAGGTCCGGCTGGCGCCTGTCGGCCAGGACGACGGGCAGGTAGAGCAGGCGCGCCAGGGATGTGACGGTCGGGTCCGCCGCGCCAGTGCTGTCCGGGTCGTCGGTCAGCACGCTGGCAAAGCCGGTGCCGCTGACGGTGCCCTGGGCGCTGAGCTGGCTGGCGCCCGCCGGCAGCGGGTTGGCGATCGTCACGTCGAAGGTGACGCGCACCCGCTTGCCGGCCGGCAGTGTGCCGATGGCGATGCTGGCGACGGCGGCGGTGGCCACCTTGCCCGCCGCCGCCTCCGGCGTGCGGCGCACGCCCGTGGGCAGCTCACTGGCCATGAGCGCGCTGGCGTGGGTGGTATGCGTGCGGCCGAGGACATGCCCCAACTCGTGCAGCACCGCCGTCAGCAGGTCCACCCGGCCGTGGGCCAGGCTACTGGCCGCGGCGCGCCCCCCGGCGAACTCCGCGTCATCCGCCGGGGTCGTGTCCACGAACCAGCCCCAGCCAGCCGCGTCGCGGTCGATCCGCACGGTGGTGCCGGATGTCTCGCCCAGCCTGCCGCCCTCCAGGTCGGCCAGGGTCACGCGGGCCGCGTCCAGCAGCGCCTGCTCGTCCGCGCTCAGGGCGCTAGCTGCCCAGCGGGCCACGGCCGCCTCGGCCACTGGCGCCAGGTCGGCCAATGTGATGGCGTCCGCGCCAGGCCCCTGGCCGCCGGCAGCCGTGAGGGGCAGCGCACAGGCCGCGCCGCCAGGGGTGTTCTGGAAGCCGCCGCCCGAGCCGACGGTCGTGGCCGAGCCACTGGGCGCCGACGGGTTGTTGGCCTGGCCGTAGGCCACCACCGCGGCTGTGTCGTAGGGCCCTCCGCCGTAGCCCGGCATGCGGATCGTGATGCCCGCCCGCCGGTGGCGCAGGCGGAAGTCCTCCATCCCGGCGCTGCCCTCGGAGCCGCTGGCCTGGATGTTGTTCCCGCTCATCTGGAAGCACATCGTGAACGTGTCCGTCGAGAGCGGGCCGGCGTTCAGGTGGATGCCGTTCGAGCCGAAGGTGCCCGGCTCGCTCACGGTGTTGCTGGTCAGGGTGATATTGGCCGCCGAGACGTTGCCCTCGCCGACGGTCACCAGGATGCCCTGGTTGTTGTACTGCCGGACGGTGTTGCCGGTGACGTTGACGGTCGTCGCCCCCTGCCCGCGCGTGTCGATCGCCATGCCGGCGCCCTGGGCCGAGCCGGAGTCCTGGAGGCCCGCCGTGCCGATGGTGTTGTTGGAGACCGTCCCGGTCATCGAGGCGCTGGGGGTGGTGCTTGAGCTCTGCGCGATCGTCAGCGCTGTCACCACCGCGCCGGTGATAGTGTTGTTGGTGACGTTGAAGGTCACATCGGCGTCGTTGGCGGCCAGGATCAGCACGCTACTGCCAAGGCTCGTGCCGCCCTCGGTGACACCGCCGTCGCCGGTCATAGTGTTGCCGCTCAGCGTGAGGTTGAGGCTGGCGCTGTTCTCCGCGCGGGCGTCCACGTGGTCACCGCGGTGGTAGAGGAGCTGGTTGTTGCTGATCGTGACCGAGGGCATCACCGCCGTCCCGCGCGCCTGCAGCCAGATGCCGTCCTCGCCACAGCTCGGCGGGCAGGTTGTGGTGGCGTTGCTGTTGTCGCGGATGATGTTATTCGAGATGGCGAGGGCGCTCAGCGTGCCGGAGGTGTTGATGATGTTGAGGTTGTCGGCCGCGCCGCCGCGGATGGTGTTGGCGGTGATCGACACGCTGCCGCTCAGCTGGCGCAGCGCCACGCTGCCCTCGCGGTTGTCCACCGTCTGGCCGGCGACGTACTGGCCGTTGACGCCGTGTACCAGGCTGTTGTTCAGCGTGAAGCCGTTGACGCCGGTGCCGAAGATCGCGTAGTTAGCGTGATCGTTCAGCCGCATCGAGCTGAGCGACACGCCCTGGACGTTGTTGAGGTAGATGCCGTTGCCGGCGCTGGCGCCGTTCGCGCCCACTGTGCTCTGGATGCGGCCGCCGGTGCAGGTGGGCGTGGCCTCGGTGCAGCTACCGCCGCTGCCGGCCACAGCGAAGCTGCCGGTGGTATTCTGCAGCACGATGCCGTTGGCCGCACCGCTGGACGAGACGCTCGTGAGCGTCACGGAAAGCGGGGTCGTGCCGCTGGCGCGGGTGATCTCCACCGCCACGCCGCTGCCGGTGGTGATCGTGCCGGACGTGGCGCTGATCGTGCCGGCGTTGCCGGTGGCGAGCAGGCCGCGCTGGTTGCTGGTGGTGTTGGTGATGTTCAACACGCCCAGGCCCACGCTCCCGCTGTTGTTCGTCACTGTCACCGCCGTGCCGGTGGTGTTGGTCAGTGAGACGCTGCTCAGCGAGACGCTGCCGGCGTTATTGTTGATGATAATGCCGCTGTTGCCGGCGCCGCTCAGTGCGCCGCCGAGGGTGACGCTGCCGCCGGTGGTGCTCTGGATGTCCAGCAGGCGTTGGTTGCTGTTCTGCGTGATGCTGCCGCTGTAGGTGATGGTGGCGTTGCCACCGCTGATCACCAGCGCCGCGCCGGCCGCGCCGGCGATGCTGCCGCCGCCGCCGCTCAGCGTGCCGCCAACGTTCACCAGGCGCAGGCCCTCGGCCGTGCTGCTGGTGGAGGTGATGCCGCCGAACGTCGCCGACAGCGTGCCGGTGTCCAGGTTCAGCGCTTGCCCGCTGCCGTTGAGCGTGACATCCGCCATCGTCAGCGTGCCGAAGTTCGTGCCGCCGATGTCCGTGGTGGTGTTGCCGATGGTGAGGCCGCGGATGGTGTTGTTCTGCCCCACCGTGATGCCCGCTCCGGCGCTGGTGATGGTGGTGAGGGTGGCGTTGCCGCTGTTCATCGCCGGCAGCGCGAAGCTGTCCGCCGGGGGTGTCAGCCCGGCGATGGTCTGCAGGGACGCGGTGGCGTCCTGGCCCACCAGCCGCTGGCCGTTGAGCAGCGTGACCGGGCCGGTGTAGCTGGTGGCGCTCTCGTGGAGGAAGATCGTGTCGCCCGCGGCGGGGTTGTTGCCCGCACCGTTGTTGATCGCCTGGAAGGCCGCCAGCGAGTTGAACGGGCTGCCGAGCCGCCCGTCGCCGGCGCCAGCGGTGGTGTTGATGAACCAGACCATCCCGCTGACGGTCAGGCTCACCGTAGCCGGGGCGGAGGTGCCGGCCGCGTTGCTGACGGTATAGGTGAAGCTGTCGGCGCCCTCGTAGCCGGCCGGCGGGACGTAGCTGAACGTGCCGGTGGTGGGGTTGAGCGTCACCGTGCCGCCCTGCGCGCTCGTGCCGCTGGCGTTGGCGGTCAGGCCCGGCCCCTGGTCGTTCGCCAGCACGCTGAAGCCGCTGGCGCTGGCGGTGTTGACGCCGACGTTGCCGACGATCTGCGGCGCGTAGGTGTCGGCGTTGGCTACGGGGGGCACGCTGAAGCTGAAGAGGTAATTGGCCACCAGGGTGTCCGGCGGGTCGCCGGCGTCCGCGTCGCTCACCTGCGCGCCCACCACGGTCACGCTGCAGATCTGGCCGGGCGGCATGCCGCCGGTCGGGGTCAGCGTGAAGCTGCTCGCCGGCGAGGCCGAGAGCGTGTAGGCACGCGGCGATCCTGCGGGGCACTCCAGGACGAACGAGGCGGCGGTGGCGTTGACGCTCTCGCTGAAGTTGACGGTGATCGTCGCCGAGGGGGCCACGCCGGTGGCGCCGTTCGCCGGCGAAGTGGTTGTGACCGTTGGCGTGGTGTCGACGGTGAAGTCGAAGACGTAGTTGGCCGCCATCTGAGTTGGCGGGTCGCTGGCGTCCTGGTCACTCACCTGGGCCGCCAGCACAGTGACGGTGCAGCTCTCGCCGGCGGCGAAGTCGGCGTTCGGGTTGATGGTGAAGGTGGTTGGCCCGCCGCTGACCAGCGTGTCGGCCACGGTGCGCGTGCCGCTGGTGGCACAGGCGATCGTGAACCAGCCGCCGGCCACGTTCACGGCCTCGCTGAAGGTGATGGTCAGGTTGGTGTTGGTCGCCACGTTGGCCGCGTTGTCGGCGGGGGTGGTGCTCGTGACGGCGGGCGCGGCGTCGGTGGTGAAGCTGAAGGTGTAGTCGGCCGCCATCGTGTCGGGCGGGTCGCTCGCGTCGGCGTCGGTCACCTCGGCCGCTACGACAGTGACGGTGCAGGTGGCGCCGGCGGCGAAGTCGGCGCTCGGGTTGAGCGTGAAGCTGCTGGCCGGCGCGGCCGAGAGCGCGTAGGGCAGGTTCGGGCCGCCGCAGGCGAGGGTGAAGGAGCTGGTGCTGGCGTTCACGCTCTCACTGAAGGTGACGGTGATGGTCGCGTCGGCGGCCACACCGGTCGCGCCGTCGGCCGGGGTGGTGTTGGTCACGGTGGGCGCGGCATCGGCGGTGCTGAAGCCGAAGGTGTAGTTCGCCGCCATGGCGTCAGGCGGGTCATTGGCATCGGCGTCCGCCACCTCGGCCGCTGTCACCGACAGGGTGCAGGTGGCGTTCACCGGTAGGTCGCTGGTCGGGTCGAGGGTGAAGTTGGTGGCCGGCCCGCTGCCGGTGGTGTTCACGAAAGCCACCGGGCTGCCGGCCGGGCACTCGATCGCGAAGGCGCTGCCCGTGACGCTCACGCTCTCGCTGAAGGTGATGGTGATGTTGCCCGACAGCGAGACGTCGGTCGCGCCGTTCGCCGGTGTGGTGCTCGCCACGCTGGGTGCGGCGTCGGTGGTGAAGCTGAAGACATAATCGGCCGCCATCGTGTCGGGCGGATCCACCGCGTCCTGGTCGCTCACCTGGGCGGCCGCCACTGTCACGGTGCAGGCCGTCCCGGCCGGCAGGTCGCTGGTCGGGTCGAGGGTGAAGCTGGTGGCCGGGCCACTGCCGGTGGTGTTGACGAAGGCCACCGGGCTGCCGGCCGGGCACTCGATCGCGAAGGCGCTGCCCGTGACGCTCACGCTCTCGCTGAAGGTGACGGTAATGTTCGCGTCGGTTGCCACGCCGGTCGCGCCGCTCACGGGGCTGGTGCTCGCGACCTCGGGTGCCGGGTCGGTGGTGGTGAAGCTGAAGGTGTAGTCGGCCGCCATCGCGTCCGGCGGGTCGAGCGGGTCGGTGTCGGCCACTTGGGTGGCGACCACCGTGACGGTGCAAGTGGCGGATACCGGCAGGTCTGCCGCCGGGTCGAGGGTGAAGGACGCGGCGGGCGAGGCTGAGAGCGCGTAGGGCAGGTTCGGGCCGCCGCAGGCGATGGTAAACGAGCTGGCGGAGGCCTCGACCGGCTCGTCGAAGGTGACCGTGATTGTGCTGTTGGCGGGTACATCGGCCGCGCCGCTGGCGGGGATGGTGCTGGCGATGGCCGGGGCCGCCTCAGGGGTGACGGTCACCACGGCGGTGTCGTTGCCGAGCGAGTTCGTCGCGGTATAGCTGAAGGTGTCCGGGCCGGAGAAGCCGGCAGGGGGTGTGTAGGTGAAGCTGCCGTCTGCCGCGATCGTCACCGAGCCGCCGGCGGCGGTAGGCTTCGTCTCGGCCACGGCCGTGGGCGCGGGGGTGGCGGTGTCGTTCGCCAGCAGGCCGGGGGCAGCGACGGTGCGTGGCGCGCCGGCCACCGCCGAGTAGCGGTCGGCGAAGGCCAGCGGGCTGATGCGCGTGGAGCCGGGTACCAGCGATGTGTTCGGGTCGAGCGTGACGTCGAGGCTGACGCCGGTGGCATCGGCCGCGCCGCTGTTGGTGATAGCGGCGGTGTAGCGGA
>DATMBA010000078.1:0-2535 GCA_035559635.1 Roseiflexaceae bacterium
CGGTGGCCGTACTGATCGCAGCCAGCAGCTCCGGGCCAGCGCGGGCCGCGCTCTCGTCCGCCGGCGGCACGTACTCAGCCGGGTAGCGCTGCACGTAGCCGGCGCTCGCGCTGCGCTCCTGCCGGCTCGTCCGCTGGCGCACCTCCACTGCGTACGGCCCATCGGCGGGCAGCGCCACCTCCTGCGTGTAGCGGCCGGGCGCGCTCTGCGCCAGCACGATCTGGCGTGCCGTGCCATCCGGCAGTGTGATCGTCGCCTCGGTGTCCGCCAGGTCCAGCGGCTCGCCGCTCGGCGCCACCGCGTCGGCCGTCACCGTCACCGTGTCGCCGTTGGGCGTCACCCGCACCTGCAGCGGGCCGCTGTCCGGCTCGGGCAGTGTATAGCGGATGATCGAGGCCCAGAACTGCCCGTACTCCGGCCAGTTGGACCAGTCCGGCGCCCAGGGGGCCTCCACGCCCGGCGTCCAGGCCACGGCACGCCCCAGGCCGTACTGCCAGGTGGCCAGCACCGGGTCGCCCTCGGGGGACTGCAGCACCAGCTCGGCCTCCGGCTTGAGCGAGGTGGCCACGTAGCCGCCGAGCTGCGGCAGTTGGTCCGGGGCGTAGCTGCGCAGCACCGGGTGCGGCTGGGCCTGCTCGGCGCGGAACACGCCCTCCACCTGCGGCTCCGTGCGCGCGATCTCACTCTCCAGCAGTGTCAGGCGTGGGATGTCTTCCGGCGTCTCGGCGAAGTGATAACGGCCGGCACCCCATTGGGCCAGCTGCGAGAGCAGCTCGGTGTCGGCGTCGCTGCCGATCGCGATCGCCGAGAGGGTGATATTGCGCGCGCGGGCCTCATCGATCAGAGCGCGGTACAGGTCGCGCTCGTCCGTGAACGAGCGCCCGTCGGTGAGCAGCACCGCGTGGCGCACCTGGCCGGGCTGCGCGGCCAGAGCCGGCAGGCCCACCTCCAGCGCGCCGTAGATGTCGGTGCCGCCGCCCAGCGGCAGCGTGCCGATCCGGCTCTGGACCTCGGCCAGCCCCAGGCCGGAGCCGAGCCGCTGGAACTCCACCGCCCAGCTCTGGCTGACGTCGAAGGCCAGCACGCCGATGCGGTCCTCCTCGTTCAGCGACTCGGTGGCCAGGATGGCGGCCTCCTTGGCCATGTTGAATTTGGACGTGCCGGTCTCCGGCCCCATACTGGCCGACTGGTCGATGATCAGCAGCAGGGTCACGTCGGCGCGCTCCGGGCGCGGCGGCGGGGTCATGGCCACCGGCAGCACCTCCTCGAGCGGCGTGTCCTTGTAGGCGCCGAGGGTGAAGCTGGAGCGCCCGCCGGTGGCCAGCAGGCCGCGCCCCTCGCTGCGCACGAACTCGCGCAGCGCCGCCATCTGGTCCAGCGTGAAGGCCCCGGCCGGCACATCCACCAGCACCACCGCCTCGTAGGCCTCCAGTGCCGAGAGTTGCGCCGGCAGCGCGGTGGGCTCGAGCAGCTCGGCTAGCACACCCGCGTCTCGCAACGCGCCCCGCAGCGTGGTGGCCTGGCGCGACTGCTCGGCCACCAGCAGCACGCGCGGCGCCGGGGCCACCAGCACTGTGGCGGCCGCGCTGTTGTTGCGCGCCAGCGTGTCCGGCCGCGCTGTCACGCTGGCGCGCAGCCCCAGAACACCAGCCCGGCCGGCGGTGTTGGTATAGGGGAAGCGGTTTTCCCCCGGCGCGAGCTGCACCTGCTGCGAGAGCAGCGGCCGGTCGCCGGCCACTAGCTCGAGCGTGGCCTCGGCGGCGGCGGTGCTGCGCACCACGATCGTGACGGTGAACTGCTCGCCCTCGCGCAGGGTGCGCGGCGCCTCGATCGCCTCGGCCCACACCTCGGGCCGCCCCGGCGCCTGGTAGCTCACCGTGTCCACCGGCACGCCAGCGGCGGCCAGCGCGCGCGCCTCCGCCAGAGCGTCCCCCTCAGTCTGCAGGCCGTCCGAGAGCAGCACCACCCGCCCGCCGGCCGGGCCAAGCATGCCGCGCGCAGCGCGCAGCGCCCCGGCGATGTCCGAGCCGTCCGGGCGCGGCCTTCCGGCGGCGGCCGGGTTGGCAGCCTCGGCGGCCACGTCGGCGCCGAAGTAGATCACCTGCACCGGCCCGGCGTGCGCCCGCGCCAGCCGGTTCGCCCGGTCGCGCAGCGCCGCCTTGCCCGCCTCGCCCAGGCTGTCCGACTGGTCCACCGCCAGCACGAGCAGCGCCTGGGACGGCGCAGCGCCGGGCAGCAGCGGGTCGGCCAGGGCCAGTGCCAGCAGCCCGACGATCAGCAGGCGCAGGGCCAGCGCCGACCCCGGCACGCGCCCGCGGCGCAGCAGCCACACCGCCACCATCAGCGGCAGCAGCGCCAGCAGGGCCAGGTAGTCCGGGTTACGGAAGAGCATATGCCTCTCTCATACGCTGCGCGCACACGTCCAGCGGAGATGGGATGGTTTTCTGGGAGGGCGTAGCCCTCCCAGGCCCTCCCAGTGGGTGATTCAGGGAGGGCTGGCCCTCCCTGGCCCCCCCAAGGGCGCCGGGCGCAGCG
>DATMBA010000079.1:0-1164 GCA_035559635.1 Roseiflexaceae bacterium
CTGCGCCGGGGGACTCTGTGGCATCATGTTCCACCCTCCTGATCGCGAAGCAGTTGTGCGCGCAGTGCCTGGACGTCTATCACATATTCTAGAGATGACAGGCGCCTGTTGAGAATGGGAGGGCGATGAGAGAAGGATGACAGGGGCTACGAGGGGGTATCGTGATGACTCCCACCCGGAAACGGTGGGGGTTTTCGCGTGAGGGTTCTGTCAGGGAGAGCCAGGAGGGCCAGGCCCTCCCTGACAGTAACCTCGCTCACGGCGTATCCTGCAGGGCCGCGGCGCGTGCATACCAGGGCTGCGGGTCGTGGCCAAGAGCCAGGGCCTCGTCGCCGCGGGCGCGCAGTGCGGCGCCGGTGAGTCCGGCTGCGCGCCAGGAGGCGACCATATGCGTGTGGGCGGCGCTGTCTGCGGGTGCGGCGCGCCAGAATTGCTCGTAAGCCAGCCCGGTCTCCCAGGCGATCAGCGGGTGGCGTGGGGCACGGGCGCGGGCCGCCTCCAACGCGCGCACGGCGGCGGGCCAGTCCCCGCGGGCCAGCGCGGCGTGGCCGGCGAGGCGGTAGGCGTGCGGGTGGTCCGGCCGCCAGCGTTGGGCCTGCGCCAGGTGCGCGCGCGCCTCGTCCAGTGCGCGCGGGTCTCGTACAGTGGGCAGCGCGTCCGCCAGGCGCGGCTGGGGCCAGGCCAGCCCGCGCTCCAGCAGCGCGCCGGCGCGGTCCAGGTGATAGGCCCACAGCAGCGAGGGCGCGGCCACGGCCAGCAGCGCGGCCGCCAGCGCCAGCAGGATGGCCGCGCGCGCGCGGCGGAAGGACCGATCGGACATAGTGGCGCCTCCTCGAGCGCCGCTACAGAGCTTCCTACACACCTTCCGGTTTGGTGCGAGGGTGTCAGGGCGAGGCGAAGTCCTCCCTGACTCTCCCATACCGGAGGACTTCTGTCTTCAGCAGCGACGCGTAGGCATCCGCGTTCGCCGGGGTGGTCCATCCGTGCCAGATGCGGGCGATCATGGCGGTCGCTCCTTCGGGTAGGGGTGGGAAGTCCCAACCCTATCCTGCGTGACGGCTGAGCCAGTAGTGTAGCATAGCGTGAGTGGATACCTACAGACGTTGACGTAGCCCAACCCATTCATAGGGCGCCGTCACCGTCCCCGGCTCCGCACCACGCCCG
>DATMBA010000080.1:0-13309 GCA_035559635.1 Roseiflexaceae bacterium
TACGCCCCGCCGCGCCTCCCCCCGCAGACGTGCCCGATGCTCTAGGCCTCCGGCACGAGGATCGCCACCCCGCGCCCTGCGAGCCGGATCTCTCCCTGATGCACCGCGCCGCTCAGCAGGTCACGCATCGCCTCTGGCAGCGCCGCCGTCTGCTCGGCGGCGTGGTGGTTCAGCACGAAGATGAACGCGCTGTCCGCGCCACGCCGCTGCACCACCTCGACGCCCGCGGGCGCGACGAGCGGCGGGCGGATGCCCACGGCCGCGGCCACTTGCCCCATCAGGCGCTCGAGCAGCGCGGCCTCGGGGCGTGTGGCTAGATAGTAGGCCCGGCCCTCGCCGAAGCGGTGCTCGGTGAGGGCCGGGCGCCCGGCGTAGAAGTCCTCGCCGAAGACGGCCAGCGCCCGCGCCCCTTCGAGGTGCACCACCTCGCACCACAGGTCGCACGCGCCCTCCAGCGCCAGCCCCTCGTCCGCCGCGCACAGGCGGTTGGCCTCCCCCGGCAGCAGCGGATCCACCTCCTCTACCCAGACCCCGAGCGTCCGGCGTAGCGGTCCCGGCGATCCGCCCAGCCAGGCGCGCCCGTCCTCGCCGACGATCCCGCTGAAGAAGGTGGTGAGGAAGGCGCCGCCGCCCGCCACATAGCCCTCGATCGCCGCGGCCTGTGCCTCGCTGACCATGTGCAGCAGCGGCGCCACCACCAGCTTATACCCCTCCAGCGGCGCGTCCGGGTCCACCACGTCCACCGCGATATTGTGCGCCCACAGCGCCGCGAACGTGCGCGTCGTCTCCTCGAGGTACCGGATCCCGGCGCTCAGCCCTGGCTGGTACTCCACCGCCCACCAACTCGGCCAACTGAACAGCAGCGCCACTTCGGCCGGCACGCGCGCGCCGAGTGTCTGCGTGCCGAGCGCGCGCAGCTCCGCGCCCAGCGCCGCCACCTCGCGGAACACCCGCGTGCGGTCGCTCGCCGCGTGGCTGACGATGGCGCCGTGATGCATCTCCGCCGACCCGCGCGACTGGCGCCACTGGAAGAACATCACGCTGTCCGCCCCATGGGCCAGCGCCTGGTAGCTCTGCAGGCGCATCTCGCCGGGGCGCTTGAGCGGGTTGTACGGCCGCCACTGCGTCTGGCTTGGCGTCTGCTCCAGCAGCAGCCAGGGCTGGCCGCGCCGCAGGCCGCGCATGATCGAGTGGCGAAAGGCCACGTGCGCGGGCGGCTCGCCTTTGGCCGGGTACGAGTCCCAGGCGACGATGTCCAGATGCGGCGCCCAGGAGGCGTAGTCCAGCCCCTTGATCAGCCCGTGGAAGTTCGTCATCACCGGCACGCCGGGGGTCACCTCGCGCAGCACGGCGGCCTCGCCCCGGTAGCACTCCAGGTTCATGTCCGACATGAAGCGCTGGTAGTCCAGCAGGTGGCCCTGCATGCTGCGCTCGCCGATCTGGAGTGGCGGCTCGACCTGCTCCCAGGCGGTGAGGGTGTGGCTCCAGAAGGGGGTGACCCAGGCGGCGTTGAGCGCCTCGAGTGTGCCGTAACGCGCCTGCAGCCAGGCGCGGAAGCGCTCCGCGCAGCGCTCGCAGAAGCAGTGCGGCCCGTACTCGTTGCTGACGTGCCAGATCAGCAGGGCCGGGTGGTCGTGGTAGCGCTCGGCGAGCGCGCGGGCGAGCCGCTGCGCCAGGCGGCGGAAGTCCGGGCTGGTGGGGCAGAAGTTCATACGCCCGCCGTGGCGCCGCCGCCGGCCGTCCTCGTCCACCGGCAGTGCGTCCGGGTAGGCCTGCGAGAGCCAGGCCGGCTGGGCGGCGGTGGCGGTGCCGAGGCAGGCGCGGATGCCGTTCTCCGCCAGCAGGTCCAGCAGGCGGTCCATCCAGCCAAAGGCGAACCTGCCCTCGCCCGGCTCGAGCTCGGCCCAACTGAAGACGCCGACGGTGGCGACGTTGACCCCCGCCGCGCGCATCAGGCGCATGTCCTCGAGCCAGACCGATTCGCCGGCGTAGCCCATGGCGGGCGTCCACTGCTCGGGGTTGTAATCGGCGCCGAAGAGGATGCCGGGGAAGACCGACGCCGGCCACGGGCGCGTGGGATCCGGAAGGGTCATGAAGATCTCCGCTGCTTGGTAGGCGGGGCCGGGCGGGCCGGCCCGCCCGGAAAAACATCCCCGGTGGAACCCCGGCGCCGCCGGCGCTCAACAGATGCGCGGCAGCGGGTCGCCGACCAGCATGTCGAGCACGCGAGTGCCGCCGATGTCGGTGCGCAGGAAGACCATCGCCTGCGGCTCGGCGCGCACCTCGCCGACGATCGCCGCCTCGGCGCCGAGCGGGTGGGCGCGCATGGCAGCCAGCGCCACATCCGCCGACTCCGGCGCGACGATCGCCAGCAGCTTGCCCTCGTTGGCGATCGTCAGCGGATCCAGCCCCAAGATCTCGCAGGCGCCACGCACCTCCGGGCGCACTGGGATGGCGTGCTCGTCGAGCGCGATCGAGACCTCGGCGGCCAGCGCGATCTCGTTCAGCGCCGTCGCCACGCCGCCGCGCGTCGGGTCCTTGAGGCAGTGGACGGAGGGACCGGCCGCGGCCAGCAGCGCAGCCACCAGCGTGTGCAGCGGCGCGCTGTCGCTGCGCACGTCCGCCTCGATGTCCAGCGCCTCACGCGCCAGCATGATCGCGATGCCGTGGTCCCCGATGGGGCCACTGAGCAGCACCGCGTCCCCCGGCCGGGCGTGTGCCTGGCCGATCGGCCAGGGCGCGCGCACCAGGCCGACGCCGGCCGTGGTGATGAACAGCCCGTCGGCCTTGCCACGCTGGACCACCTTGGTGTCCCCGGCGACGACCGCCACGCCGGCCGCCTTGGCCGCCGCCGCCAGCGACTCAACGATGCGGCGCAGGTCGGCGATCGGCAGCCCCTCCTCCAGGACGAAGCCGGCCGACAGGTACAGCGGCTCGGCCCCGGCCATCGCCAGGTCGTTGACCGTGCCGTGCACCGCCAGGCTGCCGATGTCGCCGCCGGGGAAGAACAGCGGCGAGACCACGTACGAGTCCGTGGTGAACGCCAGCTTGCCGATTGGGGATTGGGGATTGGGGATTGGGGATGGATCTCCCTTCTCCACAACCGACGATTCAACATCCAAAATCGCAGAGTCGTCCATGCGGTCGAGCACGGGGTTGGCGAAGGCGGGGGCGAAGACCCCCTCGATCAGGTTGTGGGTGGCCTTGCCGCCGCTGCCGTGGCTCAGGGTGACGTGCTCATCGCGCAGGTAGAACGTGTTGCGCCGGCGCCGGCGCACCCGCTCGATCTTCGCCAGCACCGCGCCGGCGCGGTCATCATTATTGCTCATCGCGTCCTCATAGGAGCGCTGCGGAGGGCTGCTCCCACGCCTCCACGGAGAGGCTGTGCCCCTCCAAAGGACTCCCCAGGGATTCTTTTCGGGGGCCTGGGCCTCCCGCCCTCCTGCTGCGCGGGCGAGCGGCCTACGGCCGCAGGTCGATCGCCGGGAGGCGGGCCCGCTCGGCGGCCAGCGAGAAGCGGCCGTAGTTGAAGTAGGCCGCGCAGGCCCCCTCGGAGGAGACCATACAGGTGCCGATCGGCGTCTCGGGGGTGCAGGCCGTGCCGAAGACCCTGCATTCCCAGGGCTTGATCACCCCCTTGAGCACCTCGCCACACTGGCAGGCCTTCGGGTCCGCCACGCGGATGCCTGGCACCGCGAAGCGCAACTCGGCGTCCCAGGGGGCGAACTCCGGCCGCAGCCTGAGCGCGCTGTGGGTGATGAATCCCAGCCCGCGCCACTCGAAGAACGGGCGCAGCTCCATCGTGCGCGCCATCGCCTCCAACGCCCTGCGGTTGCCCTCCGGGCGTACCACCCGCCCGTACTGGTTCTCCACCTCCGCGCGCCCCTCGGCGATCTGCTGCACGATCATACGAACCGACTGGATGATGTCGAGCGGCTCGAAGCCGGAGATGACGACCGGCTTATGGTGCTCGCGTGCGATGAACTGGTAGGGCCGCAGCCCGATCACCATGCTGACGTGGCCGGGGCCGACGAAGCCGTCCAACCGCAGGTCGGGCGAGTCCAGGATGGCCTTGATAGCCGGGATGATCGTCACATGGTTGCAGAAGACCGAGAAATTGCGCACCCCCTCGGCCTGCGCGCGCAGGAGCGTGACAGCGGTGGAGGGCGCGGTGGTCTCGAAGCCGATGGCGTAGAAAACGACCTCGCGCTCGGGGTGCTGGCGGGCGAGCTTGAGCGCATCGAGCGGCGAGTAGACGAAGCGCACGTCGGCGCCGTCGGCTCTGGCGTCCAGCAGGCTGCCGCTAGAGCCGGGCACGCGCATCATGTCGCCAAAGGTGGTGAAGATCACCCCCGGCGTGCGCGCGATGGCGATCGCGTCGTCCACCCGGCCCATCGGCAGCACGCACACCGGGCAACCGGGGCCGTGGACCAGGTCGATAGTGCGCGGCAGCAGATCCTCGATGCCGTGCTTGTAGATCGTGTGGGTGTGCCCGCCGCAGACCTCCATCAGCTTGAGCGAGCGGCCCGCGCTGAGCCGGGCGATCTCGGCGGCCAGAGCGCGGGCGAGATCGGGGTCGCGGTACTCGTCTACGTATTTCATACGACGCCCTCGTGGGAGGAGGATCTCAGGGAGGGCCGAGCCCTCGCTGGCCCTCCCTGAGCACAGTGAAGACCACCTCCACTAACGCGTGATACACCGTCGCCTGGGCCTCCTGGATGCGCGGGACATGGTCGCTTGGCGCGACGATGCAGTGATCCACGGCCGGCGAGCGCGCGGCCCTGCCGCCGTCGTACCCGGCGAGCGCGACCGTCAGCAGCCCTTGCTTCTTGGCCTGCTCGAGGGCCGCCAGCACATTCGCCGAGCTGCCGCTGGTCGAGATCCCAAAGGCGATGTCGCCGGGCCGCCCGAAGGCGATCACCTGGCGGGCGAAGACGTTGTCGAAGCCGACGTCGTTGCCGACCGCTGTCACCACCGCGACGTCGCTGGTCAGCGCGATCGCGGGCAGCGGCCGGCAGCCGGGGAAGGGCGGGTCGGCCAGCTCCGCCACCAGGTCCTGCGCGTCGGTGCTGCTGCCACCGTTGCCAAAGGCCAGCAGCGTGGCCCCGGCCGCGAAGGCGCGCGCCATCGCCACCCCGGCCGCGACGATCCGTTCGCCGTACTGCTCCAGCGTGGCTCGCCGCAGCGCCACCACCTCGCGGCATTTCGCCAGCGTCGAGTCGCGCACCTGCGCCAGCACATCCTCGGCGCGCGCCACACCCCCGGCGAAGAGGAACGGGTAGAACAGCCGATCGTACTCGGAGCCTTCACTCATGATTGCAGATTGCAGATTGCAGATGACGCATTCACGAATCGCACCGCCAAGATCGCACAGCAGCCCTACAACCGTGCGATCGCCACGCCGCCATGCACCAGCACCTGGTCGCCCGGCGCTATGTCATCCACGAGTGTTATGTCAATTTCAACCGTTTCGTCCGCCAGGGCCACCAGCGCCAGCCCGGCCTCGTGGATCTGCAGCACCGTGGCGCGCAGCGCCTGATCGGCACATGTGACACAGCGGTCATCCTGGCATCGCTCAGCGCCCATCGTCCACCACACAGCCTTCTGCCTTCAGCAGTCCTTCGTGCTCGAAGAAGACATGCACCAACTCCCAAAGCACGTGGTAGAGCGTCTCGTGGGTCTCCTGCACCGCCAGCGGATCCTGCGCCGGGACGACGAAGCAGTAGTCGAGGTCGGCCCTGGCGAGCGGCCCGCCGTCGCCACCGGCCAGCGCAAGAGTAAGCAGCCCCGCGCGCCGCGCCACCCGGAGCGCGTCCAGCACGTTGGCACACCAGCCGTCCGGTGAGAGGCCCATGGCGATATCCTGCTGGCGGGCCAGGGTGGCGAGCTGGCGCGCGAAGGGGGTGCCGTCGCCACGTGTGTGGCTGAGCGCCGCGCTATTGTTGGTCAGCGCCAGGGCCGGCAGGGCACGCTTGCCGACGATCACCGGGTGAACGAACTCGACCGCGACGTGCTGAGCGTCGGTAGCCCAGGCGCCGTTGCCGAAGGCCAGCAGCCGCCCGCCGGCGTGGAAGCGTCGCGCCATCGCCCAGCACGCCTCGGCGATCCGGGTGGCCTCGGCGGCGAAGAACGCCTCGGGCACCGCCATGCTGTGCTCGAACCGCATCCGCACCAGCTCGCGCAGTTCCTCGCCTGTCATCGGCTGCTATCCCTCGTTCCTTGGCCTCGCAGCGGCTCAGCGCGCCTGGACCGCTGATGCGCTGATTAGCTCTCACTCGATCTGGCTCTGCTGGAGCATCCGCAGCTCGTCGGTGTATGTCTCGCCCATCTGGCGCAACAGGGCGAGCGTCTCCTGCGCCTCGCGCTCGTCGATCTTGCTCATCGCGAAGCCGACGTGGATCAGCACCCAGTCCCCCGGCGCGATGCCCTCCTCGCGCACCAGCGCCACGTTCACATTGCGCCGGACGCCGGAGACATTCACCCTGGCGATGTGGTTGGCCTCGTCCACGAACTCCACGATCTGGCCGGGGATGCCCAGGCACATATCATCGCTCCTAAGACAAGGTTCGCGCGTCCTTAAGAGTCGGCGCGAACGTGCATGGGGGTGTAGGGGCCATAGGCCCCCACAGAAACTCTTTTTGGAGGGGCTTCGCCCCACCGAGCCTCCCCACACTGTAACGCGCTTCATTCCACCCCTAAAAGGTGTGGGCTTTCGCGCGCCTATTTTGTAAGGGTAGCCGCATGGGAGTGTGGGGGCCTGCGGCCCCCATGAAACCATTTTTGGGAGGGGCTTCGCCCCACCGAGCCTCCCCAGACGGTCAAGCTGGCAGCCACGCAGCGAAACCACGTCTGATCGGCGGGACGCTCGCATTAGCGGGCCGCCATCACCGGGAGGGGCTCGGCGCCCTGCGCCTGCAGCTGCTGCAGCAGCTTCTTGAGGAACGCCTCCCGCTGCTTCAGGCCTGCGCGGTAGTCGCGGCTATCGGTCTCCCGGAGCTCGCCGCGCAGGTCGGTGAGGTAGCTCTCGAGGGTGAAGAACAGCATCCCAGCCTCCTCGGACGTGAGCTCGAGCGTGATCATGCCCCTGCTCCTTTCTGTCTGAGTTGCGCCGCAGCCACGGCGAGCTGGCCGAAGCTCAGGCCGCCGTCGTTGGGTGGGACGCGCCGGTTGAGGTACACCTGGAAGCCCAGCTCCTCGAGCCGCGCCACCAGCCGCTCGAGCAGCAGCCGGTTCTGAAACGATCCGCCGCTGAGCGCGACGGCGCGCAGCCCGGTGATCTCGCGGGCCCGCACGCAGGCCGCCGCCAGCAACTCAGCCATGGTGCGGTGGAAGCGGCCGGCGATGCACGGGGCCGGCACGCGGCGCCGCAGGTCCTCGACGATCGCGCGGATCAGCGGCGCCGCGTCGAGTGTGGCTGGCCGCCCGTCGCCGATCGCGAACGGGTAGAGCTCCTCGCTCGGCTCGGCCAGCATCTCCAGCTCGATCGCCGCCTGGCCCTCGTACTGCACCTCGCCGCGGATGAGGAGCAGCGCCGCCACGGCGTCGAACAGCCGGCCCAGGCTGGAGGTCGGCGGGCTGTTGATCCCGCGCGCGATCATCTGCGCCAGCGCGCGCCAGCGGCGGTCCAGCTGGCGCACGAAGGGGATCTCCAACTCCTCGAAGGCCGCGCCGTAGGTCTGCGATAGACAGGCGGCCGCCATCCGCCACGGCTGGCGCACCGCCTGCTCGCCGCCGGGCAGCGGCACGTAGGCCAGGTGGAGCAGCCGCTCGAAGCCGCACAGGTCCGCGGCCATGACCTCGCAGCCCCAGATGGCGCCATCCGTCCCGTAGCCCGTCCCATCGGCCGCTACACCGATCAGCGGCCCCTCGATCCCGTGCTCGGCCAGCACGCTGGCGATGTGGGCGTGGTGATGTTGAACAGGAATGCACAATGGAGCATGCACAATGGAGCATGCACTCCCTGCGCCATCGTCGTGGTCATGTTGCACCTCGCACGGTGCATGCTGCTTGCTGCATTTTGCATGCTGCATTTCGAGCGCGAAGCGCGTCGAGGCGTAGTCGGGGTGCATATCGTGGGCGACGGCCTCGGGGGAGATGTCGAAGAGCCGCTGGAAGTGCGCGATCCCCTCGCGGAACGACTGCAGCGTCTCCAGGTTGTCCAGGTCGCCGATGTGGTGGCTGACGAACGCCTGCTTGCCCTTGCCGAGGCAGAAGGTGTTCTTGAGGTGGCCGCCGCAGGCCAGCAGCGGGACGGGGCAGGCGAACGCCAGCGGGATCGGCTCGGGCGCGTAGCCGCGCGAGCGGCGGACCAACTGTTCGCCGCCGGCGACGATGCGCGAGACCGAGTCGTCGCAGCGCATGTGGATGGCGCGGTTGTGCGCAAGGGTGCCATCGGCGATCGGCGCCAGGCGCGCGCGGGCGTCGTCGTCGCGGTAAGCGATCGGCTCGTCGCTCAGGTTGCCGCTGGTCATCACCAGCGCCGCCGGGCGCGCGGGGCCGGATGCGGCCGCGAAGGCCCGCAGCAGCAGGTGGTGGAGCGGGGTGTAGGGCAGCATCACCCCCAGCGTATCGTACCCCGGCGCCACATCGGGTGCGAGGACGCAGCCGGGGGCGCGCCGCAGCAGCACGATCGGGCGCCGGCGCGAGAGGAGCAGGGCCGCCTCGGCGTCGCTCACCGCACAGAGCCGGCGCGCCTCCTCCAGGTCGGCGGCCATCAGCGCGAAGGGCTTGGCTTCGCGGCGCTTGCGCTGCCGCAGCCGCGCCACCGCCTCAGTATCGCACGGGTCGCAGGCCAGATGGTAGCCGCCCAGCCCCTTGATCGCCAGGATGGCGCCCCTGGCCAGATAATACGCCGCTGCATCGATCGGATCCCGGGGGGCAGATCGCAGATCGCAGGTTGCAGGTTGCGGGATCTCAAGCTGCAATCTACGATCTGCAATCTGCAATTCCAGCGCAGGCCCACAGGCCGGGCAGGCGTTCGGCTGCGCGTGGAAGCGGCGGTCCAGCGGGTTCTCGTACTCAGCGCGGCAGGAATCGCACATCGGGAAGACCCGCATGGTGGTCTTCTCCCGGTCGTAGGGCACATCCTGGACGATCGTGAAGCGCGGGCCACAGTTAGTGCAGTTAGTGAAGGGGTAGCGGTAGCGCCGGTCGGCCGGGTCGAGCACTTCGCGCAGGCAGTCCTCGCAAGTGGCCGTGTCGGGCGCGATGAGGGTGCGCCGCTCGGGGCCGGCGCGGCTGTGAGCGATGGCGAAGACCGTCTCGCCGCGCGGCGGCACCTCCTCCACGGCGATCGAGTCGACGCGGGCCAGCGGCGGCGCCGCCGCACGCAGGGCGCGTTCGAAGGCCGCCAGCGCCTCGTGCGCCCCCTCGACCTCGATCGTCACCCCGGCGCTGTCGTTCAGCACAAAGCCCGCCAGGCCGCAACGCAGCGCCTGGCCGTAGACGAACGGCCGGAAGCCCACGCCCTGGACGATGCCCTGGACAGCGATACGCCGCCGCCGGACGGTTGTGGCGATCGATGGCGCCATGCCAGCCTCGCTGCGCTCACCGGCTGGCGCCTATTGTACCACTAAGTGCCTATCCGGATTACCCGGATAGGGCGGGGTTTCAGGGGAGGGCTTTGCCCTCCCCTGCCCCCTCCCAACGATAGTCGGATAGGCACTAAATGTGCGCAGGCCCGGCCTGCACCATCGTAAAGGGTGTTTCCGGGAGGGCAACCCTCCTGGGCCCGCCCCTAGACTCGCAGGCGAGGGTCGAGGGCATCGCGCAGGCCGTCGCCGAGCAGGTTGAAGCCCAGCACCACCAGGCTGATCGCCAGGCCCGGGTAGATCATCAGCTGGGGCGCGATCTGCAGGAACGGCCGCCCCTCGTTGAGCATCGCGCCCCACTCGGGCGTCGGCGGCTGGGCGCCGAGGCCCAGGAAGTTCAGCCCGGCGATCGCCAGAATCAGCTGGCCCATCTCCAGTGTCGCCAGCACGATCACCGGCGGCACCACGTTCGGCAGGATGTGCCGCCAGAGCGTGCGGGCGTCGCTCACCCCGATCGCGCGGGCGGACTCGACGTAGGGCCGCTCGCGCACCGTGAGCACCAACCCGCGCACCACCCGCGCGTACCCCACCCACCAGACGCTCACCAGGCCCAGCATGGCGTGGACGATGCTGGGGCCGAGGACGCCGGCGATCGCCAGGGCCACCACCAGGCTCGGGAACGCCAGCAGCACGTCGACGATACGCATCAGCAGGCTGTCCAGCGGTCCGCCATAGTACCCGCTGAGCGCCCCGAGGGTCACGCCGACCGCCGTGATCAGTGCGGCCGCCAGCGCGGCGGTGCTGAGCGAGTAGCGCGAGCCGTACAGCAGCCGGCTGAGGATGCAGCGCCCCAGGTTATCCGTCCCCAGCGGGAACTCCGGGCCGGGCGGGGCCAGCGCCTGCGCCGGGTGGAGCGCGGTGGGGTCGTTCGGCGCCAGCACGGGCGCCGCGGCGGCCAGCAGGACGAAGGCCGCCACGAGCGCCGCCCCGAGCCAGACCGTCCAGCCGAGCGGGCGTGTGCCGAAGACCCGCCTGGGCCTGGCGGTGGGCAGCTCGACGGCGGCCGGCGCCTCCTCGTGGCCCGGCGGATGCGCCGCGAGCGGCCGGGTGTAGTCAGGCTGGGCCATAGCGCACCTCGCGCCCGCCGGCCAGCCGCACCCGCGGGTCGATCCAGACATAGAGCACATCCACCGCTAGGTTGATCAACACGAAGACCGTGCCCATGAACAGCACGTACCCCTGGATCAACGGGTAATCGCGGGCCAGGATGCCGTCCACGATGAACTTGCCCACGCCCGGCCAGGCGAAGACCGTCTCGACGATCACGGCGCCGCCCAGCAGATGCCCGAAGCTCATCCCGGCCACGGTGACCACCGGGATGAGCGCGTTGCGCAGGGCGTGCCGGACCACCACCGTCCGCTCGCGCAGCCCCTTGGCGCGCGCTGTCTGGATGTAATCCTCGCCCAGCACCTCGAGCATGCTGGAGCGCGTGAGGCGCGTCAGCGGCGCCGCCATGCCGAAGCCCAGCGCGCAGGCCGGCAGCACCAGATGCTGCGGCGTGCCACGGCCGGCCACCGGCAGGAGCCGCAGCTCCACGGCGAAAAGGATGATCAGCAGGAAGGCCAGCCAGAAGCCGGGCAGCGACGCGCCGGCGAGCGCCACCAACTGCGACGCCTGATCCACGGCGGAGCCACGCCGCACGGCGGCCAACGCGCCGAGCGGCAGCGCGATACCGGTGCCGACGAGCATGGCGCACAGGGCGAGCTGCAGCGTGGCCGGGAATCGCCCGGCCAGCTCGCCTAAGACCGGGCCGCCGGTCTTGAACGACCGCCCCAGGTCGCCGCGCAGCGCGTTCCCCACCCAGCGCAGGTACTGGATCGGCAGCGGGTCGGCCAGGCCGGACTCACGGCGGACCTGCTCGATCTGCGCGGCGGTGGGCGGGCCGTCGATCTGCTGCTCGGCGATCAGGCGTGCCGGATCCCCCGGCGCCAGGCGCCCCAGCACGAACGCCAGCAGTGTGATGCCGATCCATACCGGCGCCAGCAGCAGCAGCCGGCGCACGATATACCTGTTCATGCGATGGCTCCAGACAGCGGAGAGGGCCAGGCCCTCCCCGCAGCCCCCACCAGTGATTGTGAGGGTGGGTTTTCACGGGAGGGCGCAGCCTCCCGTGGACCCTCCCCTAGCTCGATCCTGCCGCCATGAACACACTGTCCCAACGCTGATTGGTGCGCGAGGCGTGCGGCTCGAAGCCCTGCACCGTGTCCTGCAGCGCATAGATGCGGAAGATGCCGGCGATCGGGATGACGATATGCTCCTCGTCAATAATGATCCGCATCGCCTCGGCGGCCGCCTTGGTGACTTCCTCAGTGCTGACAGCGGAGCGGCACGTCTCGATCGCGGCGTCGAAGGCGGCGCCCGGCGCGAACAGCCGCGCGTAGTCGCCGGACTCCTCGCCGGGCGGTACCTTGCTATAGAACAGCAGGTCCGGCAGGAAGCACGGGTTGGCGTCGTTCTGGTTGCCGATCTCCGCCCACAGGTCGCCGGTCCCGGCCTTGAGCCGGTCCTCGTAGCTGGCGGTGTCGGGCGTCGTCTCGATCGTCAGCTCGACGCCAACCGCCTTCAGCTGCGCCTGCACCACCTCGGGCATCGGGCGGTGGATCTCCGGGGTGGGGAAGCCGACGACCATGACCAGGCTGAGCCTGCGGCCGTCCTTCTCGCGGATGCCGTCGCCGTCACCGTCCACCCAGCCGGCCTGCTCCAGCAGCTGCTTCGCCCGCTCCGGGTCGAAGGGCGGCCCCTTAACCATGCTCGCCGCCTCGCCCAGGATGCGCACCGGGATCATGCTCGAGTTGACCTCGGCGTTGCCGCGCCACACGTCGCGCACGATGCTCTGCTTGTCGATCGCCAGCGCGATCGCCTCGCGCACCAGCGGGTCACCCCCGATGTCGTGCGGCGGCTGGCCGTGCGCGTTGACGTAGAGCGCCTCATAGGCCCCCACCGGCGAGGTGGCGACCCGCAGGCCCGGCGTGGCGCTCAGGTCGGCCGTCAACTCGCGCGGCGCGTCGTAGATCAGCTGCACCTCGCCGGCCTTCAGCGCCAGCGCGCGGGTGTTGTCATCCGGGATGAAGCGGAAGGTGATCTTCTCCAGTTTGGCTGGCTCGCCCCAGTACTGCGGGTTGCGCTCGACGACGATGCGTTCGCCTTTGACGTACTCGACGAACGTGAACGGCCCAGTGCCCACCGGTTTGGTGGTCGGGTCGCTGCCAGGCGCGATGATGCTGTAGTTGGGGTGCGTGATCTGCTGGATCAGGCGCCGGTTGGGGCGCGAGGGCGTGATCTCGACGGTGTAGTCGTCCACAATCTTGACCGATTCCGGCCCGATGCCCGGCGTCCCGCCGCCGGCCTTGGCGATGCGCTCCATTGTCACCCTGACCGCCTCGGCGGTGAAGGGCTGGCCGTCGTGGAAGGTGACGCCCTGCCGCAGCTTGAAGCGCCAGGTGTTCGGCTCGACGAACTCCCACTCGGTGGCCAGCAGCGGCTCCACCTGATAATCTGAGGTGACGCGCACGAGCGACTCGTAGATGCCAGCGTTCGTCGGGTACATGCCGAGCGTCGCCCGCTCCGGCGGGTCGAGGCGGTAAGTGTCGGACGGCGCGCCGACGACGAGCTCCTGCGGGACGGCCTGGGCGGGCGCGGGGGCGGCGGTGGCCTGCGCCGGGGCGGCGGTGGGCGCGGTCTGCTGCGCAGGGGGCGATGGGGCCTGCCCGGCGCAGGCC
>DATMBA010000081.1:0-1179 GCA_035559635.1 Roseiflexaceae bacterium
CGCTGGTCTGCGCGCTGGCCGGGGCGGCGCTGCTGGTGGGCGCGCGACCGGAGGGCGGGCTGCCGGGCTCGGCGCTCGTGGGCGTGCTGTTCGCGCTCGGCTCGGCGCTCGGCTACGCCGCCGTCACGGTGTGCGGCCGGCTGGTGGCCGCGAGCGCGCACCCGCTGCAGGTGAACGGCATCGCCTTCGCCTGCGGCGCGTTGCTGCTGCTAGCGCTGGCGCTGCCCACCGGCCTCACGGCGGCCTACCCGCCGCTCGGCTGGGGGTTGCTGGCCTATCTGGGGCTGGTGCCCACCGCACTGGCCTTCGGGCTGTTCCTGGTGGGCATGCGCACCACCGCCGCCACCGAGGCGACGATCGTCACGCTGCTGGAGCCGCTCACCGCCACGCTGCTGGCTTGGCTGCTGTTCGGTGAGCGCCTCGGGCCGCAGGGCCTGGTTGGAGCGCTGCTGCTGGCAGCGGCGATGGCGGTGCTGTATCGCGGCGCGCGGCTGAACGGTGAACGGTGAACAGTGAACGTGTCTGGGCACGACCGAAGGGGTACTGCTTCGATCGTGCCCAGCTCGCGCGGATGCACGAAGGCTCAACCGCCGATGAGCCATTCCACCGCCTGCTGGCGGATGTCCTGAGAGCCTGTTTGAAAAGGGGAGCGTGAGGGGGCCTGTGGCCCCCGCGCCCCCCAGCCGGGAGGCTTTTCAAACAAGCCCTGAGGCACAGTGTGCGGCCCCGCGAACTCGATGGAGCGCACGTCGTAGCCGTCCTTCTGCATGCGCGGTGCGATGCGGCGGCTGCACTTGTCGATCGGCAGCACCTCGTCCTGGGGCTGTGGGACATGAAGACCCGCGGCGCCCAACGCGAACAGCCGCCGGCGCCCTCTGCGGATCGGTGAGTGCATCGCCCTGCCTCCTGTGTCGCACGGCCCGGCGAACATGGTACCGCATGTCCGGCGGGGATGTGATGTGTTGTCGAATAGCGCCGGCGAGACCGTGGCGCAGCGGATACGACGGGGGAACCGTGCGGCATGATATGCAGCGGCGCGATGTGTACCGCAACGCCCCCGCACGGGCGCGGGACCGGGGGGCGATGCCGGTGGGGCGGGCCGGGGGCGATGCCGGTGGGGCGGCTCCCGCACGGGCGCGGGACCGGGGGGCGATGCCGGTGGGGCGGGCCGGGGGCGAT
>DATMBA010000082.1:0-10585 GCA_035559635.1 Roseiflexaceae bacterium
AGGCGGTCCGTCACGCGCGTCTCCACGGCGGCACGTGCGGTGGCGGGCATCGCGGGCCAGCTTTGGGAGCGCAGGCGCGCCGCCGTGCGCAGCGGCCCTTCGAGGGCAGCGCGCTGTTGCGGGAAGGCCGCCAGGCACTCCTCCACCGAGGCGCCGGCCTCCAGCCGCACCAGGCACTCGTCTAGCAGTCCGGCGTACTCTTCTTCCATCCTCGTGCAATTCCACGCGCGGCGCTCGGCCATCGGCGATAGGCGAGCGGGGTTGCTACGTTGCGGATACGCCCTAGTCCCGCGGCGGCAGCAGCCGTTCGAGCGCGCGCAGGGCGCGCCACTGGAGCTGTTTGACCGCGTTCTCGCTCTTCTCCAGAACCTGCGCCACCTCGCGCGGACTCTGGCCGGCTGCGAAGCGCAGCAGCAGCACCTGGCGCTGCTCCTCGGTCAATTGCTCCAGCGCGCTGCGCACCTCGGCCGCCTCCAGCCGGTCCACGATGCGGATCGCCGGGTCGGTGATCGGCCGCGCCACCCGATCCATGTCCTCCACGCCCACCGTGCGGCGGGCGCGCTTGAGGGCGTTGACCGCCAGGTTGTGGGCGATGCGGTACAGCCAGGCCTTGAAGGGCGCGCCGTAGTAGGTGTAGGCGCCGATCGACTCAATCAGCTTCAGGTAGGTCTCGGCCACCACGTCCTCGCAGAGGTGCGGGTCGCCGGTGAGACTGTACACGTAGCGGTAGAGCGCGTCGCCGTAGCGGGCGATCGCCTCGCGGTAGGCGTCGTCGTCGTAGGCTTTCAGGCGTTCGATCAGCTCGGCGTCGGTCAAAGAGCACCTGTCCCGCAAGGCTGCCGTGCGGCCCACATGGTGGGCCGTGCATACAACAACTGTGCCGCGATCTGGTTACGGGGCGCGCTGTGGGGAGCGGACGAGGCGGTTCCCTTGGCGTGCCGGCCCGCGGGCGCGGCGGAGCGGCGGGGGTAGTATAGCATGGGGAGCGCCCTTAGATCCACGTCAACGTCCTCCGCGGGTGTGACGAAGAGTCGTGTGGGCGCTGACCACGCCCGGCGGCTGATGAACTTTTGCCACTGAAACGGTTCTGATGTGGCATCCCACGCCCGGTGGCTGAAGCGGCGAGCTAAACACGGCACAGCCCCGCCGGCGCGGGCTGTCCTGCAGGCCGCGCCGGCGGCCTGCGCAAGGGATAGCCCGCCCGTTCACGGGCCGGGCGTGGTGCGAAGCCAGGATACCCGATGTACGACGCAACGTTCATCAGCCGCGGGCTAGCCGTTGCACAGCCCGCCACCGCGGGCTGCAGGCCGGACAGGCGGCCTGCGGAGGAATAGCCCGGCGCGTACCCTGCGGGAACGCCTGCGGCGTGCACACGCCGGGCGTGGGACGCCGCCGACGGACAGTGATGGAGCCCTAGAGCACCTTCAGGGTGCAGGGCACGCTGATCCGATTCGTGGTATACTATCCGTTAGCAGGGACGCTAGTGGCACGCCGCCGCTGGAGCGAACCTCCAGAGGAACTTCCCGACTCCCAGCCCGCGCAAGCGGAAGGCCGCCCTGCGAAACCGCAAGCAGGGGCGCGGCGGTGGAAACGCCGCCGTGACGCAAGACGGCAACAGAGAGCAGACCCGCCGATGGCCCGCGTGGCACAGGTGAGGGGTGAAAGGGTGCGGTAAGAGCGCACCGGCGCCGGCAGCGATGCTGGCGGCCAGGTGACTGCGCCGGCCGATGGGGAGCAAGGTGCGTGGGGCGGGCTTATCGAGTGGGAGTGGGGCGCGGCGCACGCCGCCCCTACGCTAGTACCACCGCGCTCGCTCGCACCGCAGCCGCGACGGCGAGGGTGGGTAATGCCCACCAGACCAGGAGCGGCCCGCGCATGGCGCGGAGAGAGATGGCGGCAGACGACAGAATCGGGGGTACCGCCACGAGCGCACAGCAAAAGGTAAAAGGCAGAAGGTAGCAGCGCACAGCGCGTTTACCTTCTGCCTTTTACCTTCTTTTTTTATGTCTCGAGATCGCTCAGCAGGCGGCGCAGCTTCTCCAGGCAACGCGCGCGCGTCGGCCCGATGCTCCCCTCGCCGACGCCAAGCGAGGCGGCGATAGCGGCGTAAGATGGCGGGTCGGGCCGCTCGAACAGCAGCATGAGCAGCCGGCGGCAGCGCTCGTCGAGCGCGTTCAGCGCGGTTTGGACGGCGTCGCGCTCCTCGCTGCGCAGCATATCCTCGTCCGGCGCCGGCCCGTTGCTGGCCTCTCCGCCGCGCGCCAGGTCGTCGAGCGTGCCGCCGGCCGTGCGCTCGCGCCGCCGCTGCCGCCATGCCTCGCGGCGGGCGGCCGTCAGCAGCCAGGCGCCGATCAGCTCCGGGTGCTCGATGCGGTCGAGTTGCTCGACGAGCGCGGTGAGCACGCGCTGCAGCACATCCGCGGCCTGCTCCGCGTCCAGCCCGGCGCGGCGGGCGATGGCAGTGACCGGCCGCTGGTAGCGCCCCACCAGGGCATCCCAGGCGGCCTCCTCGCCCCGCCGGCAGCCGAGCACCAACTCGGCGTCGCTGGGTTCCATACCCCCCCTTGTGCCACCACCCCTGCCACGAGCATACCCCGTCCCAGCCCGGATGTCTACAGAGAGTCGGAGGTTCTATGTGATATTTCTGTAATCTTCTACCACCACTCGTGTATTTTTGGGCCGGCGCGCGCCTCTGTACTTAATAGACCCCGAATGTGGAAGTCAATAGCTCGTCGGCAGCCTGCATCCCGGCCGTGTCTCATCAGGTGATCTGGGCACGCGTCGTGTTCGCCGTCCACCGCCGCCCCTTCTGCGCGGGGGCGCAGTTGAGGAGGGGCCATGGGCCCGATCGATTCATCCTGAGTGTGTCGCCATGCCGTCCCCCACATCTCTGACTGGATCGAAACGTCGGCTAGTGGTCTGTCACCATAACGGTGAGGGGTGGGGTTTCAGGGGAGGGCCCGTGGCCCTCCCCGCTCCATCAACATCAAGGTGACAAGCCACCAGGATCACCAGGAGAACAATCCATGTCTCACGATGAGTACCGCCGGCCCCTCGGCGAGGGAGCGCGTCTGCTGCGCCGCCGGTTGATCCAGCTGCTCGTGCCACTGCTGACCCTCAGCGTGCTCTTCCCGCTCGCGCTGTTTGCGATGGACGCGCCGACCCTCACGACCGGCAAGCCGGACTACGCGCCCGGCGAGGTCGTCGATATCCACGGCAGCGGGTTTGCGCCTAACACCACCTACGCGATGCCGGTCAAACGGCCCGACGGCAGCATCGTGGTGATCGACCCGGTAACGCATCTAGCAGCCCCCGGCTGGGAATTCGCTGCCTCAGACGCCGACGGCAACCTGGCCTACAACTACCAGCTCGATGGCATCATCGGCCTATATGAGGCGCGTGCTTACCCCGCTGACTGGTCCGGTGACTGGAGCGAGGCGCCGATCGCGAGCGTGATGTTCACCGACGCGCCGGCGGCGAACCTGGATCAGTGCCGGAACGGGAGCGCCGCCAGCCCGAACAACTGTCTGGACCTTGGTGGCAGCCAGGGGTGGGCCAATGGCAACGCGAACACAACGCAGGCGCATTACATCGAGGGCTACTCGATACCCTACCGCGTGAAGATGACCGATCTGCCGCTGAACACAACCATCACCCTTGACCTCGGGTACGACATCAAGCACAGCGGCAAGCACGCCATCGACTTCCTCACCCATTTCGATCGCCTCCAGCCTCATACCGGCTTTGGGCATGCGGCGGAGACCGTCGATCCGACCTCGGGCGTCTCGGGCCTCTCCGCCACCGTCAGCACATTCCCCATCCCAGCTCCCAGCTCCGCTGGCTCGCCGGTGCCGGGCCAGCCCACCACGCGCTTCAACTCGCTGCCCGCAGGAGAGCGGGTGATGACTCTCTTCGGCGGCACGATCTCGAATGTCCAGTATGTGTCCCAGGGCAGTCTCACCGCGAGCCAGTCCGAGACTGTCATCCGTGTGACCTTCACGGTCGACAGCTCGACCGCCGTCCTCGCGTGGGGTGGGCATATCGCCAGGTGTGCCGACTGGGGCACGACGGGAGGAGTATGCAACTCGGCGACCGGCATCGAGGGCTCGCCCTATCACATGCGGCTGAAAGACTGGAACCTGAGCAACCTCGGCAACCAGGATCGCTCGCTCGCGGCCGGCGCGGTGTTTCCAACCGGCACTGTGGTCATCAATAAGGTGGCCGTCGGTGGCGATGGGACCTTCAGCTACAGCGGGACCGGCTCCGGCATCCCGGCGAGCTTCACCATCACAACCGCCGGCGGCTCCGGCAGCCAGACCTTCAGCGACATCCTCACCGGTGCCAAGACGGTCACCGAGGGGGTGCTGCCGGCCGACTGGACGTTCACCAGCCTGGTCTGCAGTGACCCGGATAGCGGGACGACCACCAGCGGCCAGACCGCGAACATCGACCTGGACGCGAATGAGACGATCACCTGCACCTATACCAACACCCGTGGAGCACCGGGCCTGACCGTCACCAAGACGCCGAGCACTACGGATGTGTGCGCCGGCACGAATGCGGCAGTGACCTACACATACGTCGTCACAAACACTGGCTCCGTCGCGCTCACTGTCAATCTCTCCGATGATCAGTTGGGCGATGTGGACGGCGGCGCCGGCTTCACGCTCAACCCCGGTCAGTCTCAAACGTTTACCGCATCTACAACGATCAATAGTACGACGACGAACACGGTCACCGCCACGGGCACATCTGCAGGCGGCCAGTCTGTGACGACGAGCGCGACGGCCACCGTCACAGCGCATACCTGCGCCATCAGCCTGACCAAGACGCCCAGTGTGGCGAATGTGTGCGACGGGGCGAACACGCAGGTGACCTACACCTACGTGGTGACGAACACCAGCGACTTCTTCAGTGTCGCGGGCACCGTGACGGATGACGTGTTGGGCAGCATCGGCAGCTACGGCCCGCTGGCGCCGGGTGCGAGTGCGACGCTGACGAAGGTGGCGACGGTCAACAGCAGCCAAACCAACACCGGTACGGCGACCGGCACGTTCACCGACCCTGCCGGCACGAGCGCGAGCGCGAGCGCGAGCGCGACGGTGGTGGGGCACGCCTGCACCATCAGCGTCACCAAGACGCCGAGCCAGGCGGATGTGTGCAACGGCAGCACGGTTGAGTACACCTACACGGTGACGAACGATAGCGACTTCTTCAGCTGGAGTGGCTCGCTGGTGGACGACGTGAACGGCACGATCGCTGCCGCGATCACCCTCACGCCGGGGGAGACGCAGACGTTCACCGCGAGCGGGACGGTCACCGGCACGGTCACGAACACCGCGACGGCGAGCGGGACGTTCGACGATGCCAGCAGCACGAGCGCCAGCGACAGCGCCACAGCCACCGTCACCGGGCACACCTGCACCATCAGCGTCACCAAGACGCCATCGGCGACGGAGGTGTGCAACGGCACAAACACATCGGTGACCTACACCTACGTGGTGACGAACAACAGCGACTTCTACAACGTCTCGGGCTCGGTGAGCGATAGCGAGCTGGGGAGCATCGGCAGCTTCGGGCCGCTCGCGCCGGGTGCGAGCGCCACGCTGACCAAGAGCACGACAGTCAACGGCACGGTGACCAACACGGCGACCGCGACCGGCACGTTCGACGATCCGAACACCACCAGCGCGAGCGCGAGCGCCAGCGCGACGGTGACAGGCCGGGTGTGCCAGATCGTCATCAAGAAGATCACCAAGCCAACCGGCGCACCGACGCTGTTCTCCTTCGATGCGAGCGGGACCGGGTATACCGACTTCGCCCTCTCGGACGGGCAGTCGAACACGCAAAACCTGATCCCTGGCACGTACACGGTACAGGAGTTGGTGCCGCTCGGCTGGGTGCTCACCGGCATCGGCGGCTCGACCGACCCCAACACGCCCTATAACTGCACCGTCACCGGCAGCGGCGGCAGCACCGGTGTTGGCAACCTCAACACCCAGACCGTGACGATCGATCTGAAGATCGGCGACATCGTGACCTGTGTGTTCGAGAACACCGGCCAGGGCGTGACGCGCACCCAGGGCTTCTGGGCCACGCACCCACAGCTCGCGCAGATCGCCTGGTTCGGCGGCACAGCGTTCGGGCACACCTTCCCAGGAGTGGCCGGCGTGTCCGGCATCGGCGATCAGCTGATCTGTGGGCGGCCGATCGACACGCTCGGGAAGCTCATGGGCTCGTTCTGGAGCGATATCCCGAAGAAGTCCACGGGGGCCAAGCGGACCGCGCTGGACCAGGCGAGGATGCAGCTCCTCCAGCAACTCATCGCTGCCGAGCTGAACGCCTCCGCCTTCGGCAGCGTGCCAAGCTCCGGGTCATTCGCGGCGTGGGAGAGCGCGCTCTGCGGCACGAACACCACCGCGATCAAGAACGCCCAGCAGCAGGCTGCGTCCTTCAACAGCGCCGGGGACAGCAGCACATTCACCCCCGGGACGTCGGCCGACAGCAAGACCGCCCGGTCGGTGGCGAACATCCCATTCTGGGACATCATCAAGCCGTAGGGAGGCGGCATGGCTCACCGGCGGTGGCCCGGCGCGGCTGCCACCAACGCCGAGGGGCGGCAGGGAACCACCCTGCCGCCCCTCGATGTGTTGGCGACACCGTTCGCCGCCTACGCTGCTTACCAGAAAGGTTGACGGGTGAGCGTGCGCTCCGACGCGGTTCTGTTGCCTCAGCTGTTCAGCGTTCAGCGTTTCGCGCTACCGGTAGGCGAACAACGCGTCCACCGCGGCCACCAGCTGGCGCAGGTTGCTGACGTGGTGCACGGCGTCGCACAGCGGCTGGTACTTGAGCATGTCGCTGTTGAGGCTGCCGGGGTCGTAGCGGCCCCAGAGGTAGGGGGGCTCGGGGTTGAACCAGACGATCTTGTGCGCGCGGCGCCCGATCTGCTCGAACACGTCGAGGCGCGGGTCGTTCTCGTTGTTGCGCCCGTCGCCCAGCACCACCACCGTGGTGCGGCGGTCGATGCAGCCGGCGTGGTTCTCCATCAGGTCAGCCAGGCTCTGGCCGAGGTCGGTGCTATAGTTGCGGCGCGGGTAGACGTTGCGCAGCACCTGGTCGATCGCCAGGTCGGGGCGGGACTCGGCGAAGTAGCCGCTGATGTCGTAGATCGTCTCGATGAAGGCGAACGAGCGCGTGCGGCTCACCACGTCCTGCAGCGCGTAGATCAGCAGCAGCAGGAAGCGCACCACCTGCTCGGTGGACTTACTGCGGTCGCAGATCACCACCAGGCGCGGCTTGAGATGGCGGCGGCGGCGGCGGATCTCGAACGGCACGGCCGCGTAGCGCATATTGGCGCGGATGGTGTTCTTGGCGTCCAGTGTGCCCTTGCTGGCACGCTTCTGGCGCAGGGCGATGCGCGAGCGGAGCTGGGCCGCCAGGCGCGTCACCACCGGCCGCAGGTCGGCCAGGTCCTCGTCGCGCATGTACTCGAACGGCTGGTCGAGCAGTTCATCCTCGGTGCGGCGCGGCCGCCGGGCGCGCTCCTCGGCCTCGCGCTGGGCCATGCCGGCGCCCACCTCGCGGGCGATCTGCTGGCCGAGCGCGCGTTGGTTGGCGCGCGCCTCCTGCGCGAGCCGCCGCAGCGCCTCCTCGCTCACGCCCGCCTCGCGCAGGCGTTCCAGCAACTCCTGCAGCAACTCCTCGAGCCGCTCGAACTGCAGCTCGCGCAGGGCGCGGCGCAGCGCCCACTGCCCCGGCGCGCTGGCGGGCAGCTGGCCGATGCTAGTGTGCTCGCTCAGCAGCTGGCGCAGCTGCCTCCCGCTCATCCCCTGGCCAGTCATCATGGCCTCGAACAGCCGCCGCAGCTGCTCGGGCGTCATGCTGCGCAGCATCTGCATGAGCTGCTGCATGAGCTGCTCCTGCTCCTCCGGCGACATCCCGCCGCCCGGCTGCTGCATAGGCGGCGGGGAGTCAGTGCCGAAGTAGGCGGGGAAGAGCTTCTCGAAGACCGGCAGGTCGTGCGGCTCCTTGATCAGGGTGGCGCGCAGCGCAGAGCGGAAGATGCCCTTGTCGCCCACGCCGGCCACGTCGGCGGCCCGCAGGGCGTCGATGCTCTCGGCCACCGAGACGCGCACGCCCTGGGCGCGCAGCGCCGTAATAAACTCGACCACGCGCTGGTGCATCTGGCTTCTCCTTTGCGCGGGAGCCGCGCCCCCGGCGGGAGGGTTGGAGGAGCGCAGCCCCTCCAACCGACCCTTCGAGGATTCTTTGGGGCCTGCGGCCCTTCGTAGCCCCCGCCTGGGGCGCCGACCGCGTACGTCCTGTTACGAGAGGGGTGCGGGGGCCGCAGGTCCCGTACCCCCGCGGGAGGCGAGCTAGTTTCCGCGGAAGTCGTCGTCGTCGAAGTCGCGGCGGCGGCGCGGCTCGCTGCGGCCGGGGTCATCGTTACGCGCCATGGCCCGGCGGGCCTTCTGCAGGTCGCTCTCGTACTTCAGCAGCACATTCATCGTCGTCTCGAGGGTGTGGCGGTCCAGGCTCCGGGCGTTCAGTTCCAGCAGCGCCCGCGCCCAGTCCAGCGTCTCGGAGACGCTGGGATGCTTCTTGAGGTCCAGGCCGCGCAGCCGCTGCACCAGTTCCACCGCCTGGCGCGCCAGGCGCGGCGGCAGCCCGGGCACCTTCAGGTTCACGATGCGCACCTCATTGTCCAGGCTCGGGTAGTCGATGTGGATATAGAGGCAGCGCCGCTTGAGCGCCTCGGAGAGCTCGCGGGTGTTGTTGCTGGTGAGCAGCGCCATTGGCTGGTGGCGCGCCCGGATGGTGCCCAGCTCCGGCACGCTCACCTGGAAGTCGCTCAGCACCTCCAGCAGGAAGGCCTCGAACTCGGCGTCGGCGCGGTCGATCTCGTCGATCAGCAGCACCACCGGCCGCTCGCTCTGGAGCGCCTTGAGCAGCGGGCGCGGCAGCAGGAAGCGCTGTGAGAAGAACACATCCTCCTCAGCCGCCAGCCTATCGGCCGCATCCCCGAGCGAGGCCGCCCCCGCCAGCAAGTCGCCTAGCTTATCGCGCAGCAGCTGAGTGTAGAGCAGCTGCTTGGCGTACTCCCACTCATAGAGCGCCTTGGTCTCGTCCAGGCCCTCGTAGCACTGCAGGCGGATCAGGTCGCGCCCGGTGGCGGCGGCCCATACCTTGGCCAGTTCGGTCTTGCCCACGCCCGCCGGTCCCTCGGCCAGCACCGGCTTGTTCAGCCGCTCGGCCAGGAAGATCGTGGTGGCGATCTCGTCCGAGGCGATATACTGCTGCTCGCCCAGCCGTGGGCGCACGCTCTCGATCGTGTCGAACACGCTTTCCGCCTTTCTCGTTCTGCCTCGCTCGTTGTGGAAGAAGAAGCGCATCGTCAGTTTGAGTTTTGAGTTGGAAGTCGCTGGCTTTCACCTGCGACACTAAGCGCTTGTTTGAAACGCCTCCCGGCCAGGGGCGCGGGGCCTGCGGCCCCACATCTCCCCCGCCGCGCAGCGGTGGGGGGACGGGGGGATGTGTGAGGGGTAAAACCCCGCACGCTCCCCGTTTCAAACAGGCTCTAAAAACTCAAACCTCCGCTGGCTGGCCGGCCGAACACAGTGTGGCTGATCGTCCCCTCGATATCGTCGGTATCGAGCGTCACCGCGTGGAAGCGCCGCCGGTCGTGGCCGGGATTGATGCACCAGGTGCGCCCAAGCCGCACGGCATACTGCCCGCTGACCTCGGGGGCCTCGTGGATGTGGCCGTGCAGTGTCAGCGGCGGCGTGTGGCGCTCCACGAAGGCTCTGAGTGCGCGGCTGCCGACGTGCCGCCCGCGCGGCATGGCGTCCAGCGGCGTGTCGAACGGTGGGGTGTGGCACACATACACCGTACGCGCCGGGTCGCTCTGCCGCGCCAGGGCCTCCAGCGCCTCGGCAATACTGGGCAGCGCGGCGAGCTGTACCGCGCTGGTGGGTACGATGGCGCCGCCAGCGCTGGTGTAGGCCATGGCGAAGCTGAACGCCGGGAGCGGCCCGTCGTCGCGCCGCTCGTAGTCCTTAATGCTGAACGGCGTGGGCGGCACGCAGGCGTAGCCCGCCAGCCAGAGGCCCGCCCCCACCTCCGCCGCGCGCCCGGCGCCCACATGCGCGCCAGAGGCCGAGGGCGCGGGCGCCAGTTCGTACACGCGCTCGTGCAGGGTGTGTGCCAGGCCGGCGGCCTCCAGCTCCGCCAGCGCCGCCGCGGCCGCCGCCCAGTCGTCGTTCCCCGGCAGCAGGTAGACGCGGACCTCCGGGTGCCGCACGTGGAACGCCGCTAACAGCGGCCCGAGCGCCTGCTCCACGAAGTCGCGCTGCCGCCGGATGGCGTCCTGGAGCCGCGGCGTGTGCGGGAACAGGTCCCCGCCCACGATCGCCACCCGCGCGCCGGACGCCACCGCCAGCTCCAGCAGCGCATGGTACGAACCGATGTCGCCGTGCAGGTCGGCGGTGTAGGCCAGGCGCATGGGCATCCTCGCGGGTGGGAGCGTCTGGAAAAGTATAGCATGGCCGGGGGCGTTTTGGGGCGGGGAGTGTGAGGGGCGAAGCCC
>DATMBA010000083.1:0-14004 GCA_035559635.1 Roseiflexaceae bacterium
AATGCCGTAGGGGCGCAGCAGGGGCCACATAACAATGGCGTGTGTTGACGATAGGCGCCCCTGCTGCGCCCCTCCGATCGCATCGCACGGCGTCGGATGGCACGGCATCGCGTGGCGTTGTATCGCATTGCGCGGCACGGCATCGCGTGGCATCGCACGGCGTCGGATGGCACGGCATCGCGTGGCGTTGTATCGCATTGCGCGGCATGGGACGGCGTGGCATCGCGCCGCATGGCGTGGCCGGCGTGTGCCGGGCAATCGGGCGCCGCGCACGCCCTCTACGACATATCGTCGCCTGTCACATTTTCGCTCACGCCTCGCGTACGCTGCGCAATTCACCGCGATGGACTGGCGTGCTAGAATCGCGCTACATCCGGGCCGCGGCCGGGCCACGTGTGCTCGGGGCAGAGCCGCTCAGGGAGTTGCAACCATGATCTTCGGACGCCTCAAGCTTGCCACGCAGCTCATTCTGCTCGTCATCACCACCTCGCTGCTCACCATGCTGCTCCTCGGCGCGCTCTGGTTCGCCGAGACCCTCCGCATCGTCGAGATCGAGATCGAGGAGCGCTCGGTCACCCTGCTGCAGGCCGCCGCCGAACTGCTCGCGGCGCCGATGGCCTATGGCGACCACGCGTCGGTGGGCCGGCTGCTCGATACCCTGGTGCGCGAGAATGCGCTCGAGGCGGTGTACGTCGTGAACTCCTCCGGCCTGGTGGTGGCGCACCACACCTCCACCGCCTTCGACAGCCATAGCCACGACGACAGCCTGGATGAGGAGACCGGCTTCGCCCTCCAGGCGCTCCGCGACGGCCGGCCGGTTGTCCGGACGCACGGGTCCCACCTCGACATCGTCGTGCCGATCGTGCTCGACGACCAGCCGCTAGGTGTCATCGGCGGCGAGACGTCGTTCGCAGATGCGCTGGGCGACATGCTCGCCGCCGCGCCGCGTCTGGGCCTGGCGGCGTTGCTGATCGCGCTGGCAGCTGTGGGGATCGCAGTAGCGCTCGGCCGGAGCATCGCCGCCCCGCTCAGGCAGCTCGCCGCGGCCGCCGTGGCCATCGGCGAGGGCCGCCTCGAGGCGCCGCCCATCATCCGCCGTGGCGGCGAGATCGGCACGCTCGGCGCGGCGTTCGCCCGCATGGTGGCCGACCTGCGCGCCGCCCGCGCCGAGGTGGCCGAGCAGCAGCGCACGCTGGAGGCGCGTGTCGCCGAGCGCACCACCGAACTGGAGCGCACACTCGCCGAGCTGCGAGCCACCGCCGCGGAGCGCGAGCGGCTCATCGACACGGTGCGCGAGCTGTCCAGCCCGGTGATCCCCGTCATGGAGGGCATCCTGGCCATGCCGCTGATCGGCGTGATCGACTCGCAGCGGGCGGCCAACCTCACCGCCGCGCTGCTCCACGGCGTGCAGCAGCACCGCGCCAGGGCGGTGCTCCTGGATGTCACCGGCGTGCCGATCGTGGACACCCAGGTGGCGCGTGTGCTGCTGCAGGCCGCCGAGGCGGTGAAGCTGCTCGGCGCCCAGGCGGTGCTCGTCGGGTTGCGCCCCGAGCTGGCCCAGACGATCGTCAGCCTCGGGGTGGACCTCTCGGCGATCGTCACGCGCGCGGACCTGCAGAGCGGCGTGGAGTACGCCCGCCAGCTGCGGCGCAGGTGAGCCACCCGCCAACTTCCAGCGGCGGTAGCCCCCGCCCGCGCAGAGGGTGGGAGACCCTCTGCAACATACTATGCAGGGGAGGCCTTGCCTCCCCTGCACCCCACCTGCGGCGCTATGCGCCGTTCTGGTGCATAGCGCGCCAGAGCACCTCGGCGCGGATGGGGAGCTGAGTGATCCGCACGCCGGTGGCGTCCCGCACGGCATTAGCGATGGCGGCCGCGCCGGCGGTGATCGGCGGCTCGCCCACGCCGCGGGCGCCGAACGGCCCGGCCGGCGAGGGGGTCTCCACCAGCACCGTCTCGATGTCCGGCACCTGGTCGAACTGCGGCAAGGTGTAATCCATGAAGCTGGCGGTGAGCAACTGGCCGTACTCGTCGTAAACCATCTGCTCGTACAGGCCCCAGCCGATGCCCTGCACCGAGCCGCCGTGGATCTGGCCGAGCACCATCGTCGGGTTGAGCGCGAAGCCCACGTCCTGCACGGCCACATAGCGCTTGAGCGTCACCTGGCCGGTGTCCGGGTCCACTGCCACCTTGGCCAGGTGGACGACGAAGCCGGAGGCACTCTTGGGCACCGCCGCGCGTCCCTCGCCGATGATCGGGCCGCCGGCGGCGGCGCGCCGCTCGGCGAGGGCGGCGATCTCCCCGATCGGTTCGCGCTTGTCCGGGAAGCCCTTGACCTGCACGTAGCCGTCCTTCAGTTCCAGGTCGGCCGCGCTGGCCTCGAAGTGGTCCGCCGCGACGTTGAGCAGCTTCTCCTTCGCCGCGCGGGCGGCGGCGGCCACCGCGCCGGAGACGCTGTAGGTGGTCTGGCTGCCACCGGACGGCCCGGCGAACGGGCCGTCGCGCGTGTCGCCCTGGATCAGCTCCACCTGGTCCGGCGGCACGTCCAGGATCTCGGCAGCGATCAGCACCAGCGACGAGTTGACGCCCGAGATATCCACCGAGCCGACGTGAACCTTCACTGTGCCGTCGCTGCCGACGCGGCAGATCGAGGCGGCGGGGGAGCGGCCGTTGATCCAGCCGCCCACCGCGATACCGACGCCCTCGTTCGGCCCTTTGTCGTGGCGTGCGGCCCAGGCGGGGTGCCGCGCGAGCGCCTGGAGCACCGGGGTGAGGCTGCTGTCCGGCCACGGGTCGTTGTTGCCGGTCGGGTCGCCGGCCTGGGCGGCATTCTTCAGGCGCAGCTCGAGCGGGTCCATACCGAGCGTGCGAGCCAGTTCGTCCATGGCGGACTCGATCGCGAACGAGGCCGAGGGCGCGCCGGGGGCGCGGTAGGCGCCGCCCTGCGGCTTGTGGGTCAGCACCTCGTAGACGCTGATGTGGGCGTTGGGGCAGCGGTAGTAGCCGCCCATCAGGTTGCTGACCACGCCACCGATGGCGAAGGGGAAGACGCCATTGTCCATCACCACGCGGGCCTCGAGCGCGGTGAGCGTGCCGTCCGTCCTGGCGCCGAGCTTCAACTCGATCAGGGCGGCCGGCGAAGGCGTGGTGGAGAGGAAGTCCTCGCTGCGCGTGAGGACGAGCCTGACCGGGCGCTTCACCGTCACCGCCAGCGCCGCCACCAGCGGGTCGATGATGCCGTACTTGGCACCAAAGCCGCCGCCGATCGTCATCGGCACCACGCGCACCTTGCTCTTGGGCAGCGCCAGCAGGCGGGCCACCTCGTCGCGCACGCTAAACTGCCCCTGCGTGCTGGTGTAGACCGTCACCCCGCCGCGGTAGGGATCCGGCTCGGCCACCGAGGCGTGCGGCTCCAGGTAGCCCTGGTGGACGATCGGCGTGCGGTAGATCTCCTCGATCACCACCTCGGCCTCACGGAAGCCCTGGGCCACATCGCCGCGGCGGTAGTGGGTGGCCTCGTGGACGTTGGGCGGCAGGTGCTCGTCCTCGGCGGTCTCCTTGGCGATCGCGGCGTGGGCGGCGGTGAGGTCCGCCCCTTCCTCGGGCAGACCGTCCGGCCAGATGGCCGGCGCGTCCTCGGCCAGGGCGCGCGTCAACTCCACCACCGGCTCGAGCGGCTCGTACTCCACCAGCACAGCGTCGGCTGCATCGCGGGCGGCGGCCTCGGTCTCGCCCAGCACCGCCACCACCGGCTGGCCGCGGAAGAGCACCTTCTCCCTGGCGAGCACGGCGCTGTGGCGCGAGTTGATCACGCGCTCGCGGGTGGGCAGGTCCTCGGCGGTGAGCACCGCCACCACGCCAGGCATGGCGCGGGCGGTGGCGGTGTCGATCGAGATGATGCGGGCGTGGGCGTAGGGACTGAGCACCAGGCGGGCGTGCAGCATCCCCGGCAGGCTCAGATCTGCGGCGTACCGGGCGCGGCCGGTGATCTTCTCCATGCCCTCGATCAGCTTGTGACCCTTGCCGAGAAAGCGGTAGGTTGAGTCGGTCTGTGTCACGCGAGCCTCCATCTACCTACGTCGGAACGCGCGCGCCGTCTGAATCACACGACAAACCGCTGCTGTGGGACCAGCAGCGGCGGGCGGCAGACCGCGCGGCGAAGGCGATGTATCGGGTTCCGGCGCTATTGTACCAGCGGGGGGCGCGGCGCGCAAGCAGGGGCGGCGTCCCCGCCGATCTGCCGGATTTGACGCCGCCCGGCGCCTATGCTATACTTTTGGGCGTTGTGGTGCCTGTAGCTCAACGGCAGAGCGCCTGACTGTGGCTCAGGAGGTTGTGGGTTCGAAACCCATCAGGCACCCCACTCGGACGCGCCGGATCATCACGATCCGGCGCGTTTTTGTTGCCCGTGTAGCAGAGCCCGCCTTCGGCGGCCGGCGCGAGGCGCCCGCCACCCGCGGGGCGATCGGTGCAGCTGTTCCAGGCGATGTTACCGCCTCGGCAGGAGCCGCATGTCACGCTCGCTGTTGAGGCCGTGGCAGCCGGTCGAGGTGCAGTACTCGGCCCAGAAACCGACGGAGGCGGGGCCAGGCACGAGCCTGTCGCTCTGGTACCCCGGTGTCACCGTCACTGTATAACTGGTCGGCGTCGGGCCGCACGTCACCTCGGTCCCTCCGAAGTACTCGGCGAAGGGGCCGTTCGCGGAGCGGAACTGCCGCGCCCAGGCATACACCGTGACCTGGGTGGGCACGGAGCACTGGATGGCGCCGCCGAGCGTGGCAACCGATGTGACAGGGTCGATGGTCGCTGACGTGATGCGGTTATCGATGATGGTGCCAGCCGCACTCGTCGCCATCGGCGTCATGGCGAGCATCGCCAGCAGGAGCACGGTGAGAGGCACGAGCAGGTGTGTTCGCCGCCCGGTCATGAGAGTCCTCCTCTGTTGCAGAAACGCTTCAGTAGTCGGCAGTTGGCGCCCCTGGCGGAGGCTACGGGGACTGCAGGCCCCGAAAAGAACCCTTGAGGGAGCGTTGGGAGGAGCCAAGCCCCTCCAAGCCTCCCCAACGGGGCGCGGGAGGGCGAGGCCCCCCCGCAAACCCACCCCGTCCGGCACGTGCGTGGCTACAGACGTGCCGGACGCACCACTAACGCTGTGGCGGGATGTTCTGGTTGAAGCGGAAGACGTTGCGCGGGTCGTACTTCGCCTTGATCGCCGCCAGGCGCGCGTAGGTGGCGGCCGGGTAGGCATCGCGCACCCGCGCCGCGCCCTCGTTCTCCAGGAAGTTGACGTACACGCCCGACCCCTCCGGCCGGACAGCCTGCCACAGCGCCTCGGTCCAGGCGCCGTGCCTGGCGGGATCCTCGGCGGGGTCCAGCCAGATCCCGATGATCGCAAGGAAGTAGGGTTTATCGCGGTGGGCGAAGGCGGTCTCGAGGTTGCTCACCCGCGCCAGCGCGCCGCCGAGGCCACGGAACTGCACCAGGTTGAACGGCGAGCTGGCCTGCCGCATGGCCGCCAGCACCGCATCGAGGGCCGCGTCGCTCAGCTCGTGGGCGAACATCGAGCGGATGGAGGCTCCGTGTGGCGTGGCCTGATGCGCGGTGAAGTGGTAGATGTCCGGGTACGGCATCAGGCTCACAACGTCGGCCACCGGCGCCGCCAGCGCCCGCAGCGGCGCCAGGGCCCGCTCGCCGTCGGCCTCGCTCCCCGTCCAGCAGACCAGGATCGCCAGCACCAACTCGCCGACGCGCTCCGCGGGCACGAACGGGGCCGGCGGCGCGTGCATCAGGTCGGCGATGGTCGTCAGGTCGTCGGGCGCCGCCGCCGCGTACTCCAGGTAGCCACGGATCACCTCGCGGCTGGCGGGCAGGAGCAGCATCCCACCCAGAATCTGGGCGACGGGCGCCAGACGGTAGGTGAACTCGGTGACGATGCCGAAGTTGCCGCCGCCGCCCCGAATCGCCCAGAAGAGGTCGGGGTGCTCGCTGGCGCTGGCGCTCACGATCTCGCCAGCGGCGGTGACGACCTGCGCCGCAAGGAGGTTGTCGATGGCGAGGCCGTATTTGCGCACCATGAAGCCGATGCCGCCGCCCGTCGTCAGCCCGCCCATGCCGACCGAGTGGGTGTCGCCGGTGGAGAGCGCCAGGCCGTGCGCGTGCGCCGGGCCGGCGAGATCGCCGGAGGTCGCACCAGCCTGGACGTGGGCGATCCGCTGTTCGGGGTTGACGTTGATGCGCTTCATGGCCGACAGGTCGACGACGACGGCGTCGTCGACCATACTGTAATGCGCGAGGCTATGGCCGCCACTGCGCACCGCCAACGGCAGGGCGCGGTCCGTGGCGAAGCGCACCGTCGCGGCGACATCCTGCGCGCTGGCGGCCCGCACAACCGCCAGGGGGCGGCGGTCGACGTTGATGTAGAGCACCTTGCGCGCCGCGTCATAGTCATCGCTGGCCGCCGTGATCAGCTCGCCATCCAGCTGTGCGCGCAGCGCCTGGAACTGGTCGTCAGCGAGCACGAGGCGGCGCGTGGCAGCGGCAGGCTTTGCGGTGATGGTCATGAAACGATCCTTTCGTTCGTCCCTTCGTGCGGCCCGTGTGGGGGCGCCCGCTCTCCTCCAAACGTTGTGCTTAAGGGATATGTGGAGGGCGAATCCCTCCACACCCTCCCCGGTGGAGGTATGGGGGCCATCGGCCCTGCACCTCCACGCCGCGGGCAGCGCCCGCGTATGTGAAACGTAGTGCTATTAGAGCAGCCGGCGCCGGTGCCGAGAAGTGACTGATCTGGTACACGAGCGGTACAGGACCGGCACACGGATGCATCCGGCTGGAGGGGTGTGGGGAGGCACGGCCTCCCCACAGATGTTCTGCTGCGGGCCTGCGGCCCCCCCACCAGCGGCATATCGCCAACGGCAACGTTTCATCACACCGAAAGGTGTATGTGAAGCGCTATTGAATTCCGCCGAACGACCGGTATCAGCTGCGGGGCTGAGGTGCTACTATGCCGGGACAGGAGCGGCAATGAGGTGGCGGTCTCGATCCGGGGGATCGCCGCGCGAGGTGCGAGCATGGGGAAGCCATCCACGTTCGGCGGCCGTCTCAAGCAGCTGCGTCAGGAACACGGGCTCACACAAGACATGCTCGCCGAGCGTGTAGGCTATGCGACCGAGACGATCCGCAAGATCGAGGGGGGGCAGCGCCGGCCGTCCTACCAGATCGCCGCGAAACTGGCGCAAGAGCTGGGCATCGCCCCTGAGGAGCGGGCGGGCTTCATCCGCCTTGCGCGCACTGAGCCTGGGGAAGAGCCGATCGATCCGCCCACTGAGACGGCTCCTGCGCCTCCGCCCATCGGCCGCCGCCCGCCACAGAGCACGCTGCCGCACCTCTTGACGCCCCTGATCGGGCGCGAGCAGGAGGTCCTCGGCGCCCGAGAGCGCCTGCGGCGCGAGGACGTGCGCCTGCTGACGCTTGTCGGGCCGGGTGGCGTCGGCAAGACTCACCTGGCGGTAGAGGTGGCGGCCGGGCTGGTGGATCACTTCGAGGCGGGGGTCGTCTTCGTCAATCTGGTCCCCATCCGCGACCCCGGCCTGGTCGTCCCGACGATCGCGGATGCGCTGGGCATCGGCGAAGAGGGCGGGCGGCCACGGATCGAACGGCTCAAGGAGGGGCTGCGCGCGCAGCGCCTGCTGCTCGTGCTCGACAACTTCGAGCAAGTCATGCAGGCTGCGCCCCTGGTCGCAGAGCTGCTCTCGTCCTGCCCGGGGGTGAAGGCGCTGGTGACGAGCCGCGAGCTCCTGCGCGTGCGCGGGGAGCATGTGCTGCCGGTGCGCCCGCTCCCCGTGCCCGATATCAGGCAGGTCTCCGTCGGCGATCTCGCGCACGCTGCCGCGGTACAACTGTTCACCGAACGCGCCGCGGCGGTCAGGCCGGACTTTGCGATCACCGGCGAGAGCGCCCTCGCGGTCGCCGAGCTGTGCCGGCGGCTCGATGGCCTGCCGCTTGCCATCGAGCTTGCCGCGGCGCGCAGCACGCTGTTCCCGCCCGAGGCGCTGCTGGCGCAGCTGGGCAGCCAGTTCACGCTGCTTACGGGAGGCTCACGCGATCTGCCGGCCCGCCAGCAGACGCTGTGGAACACCATCGCCTGGAGCTACGACCTGCTGACGGATGGCGAGCAACGGCTCTTCCGGCGCCTGAGTGCCTTCAACGGCGGGGCCAGCCTCGAGGCACTCGCGGCGGTCTGCACGGCGGCGGGGGACCTCGATGTCGAGATCGTCGATGGGCTCGCGTCGCTGGTCAACAAGAGCTTGCTGTGCCAGGATGCGGCGGCGGCGCATGAGCCACGGTTCGTGATGCTCGAGACGATCCGGGAGTTCGGGCTGGAGCAACTTGAGCGCAGCGGGGAGGCGGATGCCACACGCCGCGCACATGCCTACGCTCATCTGAAACTGGCTCAGCAGGCCGAGCGCTGGCTCTGGGGTGGGGCGCAGGAACAGTGGCTGGCGCGGCTGGAGCTGGAGCACGACAATCTGCGGGCCGCACTGGCCTGGTTTCTTGCGCACGACGAGGGGGTTGCGCCCGCGCTGGAGATGGCCGGCTGTCTCTGGCGGTTCTGGGACATACGCGGCCACTGGACCGAGGGACTGCAATGGCTCGAGCGTGCGCTGCATCGCCGGGCGGGGGCGGACCCAGCGCAGACCTGGCTGGCTCTCCACGGCGCCGGTAATCTGGCGCTCGATCTCGGCGAGTACGCGCAGGCCACAGCCTACTACGAGGAGAGCCTGGCCGTGACCCGGCTGCTCGCGCTGCCGCGCGGCATCGCCAACTCGCTGCTCAATCTGTCGCTGGTGATGTTCTACCAGGGCGAGGTCCGCCGTGCGATAGCACTGCAGGAGGAGGCCCTCGCCATTCATCGCGAGGCGGGCAATGCCATCGGCATCGCCCTTGCGCTCCACAATCTCGCCAGCATGCTGGAACAGCAGGGTGACTACGACCGGGCAGCCGCGTACGCGGAGGAGAGCCTGGCACGCTACACGGAGCTCGGCGATAGTCGCGGCCAGGCCTGGGCGCTGCACGACCTGGCACTGCTGGCGCGTCGCCGCGGTGCATACGACCATGCCAGGCGATTGCTCGAGGGGTGCCGGACGACCTACGCCAGGCTGGGGGCCAGGAACGATCTGGCGCGCCTGCTGCACGACCTGGGCGAGCTGGTTGAGGATCAGGGGGCGCGGGAATCAGCCAGGGTGCTGTATGAAGAGAGCCTGAGGCTTGCCGCCGAGCTCGGAGACCGGCGCCGCCAGACCGCGGTGCTCAAGAATCTGAGGCGGCTGGAACTGCCCCCGGCGACCGAGGGGCGCGCCGTGGCGCTCTACAACAAGCGCCAGTCGCTTCGGCATGGCCCCGGCGAACGGCGGGGCGCACAATCTCACAAACGCGCGTTCCCGCGCGGGGAGGCGCGGCGGGGCGAAGCCCTGTAGTCCATGGCGGCGGACGTCCGCCCCGGGGTTCCGCAGGGCGTTCGCCCGCGAGAACGCGGCGCGCGGAGCGCACCAACGGATGCTTTTGAACGTTGCCTATGTACTGGGTATCCTGGCTTGGCACCACGCCCGGCGCGTGCACGCCGCAGGCGTTCCCGCAGGGTACGCGCGGGCGATCCTTCACGAAGGCCGCCTGCGCGGCCTGCGACCCAGCCCGCGCAGGCGGGCTTGGCCATGGGTAGCCCGCCGCTTCAGCGGCCGGGCGTGGGAGGGCGCCATGGACCCGATTATGTGGTAAAACTTCATCAGCGTACGAGTGGTTCACCACCCTGATGGTGCTGCGTGGATTGGCGGCTTCAGCCGGCTCATTGGCAGCACACCCGGCGAAAGCCTCGAATCCGGATGATACCCCACAATCAGTGTGGCGCACCACTAGTCATTCAAGTAAGGCCCGCCGCCGGCCCGCCCCCCTGCGCGTACGTGCGAACCATGTTTTAGGCCCAATACTTTTCAAATAAGCGGGCGCTGCCCGCAGCGTGGGGTGCGGGGACCGCAGGCCCCCGCGAACCCCTTCCCGGTGGGGGTGTGGAGGGCCAAGCCCTCCACACCTCCCGTATTTGAAAGGTTTTGGTTTTATGCCTTCGCCCAGAACTCACGCAGGACATGGGCGGCCAGCTTGGGCTGGCGCGTGCGGGTGAAGACCCCCTTCATATTGAGGCCGCCAACCCGCATGATGCTCTGCACCGCCGCGAAGTCCGCGAAGTTCCAGACCTGCATGCCGGCCACAAAGTCGCGGGCGGCCGCCGCTTCGAGGTGGAAGCGGACGTAGTCCGCCTGATATTCCTCGGTCCACATCACGCTCGGGTGCCCGTGCATCCCCGCCATCGTGTCGGCGCCAAACTCGGTCATAATCACTGGCCGCTGGAACTGCGCCCATAGCTGGTCCAGCTCCCGCTCCAACGCGGCCCGCGCCTGATCGAGTTGGCCGCCGAGCACGTACCAGCCCCAATAGCGGTTGACGCAGATCACGTCGCACTGCTCCATCCAGGACCAGGGGCCGCCGCCGACGCCAACCAGGGTCACCAGGCGGGTCGGGTCCAGGGAGCGGGCGCGGGCCAGCAGCGTATCGAGGAACTGCTTGCCGCGGGCCACCGACGGGTCGCTGCTGGGCGCGCCGCCGGCCGCGAAGTTCAGGCTCGCCGGCAGCGGCTCATTGGCGACGCACCACATCACCACGCTGGGGTGGTTCTTGTCGCGGGCGATCAGTTCGTCGATCTGCTGCAGACACATCCGCAGGCGCTCGGCGGCGTTCTCATCGCTCTCGAACTGCAGGCTGACGGCGGGGATCTCGTCGATGATCAGGAAGCCCTCGCGGTCGGCGAGCTGCATCTCCTCCTCGCTGTAGGGGTAGTGGGAGGTGCGGTAGGCGTTGGCGCCCGTCCAGCGCATGAGCTGGTAGTCCTTGATCATCAGGGGCAGGTTCAGGCCCCTGCCGCTGGCGATGAAGTCCTCATGGCGCCCGAAGCCGTTGAGCCGCACGGGCCTGCCGTTGAGCAGGATGCGGCCGCCGTCCACAGCGATGGTGCGGATGCCAACCGGCAGCGTGTAGCGGTCGTCCGCCGTCTGCACGGTCAACTCGTAGAGGTACGGGTCGGTGTCGGACCAGAGGCGTGCGCCGGCGACGTGCAGCTCGGCCGTGGCCACGCCGCCCTCGAAGGCCAGCGAGGCGGTCAGCTCGCCGCCGTCGCCGCGCAGCGTGACGCTGCCCTCAGCGCGCGCCGGCACGTTCAGCCGTGCCGTGACATGCACCGTGCCGCCCGTGTCGTCCACGCCAGTGACGACCGTCAGATCGTCGATGAAGGTCTGCGGCACGCTGTAGAGCACCACCGGGCGGTGGATGCCGGCGAACGGGAAGAAATCGAAGGTGGTGCGCGGGTGGCTGGCGATCGCGCCGAGCGGCGAGGCCATATTGCCGGCGGGGACGCGCGTTGGCCGCAACTCATTCTCGACGCTGATGGCGATGATATTCTCGGCGCCCCAGTGGATCAGGCCAGTGATCTCGAACGCGAACGGGAGATGGCCGCCCTCGTGGCCGCCAACCCGCTGGCCGTTGACGTATACGGCGGCCTGGTAGTTGGCCGAGCCGATGCGCAGGAACACGCGCTGCCCCTGCCAACTCGACGGGACATAGGACCGCCGGACGTACCAGGCCAGGCCGAGGTAGTTGAACAGATCGGCGTACTGCTCATTCCAGCTGCCCGGCACGGCGATGGGGCGCGGCGCCGTCAGCCCGTTGAACCATCCGTCCTGTGCGCCGACGCCCTCGGGGTCGGGCTTGAAATCCCAGATGCCGGCGAGGTCGAGCGTGTTGCGCACGCTGTTCTGGATCGGGTAGAGCATCGTGCTTGCTCCTCGGGAGGCGTCCGGGGCCAGCGGAGAGCCGCAGGCCCTCCCCTGCAACCCCACCGCTCAGCCCTGATGGAACTGCGGCGGCCGCTTCTCGACGAACGCCCGCAGCCCCTCGGCGCCATCAGGGTGGGCAACGCAGCGCACCAATCCCTGGCGTTCGCGCTCCAGCTGCGTCTCCCACGACGTGTCGAACGAGTCGGTCAGCAGGGCCTTGACTTCAGCGAAGGTGTGCAGCGAGCCTGCCGCAACGCGCCGCGCCAGCGCCAGCGCCTCGTCCAGCAGCGCGTCGTCGGCGACAACCTGCGTCACCAGTCCCCAGGCCAGCGCCTGCTCGGCCGTGATCGGCTCGTCGAAGGCGGCGATCTCCAGGGCCCGCGCCAGGCCGACGAGGCGGGGGAGCGTGAAGGTACCGCCGGCGTCGATACACAGCCCGCTGCTGGTGAACCCCTGCTTGAGCCGCGCCGACCGCGCCATCACCCGGAAGTCGCACGCCAGCGCCAGCGAGAAGCCGCCGCCGGCCGCCACGCCGTTGATCGCCGCTACCACCGGCTTGCGCATCCGGCGGATCTCGGTGACGGCGAGATGCACGACCGCCGCCAGCTCATGGAAGGCCGCGGGCGGCCCGTGGGGGTGTTCCAGCGCGCGCTTTATGTCCCCACCCGCCGAGAATGCCTTGCCAGCGCCGGTGATCACGACGCCGTAGACGGCCGGATCGGTGCCAAGCCCCACGAGCGCCGCAGCCAGCTCCTGCGCCAGGGCGAGGTCGAGGGCGTTGTAGCTGTCCGGGCGCTTCAGCGTGAGGCAGGCGATCTGGTCGCGGCGCGTGAGATCGAGATTGCTAGCCATTATGTCATCTCCACCTCGCAGTAGCGATGGTACGAATCGTGTGCAACACTACCGCGTCTCAATCGAGAACTCGGTCCCGGTGCCCTCGTGCGGCTCCTGGGGCTCCACTTCGATCTTGATGCGCCGCTGCCCCTTGACGACGGTGTAGTCCCACTCCTGGTCCTCCAGGTCATGCTTGGCCTTCACCACCGCCCAGCCGTGCCGCGCGAACGCCTGCTCGAACGCCAGCCGCACGGTGTTGGCGCTGTCCGCCGTCACGTAGCTGCTGGTCGTTTCGGTCACGCCGTCGTCCAGCTCGGTCTTGTGCTTGCGGCAGGTGGCGCCCGGGTAGGCCGGCAGGTCGGCGATAGCGACGCACGCGCCCGGGCCGTAGGTCACCACCTCGGTATCGTCATCGTGGGCCAGGGCTTGTCCCGTCCCGCCACACAGCGCGCCACAGGCCAGCATCAGGGCGCCGGCGGTGCGGAGCAGCCACAGCTGCGCGGTTCGCTTCTGCAGTGTCATCACACGCCTCCTTCCCGCGTCGGGGTGTCGTCGCTCACTCGATCTGATGGCGCTACCATACCCCAGCGCGGGCGGTGAGTGAATGACAGTGGTGGTTGGCGAGCTGTCGATCTGTTGTCGTCCGGTCGGCGCTCGGCGAACAGTGCGCTGTCCCGGAGCGGGATGCGAACCGCCAAGACGCCAGGGGCGCCAAATCTGAAAGGTGCTATGTTGGCGGCCTGGCGGCCTGGCAGCTGAAACACTCGTTGTAAGGGTTAGCGCGCCTGATGCCCGCGGCCGCCTGCACATACCCACGAAGCGTGCCGCGCGAGCGCACTCAGAGCGCGCCCCGGTCGGCGGCCTCCCCAGGCGCGGTGCCGCGGGCGAACTCGCCGCGCGGCCGGTGGAAGTAGGCCCAGAACAGCAGCGCGCCCGTCCCCGTCAGCCCGGCACCGATGATGAAGAGGCTGCGGTAGCCGAGCGCTGTGATCAGGTAGCCGCCGCCCCACGCCATGGCCGCCCAGCTCAGCCCCACGGCCATCGTCGTCGCGCCGGACATGGCCGCCCGCCAGCCCGGCGCCACCAACTCCATCGAGAAGACCATCACCGCCGGGCGCCGGATCGAGGCCAGGGCCATCACGCCCATGAAGCCCAGGCCAGCCGCGCTCCAGTGGGGGACGAGCGCCAGCGGCAGCAGGCTGAGCGCGATACCGAGGGACCCGGCCAGGACGGCGCGCGCCGTACCCCAGCGCGCCGCCAGCAGTGGGGTAGCCAGCGCCGCCGGCACCGCCAG
>DATMBA010000084.1:0-4621 GCA_035559635.1 Roseiflexaceae bacterium
GGGGGGAGGTCTCCCAAGTGCTGCGTGCTGCGTGCTGCGTGCTGCGTGTTGTGCCGGAATGCTCAGCACGCAGCATTTTCAACTCAGCACTGGCATAGTCCCAGGCGGGGTTGAGGGATGCGAGCCAGCGGCCGCGAGCGCCGAGGGTGGCGAGGATCCGTGGGCGCAGTTCCTCCTGGACGCGCCCGAGGTCCAGCAGATCCGGCAGGTGCGCGGCTGGCGCGCGCATGCCGCGGGCTACCAGGGCGGCGAGCCACTCCGGCAGTGCGGCGCGGTGGTGGCCCTGGAGCATCAGCGCCAGGTGCTGTCTCGCCGCCGGTGAGCACTCCGGCAGATCCTCCTCAGGGCACGGCGGAATCTCCTCCCCCTCCGGCACAGCGGGGGGCAGGCGGCCTGCGCGCATGGCAAGCGCGCAGGCCGCAGCGCCGCCGAGCAGCGCTCCCTCCGCGTCCGACAGGTCCAGGCCCGCCAGGAGGGCGCCGAGCGGGCCGGGCACCGCGGGCGGCGCGCAGGCCCTGCGATCGGTGCCGAGGGTCGCCGAGGTGATGAGCGAGTCCCAGAGTGCTGAGGGATCGGTGTTGTGGGTCATGTGTTGGTTCACGGAGTACCTCGCTCGGGCGGTGAACCGCAGTATGTTGTGCTGGCCGTGTGAGGCAGATCTGGCCGCCACTGTCCGGCAATGTCCCCACACCGCATGCCGCCGCGTAGCGGCAGACCGGCGTGTCTGCTCACATTGAAAGCACATTGCCAGCGGGCAGCGCATTGTTGTCGTCGCTCCAAAGCTTCGCAATGCGTCGCAATGTGGGCGCATACATCGGTGCGCCCCTACTACATGGTTGTGTTGTAGCTCCCCACAGCGAGGGCCAGAAACCCTGCGTCAACCCACGCGCTGACCGCCCGCAACTCCTCCCCATCCCACTCCCCAAACAGCGTGATCGGCTGCCCGCCGCTGAGCGCCAGCAGACGCCAGGCAGCGTCGAAGCGCCCGGCCAGCGGCAGGCCGCGCCCCGAGCTGTCGCGCACCCACCAGCGGGCGCCCTGGCGTGCGAGGGTGGCGGGGCCGATGCACAGCGGGTAGCGTTCGATCCAGGGGTTGCGCGCCAGCGCCGCCGCGTAGGCCGCTGTGCCCTCGGCGGCCGTGGTGGCCGGCAGGTCCGCCAGCGGCATGCTCGGGCCGAGGCGCTCCCGCACCAGCGCGCGCAGCGGCGCCGCGCCGGGGTAGAAGCACAGCTCGGCCTCCAGCATTGTGCCGGGCGCCAGGCTCTTGTCCAGCACCTGGCCGGCTGCGGCGAAGGCCAGCACCAGCGCCGGCCTCGCCGTGTTGCGGCCCCACAGCCAGGTGCGCTGCACGCGCAGGTTGTCCTCCTCCTCGACGCGCTGCCCCAGCACCAGCCAGGTGTCGCGCAGCCCCGGAGCGGCCAGCAGCTCCTCCTGGCTCACGGTGAAGCCCAGCGCGGCGCGCACGTCGGCCTGGGTCTCGGGCGGGAGGTCGGCGATCCGCCGGTAGCCCTCGGCGAGCAGGTGCAGCCGGCCGAGGCGCTCGAGCAGCCGCGCCTGCCACCCCTCGCCGCAGGACGGGACGCCGGCCAGCTCGCGCACCAGCCGCGCCATGCCGGGCGCCTGCGCATCCACCAGGCGTGCCGCCGCTGCGCTCCAGTATGAGGCCGGGCGCGCCTGAGCCGCGGCCAGCCCCTGGCGCACCTGGTCGCGCAGCCAGCGCCCCAACTCCTCCAGGCCCGCGGCCACCTTCGCCTCGCGCGCCGCCGATGTCCTGCTCTGTGCGGCCGCCCGCCGGCGTGAGGCCTCGGGGCCGTCCTCCCGCGGCGCCGTCTGTTGAGTTACGCGGCGCTGTGCGCTCCTGGCGCGGGACTCCAGCCACTCCTCAACCCACGGCGGCGGCGCGGCGGTTGGCAGCATGCCCGGCTGAGCGGCGAGCAGCAGCAGAAGGCCGATGGCGTGCTTGCAGGGGAACTTGCGGCTGGGGCAGGAACAGCGGAAGGCCGGCCCGCCCAAGTCCACTTGCGTCCGGTATGGCTCTCTGGCGCTGCCACGGCACTCACCCCACACAGCGCCGTCCGTGCGGCCAAGCGTGACCCACGACTGCGCGGTGGCTAGCCCGCGCCCGGCCTTGGCCGAAGCGGGGTCCGGCGCCAGCGCAAGCACCTGATCGGCGGAGAGAGCGTTGTGCATTGTCGTGACCTTGTGGGGCAGGGTGCTGCACTAAGAGTAGCACATGTGTGTGACATCCGCTGTCACACGGCGGCTGTCTCGCTGATGATACCGTTCCCCGTGCGTGGCGACGCTGCCGAGATGGTAGCGATCGGATGACAGATTCTCATGCGCGCTATGCAGGGGGCCAGTGGCATACGAGGGGCAGGGAGGGCCTGGACTGCCCCGTGCGCCGCGCACGGGGCCAGTCGTGGCCGTGTGGGTGGCATCTCGCCACGCCGGGCGGCCATGTGCTCCCCACTTGAACGCGCTGCGATGGATTCAAACCGGATGCACCGTTCGTATTGTTAGTGACGACCCCACCGTGAGGATCGCTGCCATCCGATGAGCAGGCGCGCCGAACACCTCTGGCTTGCTGCGCTGCTGCTGTTGGCGTTCGCCCACGGCGCCGCGTACGCGCTCCTGGTGCCACTCTGGCAGGCGCCGGACGAGCCGCTGCTGTTCGAGTACGCCGCGCTGACGGCGGAGCTCGGCCGGGTACCGGACGCCTCCGACCGGAGTCCGGCGCTGGAGGCGCGCATCCTGGACTCGCTCGGCGAGAACGACTTCTGGCGCTACACGATCGGATCGCCGCCAGCGCACCCGCCGCGCAGCTTCGCGGAGTCCGACGCGCTGTTCTGGATGCCGCGCCAGGTGGGGGGCGACCCGCCGGCCTATTTCGTGGCCGCGGCGCTGCCGCTGCGGCTCCTCGCCGGCTGGCGTGTGACCGACCAGGCGCGGCTCCTGCGGCTGCTCAACGTGGTGCTGCTGGTGTTGCTGGCGCTGTGCGCCTACGGCGCGGCCCGTGAGCTGGAAGCAGGCGCGGGTCGCAATCCCGCTGCCAGCCTCGGGCTTGGGGCGGCTGAGCAAGAGCGACCCGGCCCGGCCCTGGCTGTGGCTGTGACTGCGCTGGTGGCGCTGCAGCCGATGCTGGCCGCAACTGGTGCGGCGGTCGGCAACGACGGGCTGGCGAACCTGCTGGGCGCTGCGCTCTGCTGGGTCTGGCTGAGGCTGCTCGGCCGTGGCGCGACGCGCCGCCGCATCGCGCTGGCGCTCGGCCTGCTGGCGCTCGGCCTGTTGACGAAGCGCACGCTGCTGCCCTACGCCCCATTCCTGACCGTATCGGCCGTGCTGGCGCTGCTCCGGTGGGGAGCGGCGGGCAGGAGACAGGGGGCAGGAGACAGGGGACAGGAGACAGGCGACAGGACCACGGTCTCATCCCCGGATGTCTCAGGTCTCAGATCTCGGGTCTCAGCCCTCAGTATTCAATTCTCCGCCCTCGCCCTCGGCGTCGCTGCGCTGATGGCCTGGGGCGCCAGCCAGTTCGACTGGGGCACCGCGTGGGGGTGGTACTGGTACGGTGGGCACCAGCCTGTTGCACGCGTCCGGCTCGCTGGCGCCCATTCGGCCGCCCTGCAGGTGCGTGCGGGCCAGGTGGCCGTCTACCCGCTGCCCGCCGTCGCGGGCGACCGGCTGCGTCACGGGACGCTGCGCTTCGGGGCGCGCGTCTGGAGCGACGGCGACGCAGTCGGCCGCCTGGTGGTGCTGCGGGACGGCAGCCAGCACGAGATCCGCTTCGACGCGCACCACGTTCCGGCCAGGGTGGAGACATCGGCGTCGGTCTACGGCGAGACGCGCAGTGTGGCGCTGGCGCTGGCGGCAGATCGGGGCACACTGTACGCCGCCGACATCTGGGCCGAGAGCGGTGATGTGCCGCTCATCGCCAATCGCGCGCTGGAGCTGCCGGGTCTCCGCGAGGGCGCGCTGTTGGCGCAGGCGCTGCGCTACCTGCGCCTGCAGGATGTCGCCTGGGCGCTGGCGGCCGGCCAGGTAGGGCGGCCGCTGCCTGAGCGCTGGGGCGCGCTGCTCTTCGCCAGCTTCTGGGGACACTTCGGCTGGATGAGTGTCTCGTTCGTGCTCGGCTCGCCCTGGGCCTGGGCTCTGGGCGGGTTCTGCCTGGCTGGGGCGCTCGGGCTGCCGCTGGCCCTGGCGCGGGTCCCGCCGGGGCGCGCCCGCCGGCAGCTCTGGGCGCTGCTGGGGGTATGCGCTGCCGCCCTGCTGCTGCCGCTCATCCACGCTTACGCGATGCCCGCGTACCAGGCGCTGCAGCAGGGGCGCTACCTGTTCCCGGCGCTCGTCCCGCTCGCGCTGCTCGCTGCCGCCGGCCAGCGTGCGCTGGTGCCCGCCCGCCTGCAGTGGGTCTGGCTGGCGGCCTGGCTCGTCTTGCTCGGGGCGCTCGCCGCGAGCGCACTGGCGCGGGTGGAATCTTATTACTAGGGCGTATCCGCAGCGCGGGAGGTTTGGAAGGGCTGTGCCCCTCCAAAAGAACCTTTGAGAGCCTGTTTGAAACGGGAAGTGTGAGGGGTGAAACCTCTCACATCTCCCCCGCCCGCCGCGCAGCGGCGGGCGGGGG
>DATMBA010000085.1:0-14090 GCA_035559635.1 Roseiflexaceae bacterium
TCTGGCCAGGGCCGCTGGCGCCGTGCGTGCCGCTCCGGCCGAGGCCGCGGCCAACCATCGCGCTCAGCGCTGCGCCGGTCTGTCCGGGGACCAATTGCCGCAGGTTGGCGGCGGCGCGGTCGGCGAGCACGGCCAGAGCCGCCGACCTGACGACGTTCAACTCCTCGTCTAGCGGCTGCATCCACTGGTGACCGCGGTTGTAGGGCACGCTGACGCGGTCGCCTACGCTGCCGAACAGAAAGCCGGCGGCAAGCGCGGTGCCGAACGCCAGCAGCGGCCGCGCCGCCACCGTGCGCTCCAGATCGAAGTCTGACGCCATACGCCCCATCTCCTGGCGGAGCCGCTCCTCGAGCGGGGGCTGCGCCTCGTGCTCGCCGCGCTGCGAAGCGGCCTCGCGCCAGTAGCTGTTCTCCTCCCGGTGCATCGATCGTCCCTCCCTCCGCTGTGCGCGCGCCGCGCGCCGCGGCCTCTCCAACCCCCCCCGGGTGACCCGGACAGGGTGGGGTTGCAGGGGAGGGATTCGCCCTCCCCTGCCCCTCCCCAAGGTATTCGGATAGGCAGTAAGCAGCAGGGGGCGTGCCAGGAGGTCAGGCGGCTGTGGCCGGCGCTGCGGTGAGTTGGGTGTGACGTAAACGTCGTGCAGGGCGCGGCACCACGCCCGGCCCGTGGGGTGCCCTCTAGGCCCGGCGGGCTATCCGGTGTGAAGCCCGCCGGCGCGACCTGCACCCGGCCCACGCCGGCGGATTTTGGCAGTGATAACCCGCGGGTTGACCCGCCGGGCGTGGCCGGCGCGCAGGAACGTTCGTCACACCCCGCTGAGCTTTCCGTGACGACGGGCATGCTCGATTCTGCTATAATAGCTCGCAGACTCAGCGGGAACCAAACCACGATCGGCCGGCGGCGCCGGGGCGCGCCACCGACACTCGGATGGCCGTCGCCACGTTGTGCGAAGGAGTATCAGAGGCATGCGCGCGAGCATTCATGCCACTCAGCGCCCTGCCGAGCGGCCGCTAGGCCTGGCGATCCTGTCGATCTCCGGCGTCGTGTTCGGGTTGGCGCTTGGCCTGCTGGTTGTCTCTTGGGCGGCGGTGCGCACGCTCAGCGGCACGCCGGCCAGCCAGGCGCTTATCGCAGCGCTGCTCGTCCTGCTGCTGGCGCTCACGATCGTCTGGCTCTACTGGGGCCTGTGGGAGATGGTCCCCTCGGCCTGGTGGACGCACATAATCCTGGGGCCGCTGCTGGTGCTGGCGCTGGCGCTGGCGCTGCTGACGCAGACGGTGCCGGCGCTGGTGGCCCTGGCGGCCGGCGCCCTGCCGGAGGCCGCGCGCCCCCCGGCCGAGCGCGCGGCCTCGGGTGCGCTGCTCGCGCTCATGGGTCTGCAGGGCGCCACCATCGGCTACCTGCCCTCGGTCCGCCGCACCTTCGGCATCGGCGTGCCGAAGCGGGCGTGGGAGCGATAAGAACGCTGAAGGAAGAAGGCTGAAGGATGAACCTGCCGGGGCCAGACCGGCGCTGTACGGCTGCGATCGCACCCTAGTGACGCCGGCCTTCGGCCCTCAGCCTTCAGCATTCCGCTGTGGTATACTCCCCGGCATGACCGAGCCGCTCCCCTCCAACGCCCGTGTACTGATCGTCTTCAACCCGGCGGCCGGGCAGGCCGGGAGCTACCAGCAGGATCTGCACGCCGCAGCGGCGGTGTGGCGCGGGCATGGCTGGCGGGTGGACCTCCGGCCCACCGCTGGCCCCGGCGACGGCACGCGCATCGCGCGCGAGGCCGCGGCGCAGGGCTACGACGTGGTGGCGGCCGCCGGGGGGGACGGCACGATCAATGAGGTGGTCAACGGCCTGGTGGGCACGGGCGCCGCGCTCGCGGCCCTGCCGGTGGGCACCGTCAACGTCTGGGTGCGCGAGTTGGGGCTGCCGCTCCAGCCGCGCGCCACCGCCGAGGCGCTGCTGCGGGGCCAGGTGCGCCGCATCGATCTGGGGCGCGCCGGGAGGCGCTACTTCCTGCTGATGGCGGGCGTCGGCATCGACGCGGCCGTGGTGGGCGAGGTGCGTGCGCCGGAGAAGCGCCGGCTCGGGATCTTCGCCTACGTGTTGCGCGCGGTGGGCGTGGCGCTGCGCTACCGCGGCACCCGCGCGCGCGTCTTCCTGGACGGGCGGCGGGCCGGCGGGCGCGTGCTGCTGGTGGTGATCGGCAACAGCCAACTCTACGGCGGTGTGGTCAAGATCACCGCCCGCGCGGTCATCGACGATGGGCTGCTGGACGTGTGCATCATCAAGGGCACCTCGTTCCGCAGCGTGCTCCTGCGTGCCCTCTCCATCCTTCTCCAACGCCACACTGCGGACCCGAAGATCGAGTACCACCGCGCCCGCAGTGTGCGCGTCGAGGCGCGCCGCAGCATGCCGGTGCAGGTGGACGGCGACTATATCGGCCACACTCCGATGACCTTCGAGGTTGCGCCGGGCGCGCTGCGGGCGCTCCTCCCACAGCAACTCCCGCCCGGCCTGCTCTACAGCGAGGCGCCGGCCGGGCGCGGCCATTGGCGCTTCTGGAAACGCTGAACGCTGCACGTTGAACAATCACGCGATAGCGTGGTGGTCAGATGACAAATCGCGATACTCAGCGCAGCGGGCCGCTGCTGCGTCGCTCTGCCGGGGACGCTGAATATGAATGATCGCACATGTTGCCTTTTGCCTTTTGCCTTTTGCCTTGCTCTCCTGCTCCTGGCCGCCTGCGGCCCATCCCCCGCCGCACCCCCGCCGCCGCCCACCGCCGCGCTCCTGCCGCTCGGCACCGCCACGCCCCGACCGGCCGGCCCCGCTCCCACCGTCGCCTCGGCCAGCGGCGCGCTCCCCGGCCGGCTGTTGTTCGTCAGCGGCGGAGACCTGTGGCTGTGGCAGGGGGAGCACGGCAGCCAACTCACCAGCACCGGCGACGCGCTGCACCCGGCCTGGTCGCCCACCGGGGACCGGATCGCGTTCGTGCGGCGCGGCGAGAGCTTCAGCGACCTGGTGTTGCTCCAGGCGGCCGGCGGCGAGGCGCTGCCCCTCACAGACAACGGCTCGAAGGAGCCGCCGCGCAGCTTCGAGCGCATCTACGACGTGGTCTGGGCGTTCTACCCGGCCTTCGCGCCGGACGGCACCGCCCTGGCCTTCGTCTCGCAGTACGGCCCGCCGTTCGGCTCGCCGGCCACCGACTATCATCTGGCGCTGTTCTCCGCGCCGGCGGCGGGCGGCGGCCGCACACTGCTGTACGCCGACGAGGGTGGCCACGTTGGCCGGCTGGCCTACGCGCCGGACGGCTCGGCGATCGTGTTCGCCTATGGCCCGGCCGGCGCCGGGGTACCCCGCCTCTACCGCTACGACACCGCCGCCGGCGCCGCCGAGCCGCTCGCGGGCGCGCCCGAGCAGAGCTACGACCCGGCTTTCTCGCCTGACGGCCGCTGGCTGGCCTTCGCCATGCGGGACGCCGGCGGGACAGACGTGTTCGCGCTGCCGGTGGAGGGCGGCGCGCCGGTGCGCCTCACCAGCATGGGCGCCGCCCGCGCCCCGGCTTTCTCACCCGACGGGACGCAGCTGGCTTTCCTGGCGATCGCGCCGGGCGAGAACAGTTTCGATCTGTGGGTCCTGGAGCTGCGCCGCGCCGCCGATGGCAGCCTGGCCCCCGGCGCGCCGCGCCGCATCACCAACGGGATGCGGCTCGACGCAGACTCGGGGGTGGCGTGGGGCAGGTAGACAGCGGGGGAGCCGCCCTCAGCCCCCAAGGGGAGGTTTGGAGGGGCTTCGCCCCTCCAAGAATGTTCTGCGGGGACCTTCGGCCCCCGCGCCCCCCATCTCCGCGCCGACTGCGGAAGTCAGAGCACCATGCACATCCTCCACGTTGTCCAACTCTACCATCCGGTCCGCACCGGGGCCGGGCGCTACTTCGCCGAGGTCGGCGAGCGCCTGGCTGCCGAGGGGCAGCACGTCACCGTGCTCGCCAGCGACGCCTACGATCTCGAGCACCTCTGGGCGCCGGGCATGCGGCGCGTCGAGCAGCGCGAGGAGGTGCATAACGGCGTCCGCATCGTGCGGCTGCCGGTGCGGCGCCTCCCCGGCTCGCCCCTGCTCTACCCAGCCATGCGCCGCCTCATGGCCGAACTCTCCCGCCTGCCGGGCACCGCGCCGCTGCTGCGCCGCCTGGCCACGCTCACCCCGCGCCTGGACGGCCTGGGGCGCTTCCTGGCCGCCGGGCGGTTCGACCTGGTCCACGCCACCAACATCACGCTGGACTTCGCTGTGCTGCCGGCCTTCGCCTACGCGCGCAGAAGCGGCGTGCCCTTCATCTGCACGCCGTTCATCCACCTCGGCGAGCCGGAGAACGACCAGGTGCGGCGCTACTACACCATGCGCCACCAGATCGAGTTGCTGCGCCGGAGCGATCGGGTGATCGTCCAGGGGGCGCAGGAGGAGCGCTACCTGCTCGGGCGCGGTGTGCCTCCCGAGCGCGTGCGGCGCATCGGCGTGGGGGTGAACCCGGCGGAGCTTGCGGGGGGCGACGGGGCGCGCTTCCGCGCCGGGCAGCGGGTGAGCGGGGCGCTGGTGCTGTACGTCGGCGCCCTGGCGCGGGACAAGGGCGCCATCCAGCTCGTCGAGGCCATGCGGCGCCTGTGGGCACGTGGCGCTGACGCGACGCTGGCGCTGATCGGGGCGCCGCTGGCACACTTCACCCGCTACTACGAGACGCTGCCAGACGACGTGCGGGCGCGCGTGCGCCTGCTGCCCTACGCCCCGGACCAGGTGAAGAAAGACGCCTACGCCGCCGCCGATGTCTTCGCCATGCCCTCGCGCACCGACTCGTTCGGCATCGTCTACCTGGAAGCCTGGTGCTATGGCGTGCCGGTGATCGGAGCGCGCGCCGGCGGCGTGCCGGACGTGATCGAGGATGGGCGGGACGGGCTGCTGGTGCGCTTCGGCGACTCACCGGGCCTGGCGGAGGCCATCGGGCGCCTGCTGGCGGACCCGCATGCGGCGCGGCGTCTGGGCGAGGCCGGGCGCGCCAAGGTGCTGCGCGAGTTGACCTGGGAGCGCAAGTACGCCCAGGTGCGGGCGGTGTATGCCGAGTTGATTGAAGATTGAAGATGGAGATGGAAGATCGAAGATGGAAGGCTGCATGGCTGTGCAGCAAGTCACAATTTTCAATCTTCAATCTGCAATCTTCCAATCACTGTGGGGGGACGACGCCGATGGTGAGCAGGATGTTGGCGTAGACCCGCCGCTCGCCGGTGGCGATCACCAGTGCGGTATTGGGGCCGCGGGCCGCCTCGTAGAACGGGAAGCGGCCCAGGGGCTGCAGCTCCAGCCCCGGTAGGATGGCGCGGAACTCGGCGAAGATCGGCGGCTCGGGACCGCTGTCCGGCACCATCACGTGCGCCGCCTCGATCGGCACGGCGTCCGCCAGCGCGGCCAGCACGTCGGTAGCGTTGAGCAGGCCGGGCGCCAGGTTCAGGTACACGCGGCGCGCCGCCTGGTGCGCCCCGGTGGTGAACGGGTAGTTGCCGTCGGCGATCAGCACCTGCGAGCCGTGCCCGGCCGTGGCGAGCGCGGCCAGGATCTCCGGGTGGATGAGTTTGTAGCGCAACATCGTAGGCTTCCCCTGTGCATGATGATAGAAAACCTCAGCCGGGCACGTTATACTATTAAGCTAAGCGCAATGCCTTTCAAAGAGGGAGGCCTGGAGGGCTTCGCCCTCCACATCCTCCCCCACCGGGAAGAAGTATAGCACAGGTAAGCGTGCGGGCGGGAGGCTGCATGGCGCTGCAGGCGGCTCAGGCCAACCCGTACATCGCCGGGCGCGCGCTGCGCCAGCAACGCGGCTTCTTCGGGCGCGCCGATGCGCTGCGTGTGGTGGCGACCATGCTCGGCTCGCCACACCAGAACGCGCTGGTACTGTTCGGGCAGCGCCGGATCGGCAAGACGTCGATCCTCTTGCAGCTCCAGCGCCGCCTTAGCACGCCGCTGTTCCTGCCGGTGTACTTCGACCTGATGGACCGCGCCAGGCGGCCGCTCGGCCAGGTGCTGTTCGAGCTGGCCGCGCTGGTGGCCACCGAGGCCGGTATGCCCTCCCCCCCACGCGGGGCGTTCGACGATGGGGGCGTGTACTTCCGGCGCACCTTCCTGCCGCAGCTCTACGCAGCGCTCGGCGAGGGGCGCAGCCCGGTGCTGCTGCTGGACGAGTTCGACGTGCTGGACGTGGCGTCCGAGGAGCAGTTGCCCGAGACGGCCGCCGCGCTGGCGTTCTTCCCCTACCTGCGCGAGTTGCTGCAGGAGGAGCCGCGCCTGCGCTTCATCTTCGTCGTCGGAAGGCGCGCCGAGGACCTCTCGATCAACGTCAAGGCCACCTTCAAGTCCGCCCTCTACCAGCGTGTCTCGATGCTGGACGCCGAGAGCGCGCGCAAGCTGATCGGCGCCGCCGAGCGCGACGGGACGCTGGTCTACGAGCCGGCGGCGGTGGAGCGCATCATGCAGCTCACCGCCTGCCACCCCTACTTCCTCCAGCTGCTATGCCAGAAGGTGTGGGACAACGCGCAGGCCGCGCGGGACGGCGGCGTGCCGCGCGTGACGCTGCCGCTGGTGGAGCGCGCCGCCGAGCAGGCGGTCGAGGCCGGCCAGAATGTCTTCGAGTGGATCTGGGACGGCCTGCCGCCCGCCGAGCGCGTGATCTTCGCTGCCATCGCCGGTGCCACCGAGGAGGGCACTGTGGTGAGCGAGGAGCAGCTCACCCGCCTGCTCCAGTCGCACGGCGTGCGCATCCTGACGCGCGAGCTGGAGCTGGCGCCCGAGACGCTGGTGGAGTGGGAGATGCTGCGGCGCGTCGAGGGCCAGCCGCCGCGCTACCGCTTCTTCATGGAGTTGATGCGCCGTTGGGTGGCGCGCCGCAAGCCGCTGCCGCGCGTCAAGGAGGAGTTGGACCGCATCGTGCCGCTGGCGGACACGCTCTACCGCAGCGCGGACGGCTTCTACCGCCAACGCGACCTGCCGGCCGCCGAGTCCCAACTGCGCCAGGCGCTGCGCGTCAACCCCAACCACCTCAAGGCGCGCCTGCTGGTGGCGCAGGTGCAGATCGAGCAGGGGCGGCTGGACGAGGGTATCGTCGATCTGGAGGAGGCCCACCGCTACGACGCCGATGCCGGGCGCTACCCGCTGGTGCGGGCGCTGCTGCTGCGCGCCGAGGCGCAGGAGCAGGCCGGCGACGAGCAGGCCGCGCTGGCGAGCTACGAGCGGGCGCTGGAGATCTCGCCGCGCGAGCAGGTGGCCGCCGGGCGTCGCAGCGAGATCTGGCGGCGGCGGGCTGAGGCCGCGCTCGGCGAGCAGCGCTACGAGGCCGCGCAGCAGGCGTTCGAGCGCGCCGGCGATGGCGCACGCGCCGCAGCGGTGGCGGCAGCGGCCTATCGCAAGCAGGTCGATCGCCTGGCGGCGGAGGCGGAGCGCCACGAGCAGCAGCTCGCCTGGGAGATGGCGCGGCGCGCGTATCAGACGCTGCTGGATCTCGAGCCGGCCGAGCAGCGCTGGCACGAGGGTCTGGCGCGCGCCAGGGCTGGCGAGGAGGCCGAGCGCCTGTACCTGGAGGGCAAGGGCGCGCTCAGCCAGGGCAACTTCGTCCACGCCGTCGCGGTGCTGGCCGAGCTCGGCCGGCGCTGGCCCGGCTACCGGGACGCGGCGGCGCTGCGCGCGCAGGCCGAGCAGGAGTTGGCGGCCGAGGTGAAGCGTCGCGAGCAGCGTGAGGACTACACGAGCGTGCTGGGGCTGTACGGCGACCTTGCCGAGCGCGTGCCGCAGGACGAGCATTGGGCGCGCGAGGTAGCGCGCGTGCGCGCGGAGCAGGAGTTGAGCGAGCGCTACGGCGCCGGGCTGCTGGCGCTGCGCAACCGCCAGTGGGCCGAGGCCGCGGCGGCGTTCGCGGCGGTCGTGCAGGCCCGCCCCGGCTATAAGGATGCCGCGAAGCTGCTGGCGCGCGCCGAGCGCGAGCGGCAGGGAAGGCGTATCAGCGTGCCGCGCTGGGCGCTGGCGCTGGCGGCGGTGCTGCTGCTGGTGGCGGGCGGCGTGACGTGGTATTACTTCCCCAGCTGGTTCCCGCGCACCGCCCGGGAGTACTACGACCGTGCCGAGGCGCGCTACAGCGCTGGCCAATACGATCTAGCGATCGCCGACTACACCCAGGTGATCGCGCTGGACCCGCAGCACGCCGACGCCTATTTCGGCCGCGGCAGAACCTACCACGTCCTGCGTAAGAACGAGAGCGCGGTGGAGGATCTGAGCAGGGCGATCGAGCTGAACCCTGAAGCGGCCTGGTACTACAATCTGCGGGGTCAGGCGTGGCAGGAGCTCGGCCACCTCGCCAACGCTATCGCCGATTTTACGACGGCCATCGAGAAGGATGAGCGGGACTACTTCTACATAGACCGCGCCGCGGCGTTCTTCGCCAACGGCGAGTTCGCCGCGGCGGTGGCGGACTACACGCGCGCGCTCGAGCTCCGAGGAGACCATGCTGACTGGTACGTGCTCCGCGCCGCGGCGCACGCCGCCAACGGTGACTTCCCGGCGGCGGTGGCGGACTACACGCGCGCGCTCGAGCTCGGTGATGAATCGGCTTCCACCTACCTCGGCCGCGGCAGGGCCTACGTGCAGAAGGGCCTGCGCGACGAGGCGATCGCCGACTTCCGTAAGGTGCTGGAGATCGGCACGGACTCCGAGAAGCACGAGGCAGGCCTGGAACTTGTCTTGTTGGGGGAGACGCCGTGACGGCGCAACGACCGCTGCTCAACCCGTTCCTGGCCGGCAAGCCGGTGCCGCCGAAGCGCTTCGTCGGCCGCCAGGACGCGCTGCGCTCGATCTTCGGGCGCATCTCCACCGGGCAGAGCAGCGCGGTCACCGGCGCGCCGCATATCGGCAAGTCCTCCTTCCTGCAGTACATCCGCGACGGCCAGGTACGGCGCGCCTGGCTCGGCGCCACCGAGGGCGCCTGCGCCTTTGTGGACGTGGACTGCCACATGGTCCCGCTCAGCTTCGGGCCGGAGCACTTCTGGAGCTACCTGCTGGACTACGTCGAGCGCGAGTTCCCCGAGCAGCCGGTGCTGGCCGCCGCGGAGAGCGCCCGCCAGAATAACCTGCTCTCCTTCGCCCTGCGCTCGCTGTTCGACCTGCTGAGCCGCGCCGGCAAGCGGGTGATCCTGCTGGTGGACGAGTTCGATGTGCTGCTGAACCACGCGCGCTTCAACACGCCGGACTTCTTCGGCGCGCTGCGCTCGCTCTCCACATCCACCGACAGTCTGGCGCTGGTGGCGGCCAGCCGTATGTCCACCGCCGAGATGAACCGCCGCGGCCTGGAGATCACCCCGCTCGGCTCGCCGTTCTTCAACAGCCTGACGGAGGTCCAGCTCACGCCGCTGCGCCCCGAGGAGGTAGATGACCTGGTGGCGCGGACGCTGGAGGGCACGGGGGTGGTCTTCACTACGAAGGACCGCCTGTACATCGGGCGCGTCTCGGGGCGACACCCCTTCCTGGTGCAGCTCGCCGCCGGGGCGATGTTCAACGCGGCGGCGCAGGGGATGGCGGAGGCGGAGCGCTTCCGCATGGTGTACCGCACGCTCCAGCGGGATGGCCGGGCGCATTTTGAGGATATGTGGCGCCACCTCGGGCCGGCGCTCCAGCCGCCGGTGCGCGCGCTGGCGCTGGCCGAGCTGCAGGGCGCCGCGGAGGTGCTGCAGCCCTACGAGCCGGAGCTGCACATCCTGGCGGACGCCGGCCTGATCGAGCCGGCGCGCCCCGGCTCCAAGCAGCCGCTGCTCGCCTGGCGCGGCGAGCGCTGGCGTGTGGCGGCCGCCAGCTTCGCCCGCTGGGTGGCCGACCACGCCGGGGACGCTGTGCCACCGCCGCCCCAGGCGCCGCTGCGCGAGCGGCTCGCCGCTGCCTTCTCGCTGGAAGAGATCCGGACGCTGTGCGCCGATCTGGGCGTGGAGTTCGAAGACCTGCCCGGCCAGACCAGGGAGGCGCGCGCCCAGGACCTGATCGAGCACTGCGAGCGCCGCGGCCTGACCCACCAGTTGCTGGCGCGCTGCCGCGAGCTACGGCCACACCTTACCTGGTGATCTACAGAGTCTGCCCAACAGGTTGCCGGGCGTGCGGGTCTGCCGACAACGTTCTGATACCCCAACTGTTCAGAGACTGTTTGAAACAGGGGTAGACCCTAGCGCTCGCGCACTAGCTCGGCCCGCAGCTCCTCCAGCTCGCGCTGGACCTCCAGGAGTTGCTGCCGCATGTGAAGGATCACCTCCACGCCGGCCAGGTTCACGCCCAGGTCGTCCACCAGCCGCTTGATGAATCGGATCTGCTCGATGTCGGCGTCGCTGAAGCGGCGCACGTTGCCGGGGGTGCGGCCGGGGGCGATCAGGCCGCGCCGCTCGTACAGGCGCAGGCTCTGCTCGTGCATGCCGCACATCTCGGCCGCCACTTTGATGGAGTAGAACTGCTCTTTCGTCATAGGTGATCCACCACAGTGATGGTGGTGGGTGGGTTTTCACGGAAGGGCTTCGCCCTCCCGTGGCCCCTCCCGCGTGGTGGGTTGTAAGGGCGGGCTGTGCCCTCCCGTGGCCCCTCCCTCTGCGTGCGGGCTACTGCCGTACGCTGCGCAGCTGCTCCACCAACTCGCGCTCGCGCTGGCTGAGCTTCGTCGGCAGCGCCACCTCAAGGGTGATGAACAGGTCGCCGCGGCTCTCCGGCGCGCGCAGGCGCGGCATGCCCTGGCCGGGGATGCGGTGGACCTTGCCGTTCTGTGTCCCCGCCGGCACCTTGAGTGTCACCGTCTTGCCGCCCATGGCCGGCACCTTCACCTCGCCGCCCAGCAGCATGGTGTAGAGGTCCACGCTCACCTTCACGTGCAGGTCGTCCCCGCGGCGCTCGTAGCGCGGGTGCGGCAGCACCTTCACCAGCAGGTACAGGTCGCCGCGGCGCCCGCCCCCAAGCCCGGGGCCGCCCTCGCCGGCCACCCGCACGCGCGACCCGCTGTCCACCCCCGGTGGGATCCGCACGGTGATGTTGCGCGGCTGCCCGTTCGGGCTGTGGAACTGCAGCGTGCGCTGCGTGCCGCTGAAGGCCTCTTCCAGCGTGATCTCCACCTGCTGCTCGACATCCTGGCCGGGGGCGCGGAAGGACCCACCGCGCGCTCCCGCGCCGCTGGCGCCGCCGAACAGTTGCTCGAAGAAATCCGAGAAGTCGCCCGTGCCACCGAAGCCGCCGCTGGAGCCGAAGCCGCCCCAGCCGGCCCCCTCGCCCACCTGCTGGTAGCGCTGCCAGTCCCGCCCGAAGCGGTCGTACTTCTCGCGCTTCTCCTTGTCGGATAGGACCTCGTAGGCCTCGTTGATCTCTTTGAACTTCGCCTCGGCCGCCTTGTTGCCCGGGTTGATGTCCGGGTGGTACTGCCGCGCTAGCTTGCGGTAGGCCTTCTTGATGTCCGCCTCGCTCGCGCTCGGGTCCACGCCGAGGATCTTGTAGTAGTCCTGATACGCCATGCTCTCCGGCTCCTGCACGGGACGCAACGAAGGTACACCTGGGGTCTCCGCTGAGATTATACAAACTTGATAACGGTGTTGTCAAGTTTCAAAAACGTCAACAGGGCCGTGGCATGTGGGGGCGAGGCCCGTCACGCCCCCCGCCGAGGGGTTCGGGGAGGCGAAGTCTCTCCGCACTCCGCCGCAGTGTCGATCATATTGACAACCTTCAATATATGCGGTAAAGTATGTGCGGAGCGGCGGGGCGCAGCCGTGAACAGCCGCTTTTCCTCTTCCGCAGGCGTGGCCTGCACGTAGAAAGGTAGACAGCAGCATGGCGAATGTTGCGCCGGCGCGGGCCGACGACCTGCCGGCGATCCTGGAGCTCCTGGAGCGGAGCGATCTCCCGCGCGCCGGCCTGGCCGATCACCTGGCAACGACGCTCGTCGCGCATGACGGCGGCGCGGTGGTGGGGAGCGCGGCGGTGGAGCGCTATGGGGACGCCGGCCTGCTCCGCTCGGTGGCCGTGGACCGGGCGTACCGCGGACAGGGGCTTGGCACGGCGCTGGTGGGCGCGGCGCTGGAGCTGGCCCGCCGGCAGGGGGTGCGCACGCTCTACCTGCTGACGACCACGGCGGGGGACTACTTCCCGCGCTTCGGCTTCCGCCCCGTCACGCGCGACGATGTGGCGCCCGCGGTCCGGCAGTCGGCGGAGTTCACCGGTGCATGCCCGGCAAGCGCGCTGGTGATGCGCGCCGATCTTGACTGAAGGGCTGTGGCGGGAGGGTTGCATGGAAGGCACAGTCCTCCCTGAGCCTCTCCTGGCAGAAGATTAAGGAGACTGCTCCCATGACGACCACTATAAAACCCGACGACATCAAGGCTGAGGTCCGTGAGTACTACGCCGCCCGCATCCAGAGCGGCTCCTGCTGCGGCCCATCCGCGTCCTGCTGCGGCAGCGACCAGCCCACCGAAGTGGCGCTCTACGGCGCCGAGGCCATCGCGGCCATGCCGGAGGGCGTCGTGACGACCTCGTTCGGCTGCGGCAACCCGATCGCGCTCGCCAGCCTCAAGCCCGGCGAGGTGGTGCTGGACCTCGGCTCCGGCGGCGGGCTGGACGTGCTCCTGGCCTCCCAACGCGTCGGCCCAACAGGCTACGCCTACGGCCTGGACATGACCGACGAGATGCTCGCCGTAGCCCGCCGCAACGCCGAGCAGGCGGGCGCCACGAACGTCGCGTTCCTGAAGGGGGACATCGAGGCCATTCCGCTGCCGGACGCATCGGTGGATGTGATCATCTCGAACTGCGTCATCAACCTCAGTCCGGACAAGGGCCAGGTGCTCGCCGAGGCGTACCGCGTGCTCAAGCCCGGCGGCCGGCTGGCGGTCTCGGACATCGTGATCGACGGCGACCTGAGCGGGCTGCCGGTGAGCGAGACCGAGGTCCGCGCCGCGCTGAGCTGGGCCGGCTGCATCGCCGGCGCCCTGACGCGCGAGCAGTACCGGGCGCTGCTGGCGGACGCCGGGTTCACGGACATCACGGTGGATGTGCGGCAGCGCTACGGCCCCGAGGATCTCCTGAGCGACGCGCCGCAGGGGCTGGGTGCGCTGACGCCAGAGGTGCTACGTGACCTGGTGGGCCGCTTCACGAGCTGCGCGATCAGCGCGGTGAAGCCGGCGGGCGGCTAACACTCAGACGAGGATTCGCGCGAGCGGAACCGCCAAGGCGCCAACCCCGCTAAGGAAGCTGCTTCAACACCTGGCGTCTTGGCGCCTTGACGGTTCGAACCGTGGCGCTCTGTCAGTATGGTCGCGCCGAGCCTGAGGGTGACAATGGCGACGCTCTTCCTGATCTGTGGCCTGCCGGGGGCGGGCAAGACGACGCTCGCCAGGAAGCTCGAGCGCGCGCACGCGGCGCTGCGGCTCTCGCCAGACGAGTGGATCGCGGCGATCCTGGCCGACCCTGCGGACATCGCTGAGCGCGACCGGCTGCGCGCCCCGGTCGAGTCGCTCCAGTGGGAGGTGGCGAGGCGCGCGCTCACGCTGGGTGTAGACGTCGTGCTGGAGTGGGGCTTCTGGTCGCGCGAGGAGCGGGCGCGCTACCGCGCGGAGGCCGAGGCCCTCGGCGCGCGGGTGGAGCTGCACTACCTCGCTGTTGGCCGTGACGAGCTGTGGGCCAGACTCGCGAAGCGCAACGCCGAGCTGCCTCCGGGCACCTTCGCAGTCACGGAGGAGGAGCTTGACCGCTGGTGGGGCTGGTTCGAGCCGCCGACGGCGGAGGAGCTCGAGCGGCAGACCCCCTGAAAGGCGCAAGGCTAGACGACCCCCGCCCGCCGTTTCCAGCGCTCGGCCCAGGCGCGCACCGCCCCCATCTCGGCGGGCGTCGGCCCCGCCGGGCGCCCGACGCGCGGCGCGAGGTCCACCTGCATCACGGCGCCGGCCCAGGCATAGAAGGGCGCCATCTCGCGCAGCGGCCCCGCGGCCGCCCGGTAGCCGGCACACCAGGCCAGCGCCAGCACGAGCCGCGCGGCTCGTAGCGCCAGCGGCTGCCGCCCCCAGAGC
>DATMBA010000086.1:0-24090 GCA_035559635.1 Roseiflexaceae bacterium
GCTCCCCCGCCGCAGGGCCTGCTCTTCGGCCGCGAGAGCCGCTTCCGCACCATCGGCGACTGGTACATCCGCAGCGCGCGCGAGATCCGCGGCGACCTGCGCCAGAGTCCCTGAAGCGCTGGGGCGCTGCGGGGATGAAGCACTGAGAGGCTGCGGGGCCATCCGGCACCGCAGCCTCTTAGCTAGGGATGTGGTGGTATTCGACCCCACATCCCCAGTCTCAACGCTTCAGCGCTGGTTCGAAGATCGTGAACAGCGTGCCAGGCTCGCCACGGGCCGGGCGATGCTCCAGGCGCCCCTCCGGGTAGCGCCGCCGCACCACCTCCAACTCCGCCAGACGCTCCGGCAGGAAGATGAAGACCGGGCGCGCGCCCTCTGGCGGCAGGGGCAGCTGGTCCGGCGAGGTGATCGGCTCGGGTGGCATGTCCACCCCCTGGGCCTGCGGCGCCATGAAGCGCACCGTGCCGTTGCCGAGGTACAGGCGCGGCGGGCCGAACATGTAGGCGTAGGTGCCCGCCGGCTGCGCGCGCAGGTAGGCGCCGATGGCGGTGGCCGCCTCGGTGGTGACCCAGCCGTAGGTCGCGCGCGGCGTGTACTCGCGGAAGTAGAAGTTGAGGTTCCATGCCGCCAGCAGCACCACCCCGGCGGCCGCTATCGCCGCGCGCGCGTGCTGCGGTGTGCCCAGCGTCCAGCCGAGCAGCGCGGCGATCTGGTGTAGCGCCAGCGCGATCAGCAGGCAGAGCGCCGGCGCGGTGGTGACGAAGCGCGGGCTCTCCAGGTTGACGATCAGCATGCCGCCGAACACCGACGCGCCAGCGACCCACCCCAGCAGCAGCGCGGAATCCGGCCGGCGGAAGCGCGCCGCGGTGAGCGCCATCCCCAGCAGGAACAGCGTGGCCGAGGTGTGGTCCAGCAGCGGCATCTTCGGGTCGTACCATGCGCTGCGGTCCGGAAAGTAGGTGTAGGCGCCGAAGCCGCGCGCGGCCTGCTCGGCCAGGATCGCGGCCGGGCTGCGGCCCGCGAGCAACTGCTGGCCGAACCAGCCGGACTGGAATACCCCCACCATCGCCAGGCGGGCGGTGAAGTCCTCCGGGTGGTTGATGAAGAACAGCAGCAGCGGGCCGAAGCCGAGGACGAACCCGGCCACCAGCGTGGCGACGTGCCAGCGCAGCCGCCAGACACGCGCGGGCACGAGGAGGAGTTGGTGGAGCAGCACCCCGGCCACCACCAGCGGCGCCAGGCGCGCGCCCATATAGAAGTGCATCGACACGCCCAGCAGCACCCCGGCCAGCGCGAAGGCGGGCAGCGAGCCGCGCTGGTAGCCGCGCAGGAAGGCGGCATAGGCCACAAGCGCCAGCAGCGGGTCTGTGATGTTGTTTGCGCCGAGCCGGCTGAAGTGGATGTGGAAATGGTAGGCTGCCAGCAGGCCGGCCGCCGTGAGCGCCACCGCGCGGCCGTAGAGCGGGCGGGCGAAGACGTACAGCGCCGGGACAGCCGCCGCGCCGAGCAGCGCCGACAGCATGCGCAGGCCGAAGACACTGTCGCCGAAGACGAGCAGCGCGCCGGCCTGCAGGTAGAACCACAGCATCGGATGGGAGAGCCAGCCGGTGACGAAGGGACGGCGCTCGAGGCCGTAGAGCACGTTGCGCGCGGCCACGCCCATCTCGCCCTCGTCGCCCCCGAAATTGGCCGGGATCTCGGCCAGGCTCCAGGCGCGCACCAGCAGGGCAGCCAGCGTGAGCACGGCGAGCGCCCAGCGCTCCCAGCGGGCGTAGGGCGGCGCCTGAACTTCGTCCGCCGCCTCGGCGGCGCTGGCGGGCAGGTGGCGTGTGGCGGCCAGGAAGAGCGCGATCCCGGCCAGCCAGGTGACCAGGGCCGGCCAGCCATCGACCCCCGGCTGGAACGCGATGCGGAAGGACGCACCGGCACAGACCAGGCTGAGCGCCAGCAGGCCGTAGCCCGGCGGCATACGGTCGATGAGCGCCTGGACGCGCGCCGGGAGGCCCTCGGCCCGGCCGCCCTGTCCATCCCTCCAGGCCCAGAGCGAGACGCCGACGAAGAGGACGGCGCCGAGCGCCAACAGCGCCGCGCCGAAGGGGGACTGCGCCTCGGCCGGTGCGGCCGCGTCCGCCAGCAACAGCCCCTGGCCGAGCCAGGCCGCCAGCAGCGCCAGGCCCACCAGCACCAGTCGTCCGATGTGTGCGTTGTGCATTGTTGCTTGCAGGCCGCGCCTGCGGAAAGCAGGACGATCCTCAGGGAGGGCACGCCCTCCCTGGCCCTCCCCGCCAGGCCGCGCCTGCGGAAAGCAGGACGATCCTCAGGGAGGGCACGCCCTCCCTCCCCCTCCCCCTTCTGTCAAGGGACTTACTCTAGCCCGGCTTGCGCGCCTTCACCACCAGGTTGACGAAGGTGCGCTCGTCGCCGCGCAGCCGGTCATTGCGGGCGTCGGCCAGGCGGAACAGGCGCACACCGAGGTTGATCGGGTTGAGCAGGCTGCCACTGTTCTGCTCGCCGCGGAAGCGATCGGCCGCGTTGCGCATACGGGCAGGCAGCAGGTTGTGCTCGATCAACGGCTTGCCGATGCTATAGACGATGAAGTGGATGAGCGGGAAGCTGTAGTGCGTCTGCTCCTCGAGCGCCTCGACCTCGAACCCCGCGCTCGTGATCACCTCGCGCAGCTCTCCCGGGCGGTACAGGCGCCAGTGATTGCTCCACAGCCCGGCGATCGGCCCGGGACCGCGCATGGGCGGCAGGCCGAGCGCCTCCAGCGTCTTGTTGATCGGGTCCCACAGGAAGGGGTAGTTGGCGTGCGGCACGCTCAGCGCCAGTGTGCCGCCCGGCCTCAGCACCCGGAAGACCTCCTTCAGCGCGCCGCGGTCGTCGGCCAGGTGTTCGAGCACCTCGCTCATCAGCACCTTGTCGAAGCTACCCTCGGCGAATGGCAGGTGGTGGATGTCCACGCTGGAGAGCCTGGCCTGCACCCCCTCGCGCTCGGCCCACTCCAGGCGCGCCACGTCGCCGTCCACCCCGTACAGATTGAGCCGGCGCAGGCGCGCCATCATCATCAAATAGACCCCCATGCCGCAGCCACAGTCCAGCACGGTGTCGCCGTCGTGCAGGTCCAGATAGTCCAGCAGCGTCATGGCGCGGCGGCGGAAGGCCATATCCGCCTCGTTGCGCAGCAGCCGCTCCAGCGTGGCGCGATCCTCGGGGGTGAGGCGCTTCAGTGTTGCATGTTGCGGGTTGCGGGTTGCGTTTTCTGTGTCGAATGCCAGCGGCGGGGGGTTGAGTGCTGAGGCAGCGGCGGCGGTGCCGGCGACGGGGACGGCGGTGCTGAGGGTGTGCCAGGCGCTGCGGGCCAGGCGGCGGGCCACCTTAGCGCGCCGGCTGGTGTTGGCCTCGCTGCGCACCAAGCGCTCCAGCAACTGCTCATAAGCGTCGATCGTGCGCCGCGTGTCGAAGATCGCGCGCACCCCCTCGCGGGTCGGGCGATAGTGCTCGCGGTCGCGCAGCGTCTGCACGATCGTACGCGCCAGGCCGGGCGGGTCCTGCGCCGGGGCCAGGCGGCCGAAGCCGGTCTCGCGCACCACCACGCGCGCACCGGGGATGTCGGTGGCCACCACCGGCGTGCCGCACAGCAGAGCCTCCACCTGTGTCAGCGCCATCATGTCGGTGCGGCTCGGCAGCGCGAACAGGTCCAGCATGGCGTAGAAGCTCGCCATACGCTGCTTGTCCCGGATGAGACCGAGGAAGGTGATGTGTTCCTGTTCGGCGGCGATCAGCGGCTCACAGACCTTATAGAAGTCGTCGTAGACCACATTGCGCTCGCCGGCAAACACCAGGTGCGCGTCGGGCAACTCCTGGCGGATGAGCGGCAGCGCGCGCAGCAAGTCGTCGAAGCCCTTCTCACTGACCCAGCGGCCGCCGAAGCCGATCACCTGCTTATGCGCCAGGCCCAACTCGGCGCGCCAGGCCGCCGCCGCCGCGGGGTCCGGCTCAGGGAACTCGATAGGCGGGTAGATGCAGGTGAGCTTCTCCCTGAAGGGCCAGAGCAGCTTCGAGTGGCGGGCGTAGTCCTCGCTGTAGGAGGTGATGGCGTCGGCCAGGGATGCGGCGGCGCGCAGCACGTGGAAGGCGATCCGCTCGAGGACCTGCTCGGCCAGGCTGTCCGGCATCACCACGTCGCCGTGGTGGGTCATGAGCAGCGGGCGGCCGAGGGCGCGGCAGAGCGCGGCCACCAGCGGCGCCTCGGGGAGCGGTGTGTGGATCTGCACCACGTCGTGCTCGGCGATCAGGCGCGCGGCAGCCCAGGGGAAGGCCGGGGTGACCATGCCGCGGCTGAAGCGCGAGACCGGCTGCAGGCGCACCACGCGCACCCCATTGACCAACTCGTCGCGCGGCAGATCCGGCGAGTGGCGGGTTGTGAGGACCGTCACCTGGTGGCCGCGCGCCGCCAGGTGCTCAGCGACGCGCACGGCGTGGACCGTCAGGCCGGTCCAGTGCGGGTGGTAGAAGGTCAGCACAACCAGGATCTTCATCGTCCACTCCTGCAGGGTCTCAGGCGCGCCCTAGCCCCCAGTACTCCAGCCGGGGGCCGCGCATTGCGCGGAATTATAGCAGATCGCATGCCGCGCGGCGGCCCGGCGGAGGCTCGGAGGGGCTCTGCCCCTCCGCAAAGAACCCACGAGGGTTGTGCGGGGGCCTGCGGCCCCGCACAACCACGCTGCGGGCAGCGCACCCCCACGGGGAGGTGGGGAGGGGCTGCGCCCCCTCCCCACAGAACCTTTGAGAGGTTTTTCAGGGGCCTGCGGCCCCCGGAGCCCCCGCGTGGGGCGCCACCGCGTACGTCCTGTCACATACGGGAGGCGGGGAGGGGTTCGCGGGGGCCTGCGGCCCCCGCACCCCCACGCTGCGGGCAGCGCCCGCTTCTTTGAACAGTATTGGTCCTAGAGCTGTGCGCGGATAGCCCACAAGTCGGGGAAGAAGGGCCGGATCGTGGTGGCGAGATACTGCGCGCCGCTCGAGCCGCCGGTACCGGGCTTGCTCCCGATGGTGCGCTCCACCATCTTCAGATGACGGTAGCGCCACTCCTGCAGCCCCTCGTCCACGTCCACTAGCCGCTCGCAGACGTGGCGGGCGGTGGGGTTGGCGCGGTAGACGTCGATCAGGATGGCCTGCACCTCCGGCGAGGGCTGGAGCGGCTCGCGCACGTCGCGGCCGAGGAGCTCCGGCGGCACGGGGTAGCCCGCGGCGTGCAGGTAGGCCAGGAACGCGTCCCACAGCGTGGGCTGGGCGTAGCGCGCCTCGAGCATGGCGCGGCCGGGCGAGCCTTCCGGGAAGTGGCGCAGCATGGCCGCGCGTTTGTGGCCGAGCGCGAACTCCAGCGCGCGGAACTGGACCGACTGGAAGCCGCTGGCGGACTCCAGGTAGCCGCGGAAGGCGCTGAACTCCAGCGGCGTCATCGTCTCCAGCACGTCGATCTGGGCCACGATCGTCTTCAGGATGGTGAGGATGCGCCGCAGCGTGTGGGCGGCGCGCGGTGTGTCGGCGGCGCGCAGCGTGCCCTGCAGGTAGTCCAGCTCATGAAGCAACTCCTTGAACCACAGCTCGTAGACCTGGTGGATCACGATGAATAGCAGTTCGTCGTGCTCTGAGTCGCCCGAGCCGTGGCTCCTGGGGGTCTGAAGGCTCAGCAACTCGTCCAGCCGCAGGTAGCTGGCATAGGTGAGGGCTTTGGACATCATCGGCTCCGATCTGTCCGTATGAGAGCCCCCTCATGGTAGCAACTTCTGCAAGAGTGTGCCGCCAGCCCTACCCCGCGCGCGAAGCAGGGGAGCGCGAGGGGCCGCCGCGCGCAAACACCCATCCAGCATCGCAGTCGGGGCTGGACTACTCCGGCCCCAGCAGGTCCCTCAGCCGCAGCAACCCCAGGCGCAGCCTGGACTTCACGGTGCCCACCGGCTCGCCGAGCCGCCGCGCGATCTGCGTGTGGGTCAGGCCGCCATAGTACGCCAGCTCCAGCGCTACCCGCTGGCCGTCTGGCAGCGCCGCGAGCGCGGCCTGCACGGCGGCCCGCAACGCCAGCAGGTCCGCCTCGTCCCCCAGGCCCTCTGCCTGCGGCCACGCGCCGTCCAGCAGGTCCTCGCGGGCGCGCTCGCGAAAGCCCGCCGTGCGCGTTGCGTCGATCGCACGGTGCCGCGCGATGCCCGCCAACCAGGCCGAGAGACTACTCCCCTCGCGGAAGCTTCCCGCCGCCTGCCATACGGCCTGAAAGACATCCTGCACCACCTCTTCCGCCACCGATCGATCGCCGGTGATCCGCAGCGCGATGGCATAGACCAGCCGGACGTAGCGGTGGTAGATCGTGCCGAGCGCCCCCTCGTCGCGCCGCGCGACCCGCGCCATCAACTCGCCATCGGGCGGGAACGGCTGCGCCTCGCCCGGCACGACGTGCAGCGGCGTTCCCTCGTTCCGCATATCCCCCTGCTGTGCTCCGTGTGCCGGATAGAGCGTTGCAGCGATCGACGCCGCCATACTGCCTCCCGCGTGAGGTGCGTTTTGTCTGTGTGCACTCTATGCCCCGCACCTGAGCGCGCTCCTAACCGGCTCGCACCATGCTCGTAATGCTGAGGCGCTCAGCACCTGAGGCCGCTGACAGCAGCCCGCTCGCCGCTGTCGTGCCATCCAACACCAGCCCGCCCTTTGCCGACGGGCGCTCAGCGCCATCACCCCCTCAGCGCCGCAGCGGTCCCGCATCCCCACCCATCCAGAACCCGCCGCCCGCTCGCATAGTCCAGTGGACCCGGTACGCGCCGCCCACGCCACACGGCCTGCCCCTGCTGTACTTGCCGAGCAGGTCATAGGTCATAGGGGGACAGTCACAGGTCAAATGGCAATCCTACCGGATTTGTGAAACGAGAAGGGGAGATGTTCGCGGGGGCTGCGCCCCCCACCCCCGCTCTGCGCGCGCGTTTACAAATCAGATAGGACTGCTCTAGGGGTCGCCAAAGCCGCGTCCCTCTCCTCGATGACCTGGAGCGGCGCACACACGAAAGGAGACGCCAGCAGACCATCAGCACCCAACCGACCGGAACATCTTCGTACAAGGAGCGATAGCGTTATGTCACTCAAGCGCACCATCGGCGGCATGGCGGCGGCCAGCCTGCTGGCTCTCGCGCTCGCGGCGATTCCGCAGGCGAGCCGGGCCTCCAGCCACCGCGAGGCGCCGCTGATCAGCAACGACCCGGCGGCCGACAGCACCGATTTGTACGCCTTCGTCAGCCCGGACCGGACCGACACCGTCACGATCATCGCCAACTACGTGCCGCTGATCGAGCCGAACGGCGGCCCGAACTTCGCCAGCTTCGGCGACGACGTGCTCTACGAGCTGCATGTGGACAACAGCGGCGACGCCCGGCCGGACGTCACGTACCAGTTCCGTTTCCAGACCCATGTGCGCAACGGCGGCACCTGGCTCTACAACACCGGCCCGATCGAGTCGCTCGACGACCCGGACTGGAACACGCGCCAGACCTACACCGTGACGCGCGTGCAGGGCGGCCGGCGCACCGTGCTCGGCAGCGGCCTGCCGGTGCCGCCCCCCAACATCGGCCCGCGCTCGACCCCCGGCTACCACGGGCTGGCGGCGCAGGCAGTGCGCGACCTGCCGGGCGGCATCAAGGTCTTCGCCGGCCCGCGCGACGACCCCTTCTTCGTCGATCTCGGCTCAGTCTTCGACCTGGGCGGGCTGCGCCCGTTCAACGAGGCCCACCTGCTCAAGATCGGCGCTGAGAAGGGCGTAGACGGCGTCAGCCGCTACAACACCATGGCGATCGCCATCCAGGTGCCGATCGCCCAGCTCACCCGCACCGGCGCCATGCCCAAGGGCGCCGACGACCCGACCGCCGTGCTGGGCATCTACACCAGCGCCAGCCGCCAGACCACCCGTGTGATCCGCGGCCGCTCGGTGGTGGGCAGCGGGCCATTCGTGCAGGTCTCGCGCCTGGGCAACCCGCTCGTCAACGAGGTAGTCATCCCACTGGCCGAGAAGGACTACTGGAACATGCAGCCGCCGTGGCGGGACAGCCAGTTCGCGAAGTACTACACCGATCCCTCGCTGGCGGCGATCGTCAACCTGGTCTACCCGCCGCTGCCGGACGCGCCCACCACCGGCCGCGCTGACCTGGTGGCGGTGCTGCTCACCGGCGTACCGACGCTGAACTACACCGGTGCGGTCCAGGCCGACATGCTGCGCCTCAACGTGGCCGTGCCGGTGACCCCGCCGGACAAGGTCAGCCGGCTGGCAGTGCTGGAGGGCGACTTCGGCGGCTTCCCCAATGGGCGCCGCCTGGCCGACGACGTGACCGACATCGAGCTGCGCGCGGTGGCGGGCGGCTACGGCCCGCTCCTGGAGCAGGCGCTCAAGCTGCCCAACCTCAGCCCGAACAACGCGGTGGGCGACGGCGTGGACGCCAACGAGGTGCCGTTCCTGGCCTCGTTCCCCTACCTCGCGTCGCCGTGGTCCGGGTACGAGAGCGTGCTGCACCGCTGAGCGGCGCGCGAGACCAGTGTATGTCCAGACCAGGCGATAGGCGATGGGCGACAGGCTTCGGGGCTGCTGAAGCCTATCGCCCATCGTCTATCGCCTGCACAGCAAGCGCGCCCCCACCATCACTCCCTCAGCGCCGCAGCGATCCGACCCACGATACATCCGAACCCGCCCCGTGCTCCGCATAGTTCAGTGGAGCCGCTCAACGACATCGCCCACGTTCCGCAGCGCCTGCCTATGTGCAGGCTGGCTGCTGCATTGCCCTCGATAGGCGAGGGGAGCGGAGAGGAGGTGAGTGAAGCAGACGAACACCTGGAGCAGACGCTGCGTCTGCCATCCGCAACCCTGAGCGCACGAACGACCGTCCACCGACCGAACTAAGGAGTAGCACCCGCTATGTTACTGAAGCGAATCGTTCGCGGCGCGGCTGTATTGGGGCTGATCGCCCTCGTGCTCGCCGCGCTCCCCCAGGCCGGGCGGGCCTCCAGCCACCGCGAGGCGCCGCTGATCGCCGACGACCCGGCGGCCGACAACACCGACCTGTACGCCTTCGTCAGCCCGGACCGGCCCGACACGGTCACGATCATCGCCAACTACATCCCGCTCGAGGAGCCGGCCGGCGGACCGAACTTCCACAAGTTCGGCGACGACGTGCTCTACGAGATCCACATCGACAACGACGGCGACAGCGAGGAGGACATCACCTACCAGTTCCGCTTCAAGACCCAGATCAGGAACCGGGACACCTTTCTCTATAACGCTGGTCCGATCGAGTCGCTGAACGACCCAGACTGGAACATCTTCCAGACCTACAGCGTCACGCGCGTCAAGGATGGAAAGAGCAGGAAGCTCGCCGACGATCTCAAGACTCCGCCGGTGAACATCGGCCCGCGCTCGACGCCCAACTACGAGGCGCTGGCTGCCAACGCGGTCCACTCGATCGACGACGGCATCAAGGTCTTCGCCGGCCAGCGCGACGACACCTTCTGGGTGGATCTCGGCTCGGTCTTCGACCTGGGCGGCCTGCGACCGTTCAACAACTTCCACCTGATCCCGCTGGACCCCGCCGCGGGCGTGGACGGCGTGGGCGGCTACAACACCCACGCGATCGCCATCCAGGTGCCGATCGAGCAACTGAAGGGGCCGGACGGCCAGATGGTGATCGGCATCTACGCCAGCGCCAGCCGCCAGAAGATCCGCGTGCTGCTCAACGACGGCTCCTCCAGGGGCCAGGGCCCCTGGGTGCAGGTCTCGCGCCTGGGCAACCCGCTGATCAACGAGGTGATCATCCCGCTGGGCAAGAAGGACAAGTGGAACCGCAGCGACCCCGCGGACGACGATCAGTTCCTGCAGCACTACCGCAGGCCCGAGCTGGCCGCGCTGGTGAACCTGCTCTACCCGGCCCTGCCCGATGCGCGTACGACCGGCCGCGACGATCTGGTGGCGATCCTGCTGACCGGCCTGCAGCTGCCCGACGGCACGAACCTCAACTTCACCGGGCCGGTGCCGGCCGACCTGCTGCGACTCAACATGGCGATCAAGCCCGGCACTGAGCCGAACAGCCTGTGCCCGGCTACACCCAACCCGATGGGCGTCCTCGGCGGTGACCTGTGTGGCTTCCCGAACGGCCGGCGCCTCGAGGACGACGTGACCGACATCGAGCTGCGCGCGGTGGCCGACGGCTACGGCGCCTTCGTCAACAGCGTCTTCGGTGCCCTGACACCCAACAACGCGCCCAACAACATCGTGGGCGACGGCGTGAACGAGAACGACCTGCCGCTACTCTCCAGCTTCCCGTATCAGTCCACGCCGCACCAGGGTTACGAGCACGAGCATCACCGTATCGGCAGCACGTCGACACCACCGCTCCCCTGAGCTAGCGGGTGATAGGCGCTAGATGATAGGGTTGCCGAAGCCACCTATCACCTAGCGCCTAGCGCCTTGTACGCACCCGTCACCTAGTAGACATGCTGTAACGTTGCCGAAGCCACCTATCACCCATCGCCCATCACCTAATCACCCGGAGCAGTACGATGACCCTGGCCCGACACCGTCTTTTCCTCCCGGCGCTCGCGTTGGCGCTGATCGGCGCGGCCACCGCGCTGAGCCTGAGTCTGCGCGGCGCGAGCCTGCCGCCCGCCCTCCCCGCGCCGAACGCGGCGCAGCGGCCGGTCACGCGCACCGACCGCCTGATCTGGGACTACCAGGAGATCGTGCGGCGCGAGCCGCAGAACGTGGACGCCCACGCTGTGCTCGGGGCGGCCTACCTGCAGAAGGCGCGCGAGACGGCCGACCCGGCCTACTACGCGAAGGCCGGGCAGGTGCTCGACGCAGCGCTGCGCCTGGACGGGCGCCACGTGGACGCGCTGGTGGCCAGGGGCGCGCTGGCGCTGGCCCGCCACAACTTCGGTGAAGCGCTGGCCCTCGGCGAGCAGGCCCGCGCCATCAGCCCCGACACGGCCCGCGTCTACGGGGTGATCGCCGACGCCCAGATCGAGCTGGGCATGTACGAGGCGGCGGTGGAGACCATCCAGACGATGGTGGACCTGCGGCCGGATCTCGGCTCTTACAGCCGGGTGGCCTATGCCCGCGAGCTGTACGGCGACCTAGGGGGGGCGATCGAGGCGATGGAGCAGGCCGTGAGCGCCGGCGGCCCGGCGCCGGAGAACACCGAGTGGACGCGTGTGCAGCTCGGCAACCTGCACTTCGCGCGCGGCGACCTGGCCGCCGCCGAGGCGCAGTACCGCCGCTCGCTGGCCATGCTGCCGGACTACGTCTACGCCCAGGCTGGCCTGGCGCGGGTGCGCGCGGCGCAGGGCAGGACCGGCGAGGCGCTGGCGCTCTACCGTCGGGCGATTGAGCGCGCGCCGCTGCCGGAGTTCGTGATCGCCCTGGGCGAGACGCTCGAGGCCGCCGGCCGCCGCGACGAAGCGGCCGCGCAATACGAGCTGGTGCGCGCCATGCAGCGGCTCTTCAAGGCCGGCGGCGTGGACACCGACTTGGAGCTAGCACAGTTCGAGGCCGACCACGGGGCGGACCCGCAGGCCGCGCTCACCATGGCGCGCGCCGCCTACGCGCGCCGGCCGGGCGTCAAGGCCGCCGACACGCTCGCCTGGGCGCTGCACCGTGCCGGCGCGCACGCCGAGGCGCGCCGCTACGCCGAGGAGGCGCTGCGCCTCGGCACCCAGGACGCGCTCATGCTCTACCACGCCGGCATGATCGCCCGCGCCCAGGGCGATGCCGCGGCCGCCCGCGCCTACCTGGGACGCGCGCTGGCGCTCAACCCGCACTTCTCGCCGCTGTATGCGCCGGCGGCGCGTGAGGCGCTGGCCGGGCTTGACAAGGTGACCAGGTGACAAGTTGAATCGGGGCGGCTGTCATGACAGCACAGCAGTGTGGAAGCTCCAGTCACCCTGTCACCTTGTCAGAGGGCGCACCGGTGGGTGCGCCTGCATTGCCGGCATTGTCCGGCCGTGGCGCATCGCATCGCTGCGGCGCAATGCGCCGCAATGCGGGCAGACACGCCCATCTGCCCCTACGCGGTGTATCGCTATAGATTCTCTGCGTCTGGCCTTGCCAACTTGCCACCTTGTCAGAGGAGAACCCGATGAAGCGCTGGATCATCCTGGCCGCCGCGGCGCTCGCCGCCACTCTGGGAGTGCCGGCCGGCACCGCCGCCGCCCACCCGCTCGGCAACTTCACGGTCAACCAGTACAGCCGGGTGGAGGCCGGCGCCACGGCGCTGCGCGTGCGCTACATCGTGGACATGGCCGAGATCCCGGCCTTCCAGGAGCGCCAGGCGATGGACGCCGACGGCGACGGCGCGGTGAGCGACGCCGAGGCGCAGGCATACCTGGTGCGCCGCGCCCCTGAGCTGGCCGCCGGCCTGCGCCTCGCGGTGGACGGCACGCCGGCCACCCTGCGCCCGCTGGCGCAGACGATCGGCTTCCCACCGGGCCAGGGCGGGCTGACCACCCTGCGCATCGTGCTGGACCTCCAGGCGCCGCTGGCCCCCTCCGGCGCGCCGCGCAGGGTCGAATACGCCGCCGATAGCTACCCCGAGCGCCTCGGCTGGCGCGAGATTGTGGTGCTGGCCGGGCCGGGCGCCTCCCTGCGCGACTCCTCGACCCCGGCCGTGGACCGCACCCGTGAACTGACGGCCTACCCCGACGACATGCTCAGCAGCCCGCTCGACGTGCGCGCGGCCCGCTTCACGCTCGTCCCCGGCGGGCCAGCGGCGGCGCCAGCTGCAGGTGAGATCGCCGCGCGCGTGCCGGCCGCCGGCCGCGCCGCCGACGCCCTGGCGGCGCTGGTGGCCACCAGGGAGCTAAGCGCCGGGACCATGGCCGCCGCGCTGCTGCTGGCCCTGGTGCTCGGCGCCGGCCACGCTCTCACCCCCGGCCACGGCAAGACGGTGGTGGCCGCTTACCTGGTGGGCGCGCGCGGCACCCCCACGCACGCCATCGTCCTCGGGCTGGTCACCACCGCCACCCACACCGCCGGCGTGTTTGTGCTTGGCCTCGCCACACTGCTGCTCTCGCGCTATGTGCTGCCGGAGCGCATCTACCCCTGGCTGGAGTTGGTCAGCGGCGCGCTGGTGGTGGCGCTCGGCGTGGGCCTGTTCCGCAGCCGGCTACGCCGAACGCTGCACGCTGAAGGCCGAACGCTGAGCGCTGAACAGCACCACAATCACCATCCCGGCCATGAGCACGGCCACGACCACCATTACGACCATACCCATGACCCCGACCACGGGCACACGTATCATGATCACGACCATGAGCATGATCACCATCACGGCCCCGGCGGCCACACCCATGACCACGAGCACCTCATGGCCGACCTCGTGGCGCAGGCGATCCACAATCAAGCACCCCGCAGGGGTGAAGCCAAAATCCAAAGACCATCGGTCTCCTGGCGCGGCCTGCTGGCGCTGGGGATCTCGGGCGGGCTGCTGCCGTGCCCCTCGGCACTGGTGGTGCTGCTGGGGGCCATCGCCCTCGGGCGGGTGGGCTTCGGCATGCTGCTGATCGTAGCCTTCAGCCTCGGGCTGGCGGCCGTGCTCACCGGCATCGGGCTGCTGCTGGTCTACGCTCGCGGTCTGTTCGATCGCATACCGGCGAGCGGCCGGCTGCTGCGCGCCTTGCCGGTGGCCAGCGCGGCGGTGGTGGTGGTGGCCGGCCTGGGGATCACCGCCGCGGCGATCGCCCAACTGTAGCTGCGCGCGCCGCCTCCCCGAACCCTTCTCCACGGGGGTTGGCGCAAAGCCACCCCCGTGGACAGTGGAAGACCGTGCGTGAGGGGCGCGGCCCCTCACCCTCCCCGTTGGAGTTGGCAACGGCGCAGCCGTGATCTACAATGTGGCGCCTCGTGAGGGAGACGAAGGAGCCACACGCCGTGTCGGATCGCCCACTGGATCACTATGCGGCGATGCTGCCGCTTGAGGCGTGCAGCCAGCTGCACACCACACCCCAGGGACTCACCGAGGACGAGGCGCGCGCCCGCCTCGAGCGCTACGGCCCGAACGCCATCGCTGACATCGGGCGCACCTCGCTCCCCGCGCTGATCATCGGCTCGTTCGCCAACTGGATCACCGTCATCCTGCTCGTAGCCGGCGCGCTGGCCTTCGTGAGCGAGACGCCGCTGATCGGCCGGGCGATCGTCGCCGTGGCGCTGCTCAACGGCCTGTTCACCATCTGGCAGGAGTACCTGGCCGAGCGCGAGGTGGCGGCGCTGCGCAAGCTCCTCCCGCCCGTCACCTATGTGCGGCGCGCCGCCCAGGTGCGCCAGATCCCAACCGGCGAGGTGGTGCCCGGCGACATCCTGCCGCTCAAGCCTGGCACGGTGGTGGTGGCCGACAGCTACCTGGTGACCAGCGAGGGCCTGCGCGTCAAGCAGACCTCGCTCACCGGCAACTCGGCGCCGATCACCAAGGTGGCCGGCCCCATGCCGGACCCGACGCTCACGATCACCGAGCGGCCGAACGTGCTGCTGGCTGGCACGCTGGTGTTCGAGGGCCAGGGGAGCGCGGTGGCGGTGGGCACCGGGATGCGCACGCTACTCGGCCAGATCGCCGAGAGCACCGCCGCCCTGCGCGCCGGCCAAAGCCCGCTCGGCCGGGCGCTCGGCGCGCTGGCCGCCACCATCACGCGCGTGGCGATCGCCGCCGGCGTGGCCACCTTCCTGCTCGGCTACTTCGTGCAGGCGCTCGAGATCCGCGCGGCGATCATCTTCGCCATCGGCATGATCGTCGCCTTTGTGCCCGAGGGGCTGCTCCCCACCGTCAGCCTGGCCCTCGCGCTCGCCCGCCGCCGGCTGAATCGCCACGGGGTGATCGTCAAGCGCCTGGCCGGGGTCGAGAGCCTTGGCTCGGCTACTGCGCTCTGCCTGGACCGCACCGATAACCTGACCACCGGTGCGCTGGTGGCACAGGATATCTGGGCCGGCGGCCGGCACTACCAGGTCACTGGCAGCGGTTACGCGCCCGAGGGATCCTTCCTTTACAACCAGGCGCTGATCGACCCGGCCGCCGAGCCAGATCTGCCGGCCCTGCTGCGCGCCGCCGCGCTCTCCACCAGCGCCCGCCTGCTCCCGCCGGACGAGAGCACGCCCGGCTGGCACATCCTCGGTGACCCGATCGAGGGCGCGTTGCTGGCCGCCGCCGCCAAGGCCGGCGACCCGCAGAACCTTGCGGCCGGAGCCTCCCGCCTACAGACCTTCCCCTACGAGCCGCGCCGCCAGATGGCCAGCGTGGTGGTCTCCGCGCCGGACGACCGCCGCCCGGTGGGGTATGTGCGCGGCAACGCCACCACCGTGCTGAAGTTCTGCACCGCGCTCCGGCAGGACGGCCAGGTCCGGCCGCTGGACGAGGGGACGCGCCGCACGATCATCGCCCAGATCGACACCTACGCCAGGGAGGGGGCGCGCGTGCTGGCGCTGGCCGAGCGCTGGCTCGACCCCGAGGTGGACGGCGCCGGCTTCCGCATCCGGGACGTGGAGCACGACCTGACGCTGCTCGGCTTGGTGGCGCTGCAGGAGCCGCCCCAGCCGGAGATCAAGCGCCTGGTGGATGGCTGCCGCCGCGCCGGGATACGGGTGATCGTCGTCACCGGCGCCTATGCGCTCACCGCCGAGGCAGCCGCCCGGCGCGCCGGCCTGATCGACGCCCCACGGGTGCGGATCATCACCGGCGCCGAGCTGGAGCAACTCAGCCCCGAGAGCCTCGGCGCGGCGCTCGCGCCCGGCGAGGAGGTCCTCTTCGCCCAGATGGACACCGAGCAGAAGCGGCGCGTGGTGCAGGCGCTCCAGGTGCGCGGCGAGGTGGTGGCCTTCCTGGGCGACAGCATCAACGACGCGCCGGCGCTTAAGCAGGCCGACATCGGCGTGGCGGTGAGCGCCTCGGGCACCACCGTCGCCCTCGCCGCGGCCGACATCGTGCTCAACGCCGACCACCCGGCCGGGCTGCTGCTGGCGGTGGAGGAGGGGCGCGCGATCTTCAGCAACATCCAGAAGTTCGCCACCTACGTCTTCACGCACAACGTGGCCGAGACGGTGGCGGTGGTGGCCAGCGCGGTGGCCGGGGTGCCGCTGCCGCTCACGGTGCTGCAGGTGCTGGCGATCGACCTCGGCACGGAGTTGCTGCCCTCGGTGGCGCTCAGCACCGAGGCCGCCGAGCCGGGCGCGCTGGACCAGCCGCCGCGCCCACGCAGCGCGCCGCTGCTGGACCGCGCCACGCTGCTGCGCGCGTTCGGCTGGCTTGGCCTGCTGGAGGGTGGGCTGGCGCTGCTGGCCTACTTTATGGCCTTCTGGGGGGCGGGCTGGCGGCCGGGGATGGCGCTCGCCGCCGAGGGCGCGCTCTACGCCCAGGCCACCACGCTCACCTACGCTGCGATCGTGCTCGCGCAGGTGGGCAACGCCTTCGCCTGCCGCAGCCGGCGTGCCTCGCTGCTGCAGATCGGCCCGCTCAGCAATCGCGCGCTGGTGCTGGGCGTGATCGGCTCGGTCGCGCTGATGCTGGCGCTGATCTACGCGCCGCCGCTGGCCAGCGTCTTCGGCTTCGTGGCGCCAACACCCCAGCAGTGGGCGGTGCTGGCGAGCTTCCCGCTCATCATGCTGCTGGCCGAGGAGGGCCGCAAGTGGTGGGCCCGGCGCCGCGACGGGATGACAGGGTGAGACAGTGAGCGGCCCGCACCGCGTCCTGGCATGCATCGACGAGCGCGCCGCGGCCGAGGAGGTGCTGCGCACGGCGGCGCAGCTGGCCCGCGAGCGGCGGGCCGAGCTGTACGCGCTGCACGTCCAGGCGCCGGGCGCGTCCACCCGCTGCACGCCGCAGGCCGCCGCGCAGCTGGCGCGCAATCTGCAGCACGCAGCCGATCTCGGAGCCCAAGTGGAGGTGCGCCCCGGCCACCACATCGCGTCCACCATCCTCCAGTTCGCCCGCGAGCGCGCCGTCGGCTGGATCGTCGTCGGCGCCTCGCAGCGCGGCGGGTGGCAGCGGCTCATTCGGGGGGACATCGCGGCGCAGCTGCGCGCCGGCGCGGGCGCGGTCGAGGTGGTGGTGGTCGGCGGGTGACCATGCACAAGTTCCAATACGGGAGCGTGGAGGGCTTCGCCCTCCACATCCTCCCCCGGTGGGGGTGTGGGGGCCATAGGCCCCCGCACCCCACGCTGCGGGCAGCGCCCGCGTATGTGAAACGTATTGGAACTAAGAGGCGATGGGCGATAGGGGCGCCACCCATCGCCCATCGCTTCGCGCCCCTCACCCCTCGATCTCCGCGATCGCCTCCGCAGGGCTCGCGCCCCCGAAGGCCACCCGCAACAGACCCGGCAGGTACTGGTCCATCACCTGCACCGCCGGGTAGATCGCGTTGCGGATCAGGTTGCCGCTCAGCTGCTCGCCCTCGAAGTCCAGGCTGCTCTTGTAGCGCACCTCGCCGTCGGCGAAGTCCAACTCGAAGTTGCCGATCCGCAGCCCGTAGTTGGCGCGCGTCAGAAACTCCGCCGCCGCCACGCGCCGCTCCTCTGGCACCCGCACCCCGGCCACGGCGTAGAAGATGAACTGCTCCAGCTCCACCCGCACCGTGGCGTAGCAGCGCAAGTCGCCGCTGCTGCCGTTGTAGGACATGCGGTAGCTGTGCACGTCCTCTAGCGGCTGCGGGAACCAGCCGTCGTCGCTCAGGAAGCGCCCCAGCGTCGCGTAGGCGCGCAGGCCGTTGCTGTGCTCGCCCGCCGCGCCGCCATGACCCTCGGCGCCGTTGGGGGATGGGTCAGTCATTGGTGTCTTCCTCGTGAGAGCGCTTTCAGCGCAGGTCGTAGATCAGAGGCTACGCAGGCTTGGATTCGAGTCGGCGCCGATGGTACCCGGCCGCCTCCGGTGGTGAGTGTAGCATCGAGGAGCAGTGTTGTACAGACGCACCACGCTGTACCAGGGGCTATCGGCAAAGCGGGAGGTTTGGAGGGGCACAGCCCCTCCAAAGAACTCCTGACGAGGATGTTCTGGGGGCTGCGCCGCCAAGCCCTCGCGAATGTAGGTTGCCGATACGCCCGAACCCCCGCCAACCGCATCTGCGCCTGTGGTATAGTTAGGCACCCGTAGCTACGCCGTGGAGAATGGATATGACCAGCCCGCCGCGTCTCACCGAGGCTGACGTCCGCCGCTGGGCGGGCGACGCCTCCGTCCAGCGCGGCCGGCCCTACGTGCCCGACGCGCTCTTCAACCTGCGCCGCACGGGCCGGACGCTCAAGGCCGGGTGTGAGGGCAGCGCGCCCCACCCCTACCGCGTCGAGGCCACCCTCGGCGCGCGGGGCGTTGAGTCTGCTCGCTGCACCTGCCCCGTCGGGGGCGACGGGCGCTGCAAGCATGTGGCCGCGCTGCTGCTGGCCTGGATCGCCGATCCGCTGTCGTTCGCCGAGGTGGAGGATACCACGGCCGCGCTCGAGCGCCGCAGCAAGGAGGAGTTGGTGGCGCTCGTGCGCCTCATGCTCGCGCGCTACCCGGACCTGGAGCTGCTGCTCGAGCTGCCGCTGCCCGTGGGGGGCGCCCGCCCCCGCCCCAACGACGCCGCCATCCGCCGCCAGATCGAGGCCGTCTTTCGCGACGCCGGGGACGAGTGGGACGCCGGCGCCGAGGTGGCCGCCCGGCTCACGCCCCTGGTGCAGATCGGCCGCGACTACCTGCGGGACGGTGACCCGGTGGCTGCCGCTACGCTGTTCGAGGCGCTGGCTCGCGGCGTGCTGGAGCGCTACGAGGAGCTGCACGACGAGGAAGGCGACCTGCAGGAGGTGGTGAACGAGTGTGTCGCTGGCCTGGGCGAGTGCCTGCACACGGTGAGGGACAACCCGCCGCGCGAGCGCATCCTGCACGCGCTGTTCGACGTCCACCGCTGGGACGTGGAGTTCGGCGGCATCGACATGGGCTACGAGGCGACCGATCTCATCCTGGCGCTCGCCACGCCGGAGGAGCGGCGGCGCGTGGCCGGGTGGGTGCGCGAGGCGCTGCCGCGCACGGAGGGCTGGGCGCGCGAGACCTTCGGCGCCTTCCTGCTGCGGCTCGTGGGCGACGCGCTGGACGACGAGGCATTCCTGCGCCTGTGCCGCGACACCGGGCGCACCGAGGATCTGGTGGCGCGGCTGCTCGACCGGGGCCGCACCGAGGAGGCGCTGGCGGCCGTGAGCGCGACGACGGGCCCGCGGCTCCTGGCGCTCGCCGACCTGCTGCGTGAGCGCGGCCACGGCGAGCAGGCCGAGCGGATCGTCCGCGTGCGGGCGGGCAGCCGGCCGGACTTCGAGCTGCTGGCGTGGCTGAAGGAGCGCGCCGTCGAGCGCGGCGACCTGGCCGCAGCCGCCGGGCTGGCCGAGCGCCTCTTCCGGGCGCTGCCCAACCCGCAGACCTACGCCGCGCTCAGGGAGCTGGCACGGCAGGCTGGCGTGTGGGAGCGCATGCGCCCGCCGCTGCTGGAGCAGTTGGCGAAGGAGGGCCGCCGCAGCCTGCTGATCGACCTCCACCTGGCCGACGGCGACGCGCGCGCGGCGCTGGCACTGCTGCCGCACGCGGTAGGTGACCAGCGCATCCGCATCGCGCAGGCCGCCGAGCAGGAGTTCCCGCGCGAGGCGATCGCCATCTACCGGCGCGCGGCGGAGGAGCTGATCCGCTGGCAGGGCCGGCAGAACTACGCGGTGGCGGCGGGCCATCTGGCGCGGGTGGGCGCGCTCTATGGGCGCCTCGGCGAGGAACACACCTGGCGCGAGTTGGCGAGCAGCCTGCGCCGCGAGCACAAGCGCCTGCGCGCGCTCCAGGAGGAATTGACGAAGGCGGGGATACCAGATTGAGAGGTTGTTTGAAAGCGGAGGCCGCCACATCATCCCCCCAGCCGGCAGGCGTTTCAAACAAGCTCTGAGGACTGAGGACCGAGGATCGAACGTGACCTACGAGACCCTGCCACCCGAGAACTTCCTCGGGCTGGACGAAGAGCACAGCGCGTACGAGGCGAGCGCGGCGCTGGTGCTCCCCATCCCCTACGAGGCCACCGTCAGCTACGGCCAGGGCGCCCGCGAGGGGCCGCGCGCCATCATCCACGCCTCGCGTCAGGTGGAGCTGTACGACCGCGAGCTGGACGACGAGCCGGCTCTCACCTACGGCGTCCACACGCTGCCGGCGCTCGCCCCGCTGGGCAGCGGGCCGGAGCCGATGGTCGCGGCGATCGCCGCCTGCGCCGAGGAGCACCTGCGCACCGGCAAGCTGCTCGTGGGACTCGGCGGCGAACACACCGTCTCGGCCGGCATCGCGCGCGCTGTCCGCGCGGTCCACGGCGATCTCGTGATGGTGCAGATCGACGCCCACAGCGACCTGCGGGACGAGTACGAGGGCAGCCCCTACAGCCACGCCTGCGTGGCGAAGCGGGTGCTGGACATGGGCGCCACGGTGGTGCAGCTCGGCATCCGCTCGATCTGCCGCGAGGAGATCGACCTGATCCGCGCCGAGCGCGAGCGGGTGCGGGTGTTCTTCGCCGAGGATGTGCACGCCGGCGGGCACCTGGCGGAGCTGGAGGCCCTGGTGCGCGGCCGCACGGTGTTCCTGACGATCGACGTGGACGGGCTGGACCCGTCCCACGTCCCGGCCACCGGCACGCCCGAGCCGGGGGGCCTGAGCTGGTCCCAAGTGCTGGACATCGTGCGGACAGTCGCGCGCGCCGGGCGCGTCGCAGCGATCGACTGCGTCGAACTGGCGCCGATCCCCGGCGCGCACGCCAGCGACTTCCTGGTGGCCAAGCTGGTCTACAAGACGCTCAGTCTGACGCTCAGTGCGCGCACGACCTGACGAACGCATGGAGGGTCAGGGAGGGCTTTGCCCTCTTTGAAACCCACCCTGTTGCGCCGCGCGCAGGAGCAGAAGCGCCAGCAGCGCGGTGCGGGGCACGATGCTGGAGACCAGGATGTACTCGCGCGGGCTGTGGTCCAGGCCGCCCACCGGCCCCAACCCGTCCAGCACCGGCAGGCCCAGGCCAGCCAGGTGATTGGCGTACGACACCCCGCCGGTGGCGGCGTCGTTCACCGTGAAGCCCAGCTCGGTGGCGCATGCGCTGGTGAGCGCCGCCAGTCGTGCGATCTCCGGCGTCTTCGGCATCGGCGCGGCGCCCCACCCGCCGCCGAGCGTCGCCGTCACACCGGGCACGCCGGGATCGGCGGCGATGGCCGTGAGCGCCGCCTCCACCGGCGCGCGGTCCTCCGGGCGCACCACACGCACGTCGATGTCGGCACGGGCGTAGTCCGGTACGACGTTCGGGCGCGTGCCGCCCTGCACCACCCCCACGTTGAGCGTCATCCCCTCACGCATGCCGTTGAGTCCCTGAAGCGCCACGATCTGCCGGGCGATGGCGAGGATGGCATTGGCGCCGCGGTGCGGCTCGACGCCGGCGTGGGCGGCGCGGCCGTGCGCCTCCAGCACGAAGTGCGCGCCGCCCTTGCGCGCGCTCACGATGTCCCCGTTCTCGCGGGCCGCCTCCAGCACCAGCGCGATGTCGTGCGCGGGCGCGAGGTCGCGCAGCAGCGCGATCGAGACCCGCATGTCGGTCTCCTCGTCGCTGCCGCACATAATGGTGAGCATACCGATCGGGTCGAGCAACCCCAGGTCCTCCAGCGCCGCGGCAGCGTAGAGCGCCGAGAGCAGGCCGGACTTGTTGTCGCAACTGCCGGGGGCCAGCAGCCGGTCCCCCTCGATGCGCAGCGGCCGAGCGGCCGCGGTGCCCACCGGGTACACCGTGTCCAGGTGCGCCGCCAGCAGCGCCCGCAGGCGCCCGCGGCCGCGCACCCTCACCACCACGCTGTCGCCGGCCACCTCGTCCGGGTAGGTGCGCGTCTCCCAGCCGCGCCGCACCGCCCAGGCGCGTACCCAGGCTGCGGCCTCGTCCACGCCGGGCTTGCTGTCTGTGGGGCACTCCAGCGCGCAGAGCTGGCGCAACTCCTCCAGGTACTCCGGCAGGCGCCGCTCGAGCCAGGCCACCAGGTCGTGCGCTTCAGCGAAGGTTGGCATGATCATGCTCCTCATAGTCGGTATCATCGAGAGCTTATTTGAAACACCTCCCGGCTGGTGGTGCGGGGGCCATAGGCCCCCGCACCACCCCCAATTGTAAACCCGGCTGTATACCGAAAGCCGTATTAGACCAGCGATAGAGCAGTCAATCGCGCGCTGAAGTCCTTGACATTACCTCGGCGCCGCGCTACAATAACATTGTTTTCACATTCCCCTGAGGGTGGTTGCGCGCCCACGCAGGGGCTTTTTGGCTGCCCGTCGGCGTGCTAGGGCCAATACCTTTCAAATACGGGAGGATGTGGAGGGCTTCGCCCTCCACATCCTCCCCCGGTGGGGGTTTGCGGGGGCCTGCGGCCCCCGCACCCCCACACCACGGGCAGCGCCCGCGTACGTGAAACGTATTGGTATTAAACTCGCTCTAGACAAATCGAACAGGCGTGCTATAATAGGTATACGCACCGGGCCGAAGGTTGACAATCACGCTGTGCGCCGAACGCTTGCGCTCCTGCTCGTGTGGCTCCTGGTGAGTTGCGGCGAACCGCTCCGCCTGCAGGATGGTACGCCGGGCGCTGCGGGCACGCCGCTGATCAGCCAGGCCGGGCGGCTCACCGCCACGGCGGCCGCGGCCGGTACGGCGCCAGCCGTGGGCGACGGCGTGGGGGGAGGTGAAGGGACCAATGGACCGGCGGCCACGCCGGTGCCGACGCATCCCCCCGCGACGGCCGTCCCGCCGACGGAGACACTGGTGCCGACGGCTATGCCGACCGCCACCGTCCAGCCGCTGACGCCGACCGCCGTCCTGCCGAGCGCGACGCCCACGCGCATACCAAGCCCGACGCCGGCGGTGGTGATCGTGCCGGCCACGCCCACGCCGCAGACGAGTGAGCAGCGCTGGCGGGCGCAGCAGATCGGCCGGCAGGTGCTGGAGAGCAAACCACTCTACACCGCCGCGCAGCCGGTGCCGCTGCTGTGGTGGGACCCGGCCACGGGGCAGGTGCTCGAGATCGGCCTGATCCGCGGCGACTTCCCGGTACAGGCGACGTTTACGTTTCGCCCTACCGGCGAGCCGGCGCTCGAGGTTCCATACCGGATCAACGGCGATTTCGGGCTGACGGCGATCTCGGACGCGCTGCGCCAACGGATGGTGGCGGCCGGCTACCCCAACAGCGTCGAGGCCTTCGTGATCCACACCGAGGCTGTGCAACCGCGCCCGCCGGCAGGCGTCGGGCGCTCCCCGGGCGGGGCATAAGGAGGGTTCCACCCTCGCTGCATCCACCCGGCAGCCGAACAACTGCAAAACGTGCTGCCCGGCACCCAATGAGAGGGTCACAGGGAGGGTTCCACCCTCCCTGCATCCACCTACCGCGGCCGGTGCGCGGGTGGGCACCGGCCAGATGCATCACGCCAGTACTTGAATTCGCAACCTGTCCGTATCGAAATCGATCTTGTTGATATTCTACCTATAAGTAAGGTATAGTATACACTGGCATCGCGATCATACGAACGGCAAGGAGCTATCGTGAGCAGTCGCTATCTTGATATGATGCGCGGGCAGCGCCGGCGCTCGGGTGGGTTCCAGTTCACCTCCAAGACGCTGCTCGCGATCCTGGCGATCATTTCGATGGGCGGAAGCGCCGCCTATTGGTGGGGCGTCCAGTCCCAGCTGACGAGCAACTGGATCGTCGCCGCGGCCTACACCGCCATCCTGGTGCTGGCCCCGCCGGCGCTCATCTCGTTCCTCATCCCCTGGAGCCCGGCCGGCATGCTCTTGCAGAAGGTCAACGCCCGCACGTGGGCCTTCCCAGTCATTATCGGCTGCGCCCTCTTCCTGCTCTACTACTCGTACCGCATCCAGTGGGCCTGGTGGGCAGCTCAGCCGGTGGTGGCCGGCACCGATATGGTCAACCAGCAGATGCTGATCGGGATCATCGGGTTTGTGATCATCCCGGCCCTGCTGTGGACGCCGGTCTCCAGTGACGAACTGGTGGAGCAGGTGCGCCAGGCGCATCTGGTG
>DATMBA010000087.1:0-7470 GCA_035559635.1 Roseiflexaceae bacterium
GATCGCGCACGCGCTCCGCACAGACCCCGAGCGCGACGTCGCCGCCGCGAAGGAGGCCCTGCGGCGCGGCGATCTGGAGGGTGCGCTGGCGCTGAGCGCCCATGCCCGCCTCCCTGCTACGATCGCCGCCTGGATACGGCCGTGGCTGCCGCTTGGCGGCGCGGCCGTGCTGGCGCTTGTGCTGGGCGCCAGCGCGCTGGCTGGAGTCCTCTGGTGGCGCCGCCCACGCCGCCCACGCCGCCCGCCGCGCGGGAAACCGCCCGCGCCGCAGGACCCATCAGGCCGCGACCTCCTCGCCGAGTTGCTCGCGCGGCCGCCGGGCGGCGGGAACGATACAGCCTGAGGAGGTGCGGGGCTCGGGGAGGCTGCACCCTTCCTGAACACGCCTCCGCCGCACGGACGAACTGGCGATGCTCCAGCGCGTTCTGGAGCGGTAGCGCGGGGGGTAGCGGGGCGTGGGGAGGCCAAGCCTCCCCACACGATTACTTCTGCCGGTTGCGGTTGCGCAGGAACGGCGGGATGTCCAGGTCGTCCCCACTGATGAAGCTCGGCGCCGGGCGCTGCGGCTGCGGGCGCTGCGGCTGGGCCGGCTGCTGCGCGGATGGCTGCGGCTGCACCGGCACCGGCTGTGGCTGGTGGTGCTGGGCCGATGGCTGCTGCGCACCCGGCACATAGATCCGCTTGCGCGGGTCGCTCGGGCGGGTCATGTCGAAGCCGGTGGCGATCAACGTGATTTTCACCTGGCCGGCGGGGTAGTTCGGGTCGATCACCGCGCCGAAGATGATGTTGGCGTCCGGGTCCACCGCCTTGGAGACGATGTCGGCCGCCTCGTACACCTCCAGGATGCCCAGGTCTTCGCCGCCAGTCACATTGAACAGCACCCCCTTGGCGCCGTCCACCGAGACCTCCAACAGCGGGCTGGCGATCGCCTCGTTCACCGCGTCCACCATGCGGTTGTCGCCGCTGCCGACGCCGATCGCCATGAGCGCCGAGCCCTGGCGCGCCATGATCGTCTTGACGTCCGCGAAGTCCACGTTGATCAGCCCGCGCTGGGTGATCAGGTCCGAGATGCCCTGGATGCCCTGGCGCAGCACGTTGTCGGCCATCTGGAAGGCCTGCAGCATCGAGGTGTTCTTGCTGGCCGTCTGGAGCAGGCGGTCGTTCGGGATGACGATCAGCGTGTCCACCATGGGGCGCAGCTGCTCGATGCCCTGCTCGGCCGTCTTGCGGCGGTGGCTGCCCTCGAAGGTGAACGGCTTGGTGACCACACCCACCGTGAGCATGCCCAGGTCCTGGGCGATGCCGGCCACCACCGGTGAGGCCCCGGTGCCGGTACCGCCGCCCATGCCGGCGGTGATGAAGACCATGTCCGAGCCTTTGAGGTGGTCGTAGATCTCCTCGGTGGTCTCCTCGGCGGCCTTCTGGCCGATCACCGGGTTGCCGCCTGAGCCGAGCCCCTTGGTGAGCTTGTCCCCGATGCGGATGCGTACGTCGGCCTTGGAGTGCAGCAGCGCCTGGGCATCGGTGTTGATCGTGATGTACTCGATGCCCTGCACACCGTCGGTGACCATGCGGTCCACCGCGTTCGAGCCGCCGCCGCCCACGCCCACCACCTTGATCACCGCGAAGTTCTCAGCGCCCGGGTTGAGGTTGTAGTCCGTCATGCCTTCCCTCCTGCTGTATACGCCTTGCGCAGTCGGCGCCCCATTCGAGCACCCATCATGTGTCCTTGGGGCCAGGCCCCAAGCTCCTGGGGAGGTGCGGAGGGGCTACGCCCCTCCACATCCACCGGTGTTGGAGGATGTCGCGGGGGCCTGCGGCCCCCGGCCCCCGCCGGGCAACATCTGACAGGTGCTCTGGCTGGCCTACGGGGGCGGCCGGCCCCCTAAGGTTCCCTCTCTATCTCGTTGGAGGGGCAAGCCCCTCCAGACCTCCCAACCGCTCGGTTCGATGGGAGGGGTTCAGGGAGGGCTGCGCCCTCCCTGAACCCCCCCCTCTAGGGAAGGAACTCGCGCAGCCAGGCCTTGAAGCGCTCGTAGCTCGAGCCCCAGCCGTTGCGTTCGGCGCTGGCCGCCGGCGTGTTGATGGCCGCTGCGCCGTGGCGCGAGCCCCAGCGCAGCAACCCCACGCCGGTGGCGTAGGGCGGGCTGTTGAGGGTGTCCGAGAGGCCCACCAACTCGCCGGGCACGCCTACGCGCACCGGGATGCCGAGCATCTCACGCATCAGTTCGTCCAGCCGCGGCAGCTGCGCTGTGCCGCCGGTGAGCACGATGCCCGCCGGCAGCAACCCCTCGTAGCCGCTGCGCCGAATCTCGTTGTAGACCAACTCGGTCAACTCCTCGGCGCGCGCCTGGATCACCTGGTTCAGCATGGAGCGGCTGATCTGCTGTCGCTCGCCCGGCGCGAACCCCTCGGCGTCGATCGCATCCTCCTCCTCGGATGACTCGGCGATGGCGCTGCCGTAGCGCAGCTTCAGATAGTCGGCAGTGTTGTGCGGTGTCTGCAGCACCAGCACAATGTCGTTGGTGAAGTGGTTGCCGCCCACCGGGATGACGCTGGTGTGCCAGATGCCGCCCTGCGCGAACACGGCGATGTCGGTGGTGCCGCCACCGATGTCCACCAGCACCACGCCGCGGTCCTTGTCCTCGGGCGCCAGCACCGCCTCGCCCGAGGCCAGCGGCTGCAACACCAGGTCATCGATCTCGACGCCGGCCTTCTGCACGCTGCGGATCAGGTTCTGGATCGCCATCACCTCGCCGGTGACGATGTGCGTCTCCACTTCCAGCCGGTAGCCGGCCATGCCGATCGGGTCGCGGATGCCCTCGTGGCCGTCCACCACGTAGGCGCGCGGGATGACGTGGATCACCTCGCGTTGGGTGGGGATGGCCACCGCCTGGGCGGCCTCCACCGCGCGCGCCACGTCGTGGCGGGTGATCTCGTGGTCGCTGCGCGCCACCGCCACCACGCCGCGGCTGTTGAGCGAGGAGACGTGCCGCCCCGACACGCCCACGAACGCGGTGCCGACCCGGTAGCCGGAGAGCCGCTCGGCCTTCTCCACGCTGGTGGCGATCGCGTTGACGGCGTCGTCGATGTTGACGACCACCCCCTTGTCAAGCCCCTTCGAGGGGGTCAGCCCCACGCCCAGCACGTTGATGCGGCCGCTCTCCTGGACCTGGGCCACGATCGTGCAGACTTTGGTGGTGCCGACATCGATGGCGACGATGGTGCGGTTTGCCATACCCTTTTCCTTGCCGGTAGGAGAGATCTGCGAGTGGCTGCCCCTCGCGCTCCCCGCTGGTTGCCTGCCCCGTCAGGGGGACGCCTGCGGCGCTCCCCCCGGCGGGTCGTTACGGTAGTACGGTGTCGTTGGCCGCAGGTCCAGGTAAGTGAACGCGGCGCCCTCCTTCAGCAGGATGCCGAGGATGGACAGCTTGTGGTCGAACTGGTCGCTCGCGCCGAAGACGATCGTGCGCCCGTCGGCGGTGGTGACGAGCACGCCGCTGGCCTGGTCCCAGGCGATGCTGGCCGGTGTGAGGCCCACCTCGGCCGGCAGGCGCACGGCGATGAGTTGGCTCAGCCGGAGCGCGTCCGGGTCCACGTGGTCGTTCGGCTGGAGCGGGTGCCCGCTGCGGTCCTCGATCACGAGTGTGTTGGTGAGCGCGGCGCTCTGGTCCACGCCCAGCACCAGGCCACCCGAGTCCACCAGGAAGTTCACGCCGCCCGCCCGCCAACGCACCTCTGGCCGCCGCTCGGTGAGCCGCACGTCCAGGCGGTCCGGCAGCGCCAGGCTGGCCTCGGCGCGCTCCACGTAGGCGTTGGCGCGCAGGCGCGCGGCCACCTGGCCGGTGTCCACCAGCCAGATCGACATGCCGCGCGCGCTGGCGAGTTGCACCACCTCGTCCTCGCTCAGGGCCTGCGCGCCCTCCACCCGGATGTCGCGCACGGTGAACTGCGGCGAGGTGCTCACGTGCCACAGGCCGCCGAGCGAGGCCGCGAGCAGCAGCAGGCCGCCGATCTTGCCGCTGGCCAGCCACCACCCCAGCGTACGTCGCGGGCCGGGCAGCACGCCGGACTCGCCCGGCGGGACGCGCATGCGCCTGCGGCGGGCGGCGATGCGGGCGCGGGTGTTCGGACGGTTGTATTCAAAGTGGTCCATCGGTTTTGATTGCATGTTGCATGTTCGTCGCGCGTGCGCTGCGTGCGCACTGCCCGCGAAAGGGGCGGGTTGCAGGGGCTTTGCCCACCCCGACCCTCCCATCAGCGATGGCCGTGCGCAACGTGCACACGTTCAACGGCGGCGCCGCTCGAGCGCCAGCGCGATCAAGCGGTCCAGCAGCGCCGCGTAGGGCAGCCCGCTGGCCTCCCACATCTTGGCGTACATGCTCACCGGCGTGAAGCCCGGCATGGTGTTGACCTCGTTCAGGTACAGCTCGCCCGTCTCGCGGTGGAGCAGGAAGTCCACCCGCGCCAGCCCCGCGCCGTCCACCGCCAGGAAGGCCCGCACCGCCAACTCGCGCACCCGCGCCGCCAGCTCGGGGCCGATCGGCGCCGGGATGAGGATCTGTGAGGCGTCGCTCAGGTACTTGGCCTCGTAGTCGTACCACTCGTTGGCCGGCACCACCTCGCCGGGCACGCTGGCCTCGGGGGCATCGTTGCCCAGCACGCTCACCTCGATCTCGCGCGCGGGGATGCCCTGCTCCACCACGATGCGCCGGTCGTAGCGGGCGGCCTCGGCCAGGCCCTGCTCCAGGCCCGCGCGGTCGGCGGCCTTGCTGACGCCCACGCTGCTGCCCATATTGGCCGGCTTGACGAACAGCGGGTAGCGTAGCTGTGCCTCGACCTGCGCGGCCACCTGCTGCGGGTCGCGCTCATAGTCGACGCGGCGCACCAGCAGCCAGGGGAGCAGCGGCAGGCCGGCGGCGGCGAAGGCGGCCTTCATCATCGCCTTGTCCATGCCCACCGCCGAGGCCAGCACGCCGCAGCCCACGTAGGGCACGCCGGCCAACTCCAGGAGGCCCTGCACCGTGCCGTCCTCGCCCATGGGACCATGCAGCACCGGGAACACCACGTCCACCAGCTGCTCGTGGCGCAGGATGGCGATCGGCTCGTGGTGCCCGTAGGCGCTCTCAGCGATCGTGAGCGCGGCCAGCTTGTCGATGCCCTCGTCCACCGCCATGCTCGCCGGCAGCCGGGCACGGTCGGCCAGCGCCACCAGCGCGGCGTGTGGGTCCGGGCCGGTGAGCCAGCGGCCCTCCTTGGTGATGCCGATCGGCAGCACCTCGTACTTCGCGCGGTCCAGCCCGTCCATCACAGCTTTCGCGGAGACCAGCGAGACCTCGTGCTCGCCAGACTGCCCGCCGAACAGGACGGCGACTCGGATCTTCTCTGCCACGGCCCCTCGCTCCGCTCGTCATGCACAATTACTGGGGAGGTGTGGAGGGCCACACCCCCCTCCACGAGGCCCCGCGTGGGATCGCTACGGAGGCCGCTGGCCCCGTCCCCCCCGCGTGGGGCGCCGGCTGCGCAAGCCCTGATATTCAGATCACCTGTACTTCAAGCTCCAGCTCAACACCGAATCGGTGTAAAACGGTCTCGCGTGCCAGCTCGACCAGGCGCAGCACGTCGTCGCTGGAGGCCCCGCCGAGGTTGACGATGTAGTTGGCGTGCTTCTGCGCGATCTCGGCCGCACCACGGCGCGCGCCCTTCAGCCCGGCGGCCTCGATCAGGCGCCCGGCGCTGTCCCCCGGCGGGTTCTTGAAGACGCTACCGCACGAGGAGCCCCAGGGCGTCTTACGCTTGCGCTCGGCAGCAGTGCGCTCCATACGCTCGGCCAGCTCCCGCGGGTCGGCGCGCGTGAGGCGGAACTCGGCTTCGATGATGATCGGATGAGCGACGAGCGACGAGCGACGAGCGACGAACGACGGCTGATCCTGTCCACGCTCGGTCGCCGGCTGGCGTTCGTTGGTCGTTGGTCGTTGGTCGTTGGTCGGTTTCAGCACGCTCGTCCGGTACCCATACCCGAAGCGCTCGACCGGCCACTCCTCCTCCGCATCGCCCACCAGCAGCCAAGCGCGCTCCAGGACCGAGGCGATGTCCCCACCGTAGCAGCCGGCGTTGCCGAACAGCGCGCCGCCGATCGTGCCGGGCAGTCCCTCGGCCCACTCCAGGCCGGCCCATCCCTGGCGCGCCAGGCGCCGTGCGGTGCCGGCCATGGGTGCGCCTGCGCCCACCCGCGCCAGCGCGCGCTCGCCGTGTGGCTCCACCAGCAACTCCTGCGCCCGGTAGCGCACCACCAGCCCCGGCCAGCCCGCGTCGCGCACCAGCACGTTGGTGCCGCCGCCCAACAGGAAGACCGGCAGGCCGCGCTCGCCCGCCCAGGCCAGCGCCGCGCGCAGCTCCGCCGGCCCGGCCACGTTCGCCAGGTAGCGCGCCGGCCCGCCGATGCGCCAGGAGGTGTACTTCGCCAGCGGCTCGTGCTCGATCAACGCCTTGATCCAATCCCTGTTCAACCGTGTCCCTTCGTATCCTTCGTGGATCAGGAGGCCGGCGGGCCCACCCGGAGGCGTTCGCGCAGGGCGCTGGCCTCCTCCGAGTGGCGCAGCGCGTCGCGGATGGCCAGTGCCTCGCCCCAGCGCGCCGCGGCCGCTTCGCGCTGCCCGATCTCATACAGCAGGTCGCCCAGCCGCTCCAGCGCCCGCGCCACCCCGATCTGGTCGCTGTCCCGCCGGGCGATCGCCAGCGCGCGGGTATAGTGCTCTAGCGCCGGCTGCCGGCGGCGCAGCGCGCGCGCGGCATCGCCCAGGTGCAGGAGCGCGATGCACTGGCCGCGCGGGTTCTGCGCCAGCTCCTCCAGGTCGCGCGCGCGCTCGAAGGCGGCCAGCGCCTCCTCGTGGCGTCCCAGGCGGCTGCGGATGGTCCCGAGCACGCTGTACGAGCGCGCCTGGCCCACGGTGTCGTTCAGGCGCTCGCGCAGCCGCAGGCTCTCCTCGGCCGAGGCCAGCGCGTCCAGCAGCTTGCCCAGGTCCAGCAGCGCCAGCGCCAGCTTGTCCTTCAGGATGGCCTGGCCCAGCAGGCTGCCGCGCCCCTGCTCCAGGCTCAGCGCGCGGGTGTAGAATGTCAGCGCCTCGCGGCTGGACCCCAGCACCCGGTACACATCCCCGATCCCGGTGAGCACGCGCGCCAGCCGGATCTTGTCGTCGCCCTGCTCCTGGCCCTCGCGCGCCAGTTGCAGCTCCTGCAGCGCCTCCAGGTGGCGGCCCTGCAGCTGGTGGACCTTGGCCAGGTGCAGGCGCACCTCGGCCTCCAGCTCGCCGCGCTCGTCGCGCTCGGCCAGCTCGCGGGCCTGCTGCAAGGTGGCCTCGGCGGCCGCCAGCTGCCCCAGCTCGCGCTGCATCCGCCCGAGCGCCATGTACGCCCGCACCTCGGCGTCCGCGCTGCCGCGCCGCTGTGCGGCCCGCAGCATGCGGCGGG
>DATMBA010000088.1:0-22835 GCA_035559635.1 Roseiflexaceae bacterium
TGAGGGTTGGGGGTTGGGGGTTGGGGGTTGGGGGTTGGGGGTGTTCGATGGCGCGGGCGGGGGCGTGGGTTGGGCGCCGGCGCGAGGGAGGGCGCAGGCGCTCAGCAGCAGGCCGGCGGCGAACGCCAGGCAGAGGACGCGGGTCATGGGAGAGCCTCCGGGGGCGCGCCGCGAGCACAAAAGCGGACCGGCGCCGCGCACCGTGAACCATTGCAGCCGTGGTATTTTCGCCGAAAATGGGGTCCTTGGCAAGGAACGGAGCTCTGTCAACGGAGGGGGCACGGAGGGGGCGGAGGGCACGGAGGGGGCGGAGGGGGCGGAGGGCGCGGAGGGCACGGAGGGCGCGGGGGGCGCAGCCCTCCCTCAAACCTACCCCTTCCGGCGCGTGTCAACGCACATGCCGGATGGACCACTTAGCTGGAGGGCAGCACCAGGGACACGCGGGTGAAGGCGCCGGGCAGGCTCTCGACGGTGAGCGCGCCGCCGACCACGGCCAGCATCGTGCTGTGCAGGTCGAGGCCGCGCCCCGCGCCGCCGGCGGCGGAGGACGCGCCGATGCCCACCCCATCGTCCTCGATATGGAGGGTGAGGCCTGCGGGGGTGGCGCGCGCCGCGAGCGTGAGGTGCAGCGGGCGGGAGTCGCTGCCGGCGCGGCCGTGGCGGGCGGCGTTGCGCACCGCCTCGCGCGCGGCGTAGAAGGTCACCTCGGCGGCCAGCGGCGGCAGGTGGCGGGCGGCCTCCTCGGCCTCCGGCGGGATGTCCCAGTCCACCCGCTCGAACGCGCCGGCCAGTTCGTCGTCCACCGCGCGGCGCAGCGCGCCCACCAACCCCAGGCGCGCCACCTCAGGCGCCGTGGTGGCCGGCATGGCGTGCAGCAGGTCTGCAATCTGGCGGTGGACGTCTGCAAGCGAGGCAATGACCTGGTCGGCCTGTGATTGAAGATAGAAGATAGAAGATAGAAGATTGGTCGGGGTGATTTCAACATCTGCAATCTGCAATCTGCAATCTGCAATCGTCAGCATCACCTCATGGATCTTCGGCAGCACATCGTCGTGCAGCACGCGGCGGGTGCGGCGGTCGATCACCTGGCTCTCGGCCAGGCGTTGGCGCTGCAGGTCCATCAGGCGGCGGGCCATCTCGGCGCTGGCGGCGGTGTCGATCAGGCGCTCGCCGGCGGCGCGGGCTAGCTCTATCTCCTCCTGGGTGTAGAGGCCGCCGTCGCGCTTCGGCCCGAGCAGCAGCGCGCCGATCAGCCCGCGCTCGCTCCACAGCGGCACGGCCCATGCCGCCCCCCCATGCTGCGCAGGGTCGAGCGGGAGGCAGAGGGTGTCGGGGGAGAAGGGTTGAGCGCTGAGCGCTGAGAGTTGAGCGCTGAGCGCAGGGGACCGAGAGGCTTCTGTGTTCGGTCGTCGCTGGTCGTTGGTCGTTGATCGTTGGTCGTTGATCGTTGATCGTTGCTCGGAGTGCGCGAGCGGGGGCACGAGCGGCGCGAGCGGGCCGAGCGGCAGCAGGCGGGCGGTGGTTGCGCCGAGGACATCGTCGCACAGAGCGCGCAGCGGTGCGGCGGCCTCCGCGAGGGTGGGTGGCGCGGCCGGGCGTAGGATGCGCTCGTACAGGTGCTGGCTGGCGACGAACGGGCGCAAGCGGGCCATGCTCTGGTCGCGGTCGATGTAGGAGCGCCAGCTCAGCAGCGCGAAGAACAGCGTCATCAGCACGGTGGCGAGCAGCAGGCGCCAGATCGGATCGAGCGGCACCGGGAGGGCGAGGCTGCCGCCCACCAGTGCGCCGTAGCCGGCGGCGAGCACCAGGCTGCGCCGCCAGTGGCGCCGCAGGCCGCCGCGGGGCAGCGTCTTGCCGGTGAAGATCTCGTAGGCGACGATCGCCTGGCCGGCGAGCACGGTGACCAGCGCGATCAGACTGGAGATCAGCAGATCGAAACTGATAACGAGCGCCAGCGCCCGCAGCGAGAGGTCGGGCAGGCGGCCGGCGTAGGCCTGCAGCAGAAACCAGGCGGCCGCCGCGCCCACCGAGAGGCTCACCGCCAGCAGGGCGAGCGAGGCGGCGATAAGCCAGGGGCGGGCGCGGTGGCGCGCCAGGTCTCCCATAAAGCGCGCGGAGGCCTCTGGGTGGCGCAGCGCCAGGAGCGCGAGCACCACGCATAGCACGCTATAGACCGGGTAGATCAGCACGGCGGCCGGCATGCCCATGGCCAGCGCGGCGGGGGCGGGTCCCCAGTCGGGAGCGCGCTCATATACCACCTGGCCGAAGCTGGGCAGCGGGTCGGCGAAGGCCAGCAGCGCCAGGGCAGCCAGGCCGAGCGCGGTGACGGCGGCCAGCCAGGCGCGGTGGCGGCCGGCGGGCAGCACCCCGGCATACCAGGCGATCACCAGATACCACATGTACGGCCCGCCGATGAACGGCAGCCAGGCGACGCGCCACCACAGCTCGGCCTCCTCCGTGATGGTGAAAATGTCGCGTCCCACCACCGCCGAGTGGCCAACGAAGAACAGTCCACCCAGCAGCAGCCCGCCGCCGGCCGCCCAGGTACCCCAGGTGCGCCGCTCGGCGTTCAGCAGCACGGTGAGCCCTAGCCACAGCAGCGCCACCGTGTTGAAGAACGAGACGGCGATGATCGCCCAGTCGAGGAGATGAAGCAGCGTGATGACCACGAGATTTACCTGAGAGCTACAACTCGAAGGGTTTCCACTCGCCGCGGTCGTCCAGGGCCAGCGGCGTGCCGCGCTCGTCCCAGAGCAGCAGCCGGCCGGTCCGGACGATCAGCGCCGCGCGGGTGCGGGCCACCTTCTCGTCGGTGGCGGTGTCGGCCAGGCCCCAGGCGGCGTAGATCTGGCCGTTGGTGCGGCTGATGGTGCGCTTGTCGCGGAAGCCCATTCGCGCGGCGATCTGCTCGTTGCTCATGCCCTGAGCCAGCATGCGCGCCACCGCCTGCTCACTCGGCTCCAGCAGCGCCATGGGACTCTGCTCGTCCTTGTGGCGCACCTCCTGCACACGCGTCTCGATCTCCGGGTCGATGAAGCTCCTGCCGGCCAGCGCGTCGCGCAGCAGCGGGACGATCAACTGCGGCAGCAAGTAGTTGGACTTGCGCACGTAGGCGTAGTGGCTGAGAATCCCGCTGCGGCGGAATGCCCGGTAGTAGGCATCGTCGTCCTGGATCGAGTAGAACACCACCGGCAGGCGCGGGAACTCGCGCCGGATGGCGACGGCGGCCTCGATGCCGTTCATCGGCCCGGCGAGCTGCACGTCCATCAGGATGGCCTCGGGCGGCACGGCCAGGCAGTGCGCCAGCGCCTCCTCACCGCTGGCGCACTGGCCAGCCACCTTCACGGCGCCGGTGGCCTCCAGGCCCGCCGCCAGCGCCGGGCGCAGCCGCTCGTTATCCTCCACCAGCAGGGTGATAATCATAGGCGATCCTATGGATGTGTGAGCTAGGAGATGTTCGCGGGGGCTGCGTCCCCACACCCCCGCTCATTTCCCACAGGGCGCGACCGCGCGCCGCGCGACCTGCGCTGGGCTGGCGCGCCGGCAGCCACGCTCATACGTGATAATAGTGCCTTCGTCAAGCACCCGGGTGCGCCGCCGCGTGTCCCCAATGGGTGGCAGGCGCGCGCGGCGCGCGCTATGCTGTTGGCGACGATGTTCCTCCCATGGGTTGGGAGGGTTTGCATAGCGAGCGAGGCCCTCAAGATTGCGCCGAGGTATCCAATGATGATCGCACGTCTCATCCGCGAGTGGCACCAATTCCTCGCCGAGCGCTCGTTCTACGCGCTCGCGCTTGCCAGCGCCACGGCGCTCGCGGCGCTCGCCGGGCGCATGCAGCTAAGCGGGTCGCACGGCTACCGCTTCCTGGTGTGGAATCTCTTCCTGGCCTGGGTGCCCTACCTGCTGGCGTTATGGGCCGACGCGGTCTACCGCCGGGCGCCGCAGCGCTGGTCGCTGCCGGCGGCGCTCGGGACGCTCTGGCTGCTATTCTTCCCCAACGCGCCGTATATCGTCACCGACTTCGTACACCTGCACCCTCAGCGCGGCTTCGCCTGGTGGTACGATCTCGGATTGCTGGCGCTGTTCGCGTGGAGCGGCCTGTTCCTCGGCCTGGCGTCGCTGGAGGTCATGCAGCGCATGGTGCGCGCAGTGCTCGGCCGGGCGGCGAGTTGGCTGTTCGTCCTGGCCGCTGGGGCGCTGGGTGGCCTGGGTGTCTACCTGGGGCGCTTCCTGCGCTGGAACAGCTGGGACGCACTCGTCGCGCCGCACGACATCCTGGCCAGCCTGGCTGAGGTCCTGGCCGACCCGCGCAGCCTGCGCCAGGCCACCGGCATCAGCACGCTGTTCGCCGCGCTGCTGCTGATCAGTTATGTCGTCTTCGTGCGACAGAGCTTCGTTGTTGTGAAGGCTAAAGGCTAAAAGGTGCTTCCGGCAGGCGGGCTGTGCCCGCCCTCGCCTCCCCCTGCTGTCAAGGGACGGACCGGATGCACCACTAAAGGCGAAACGCGGCATAATCGAAGCAGGACTGTTCCGAATCATGCCGCGTTCAACGTTCAGCGTTCTCAGCGTTCTCAGCGTTTAGCGTTCGGATTCGCCGCACGTAGGCCGTGACCCGCCGGTCCAGTTCGTGAGGGTAGGCGTACCCGAGGTGCGCGGCGACCTCGCACGCCACCCGACGAAAGAGGGCCATGGTGCGAAAGAGCGCCTCCCAGTTGTCGGCGATGCTGGCGCCCGCGTAGCACGCCTCCAACTCGGCCCAGATATCGCGCGGCAGACGCTTCTTCAGGCCCTTGCCCAGGGCACCCACCGGCGCCGACCAGCCGTGGTCGCACTCCACCCGCCACTCCAGCAGCGGGCGCAGGTAGACGTGCTTCATGTCGTAGTCCAGGCACCACTTCGCTGGCAGCAACTCCTCGCGCCAGAGACACTTCGCCACGTAGGGGGCGTCGCTGAAGAACTCCTGAATAAACGTCTGGAAGGCCTCGTCGGTCGGCGGGGCCGGGATGTAGGCACGGTAGGTCGGCGGGCGCAGCGCGTCCGTCAGGCCGTCCTTATCCAGCAACACCAGGTAGCCGGCGTCCAGCTCTGCCGGGAGCGCCGGCGACTCGACGACGCGCCGCAGGATCTCGAGGGGCCAGACGGTGAAGTCGATCTTGAGGCCGTCCTCGTACTGCGTGACGTTGCCCACCTGCTCGATGCCATAGTCCGGGTCGGGATGGATGGGGTCCCAGTAGACCACCAGCACCTGGCCGAAATCCTGCAGCCAGGTGCGGTCCTCGGCGAACGGGCGGATGTCCGTGACCGCCAGGATGACGTCGTAGTCGGAGAGCGCGTCCACCTGGGCGTGTGGGATGGCGCGTGTGCTGGTGAGGAGCATGGCGCGCACCGCGTCGCGCTGTTCGGCCCATCGAACCAGCCGGCGGAAGACGTCCTGTTGGGAGTAGGGGGCGCTCATCGGGGCGATCCTCCTTCCAGCCCGGCCTCCGCCAGCAGCGGCGCCAGTTCGACCGGGCGGCCAGACAGGGCCGAGCGCCGCACGGCCTCCATCACACAGACCGTCTCGACCGCCTCCTCCAGCTCGGGGGAGCACGGGCGGCCCTCCAGCAGCGCGTGGGCGAAGTGGTCGGCGTAGGCCGCGAACTCGCCGTAGTGCATGCCGTGGACCTCGTTATTGAAGTAGTGGCCGCGGCGGCTGTAGAGCATGTCCTCCGTGATCTCGGTCCCGTCCGGGGCGGTGTGGAGGTAGCGCATGTCGTGATACTGTGCCATGCTGGTGCCTTCGGCGCCGTACAGCACCAACTCGATCGCGTTGCGCGCCGAGGGCAGTTCGTGCAGACCGTAGTGTCCGAGCGCCCGCCCCACGGCGCCGCTTGTGGCGCGCACGTTCACACTGTAGATATCGAACGAGCGCGCGCCGAAGCTGCGTGCCAGCGACGAGCGGGCCGCCACAGCGTGCACCTCGGCGATCGGGCCGAGGTACCAGCGCAGCAGGTCCAGTGGGTGGCTCATCCCCAGGAACGCCCAGTCAGTCTCGCTGGCGGCCCAGGGGCTCTTCTGGTAGAACCAGTCCATGCGGTGGACGTAGTGGGCATCAGCCAGTTCGAGCGCGCCGATCTCGCCGCGCTCGAAGGCCGCGCGCTGGCGGCGGAAGGACTCGAAGAAGCGCGTGCTCTGGCCCACCAGCAGCCGCCGGCCCGTGCGCCGGGCGCTCTCCAGCACCCGGCGGGCGTCCGCGAGCGTGTTGACCAGCGGCTTGGTGCAGATCACATGCTTGCCGGCCTCGAACGCCCGCACCACGTGCTCGCCGTGCAGGTGGTCGGGTGTGTAGATCGCCACGATGTCCACGTCGTCGCGCGCCAGCAGCGCGTCGTAGCTGGTGGTGTAGAACAGGTCCGGCGCGTCCCGGCGGGCCTCGGCGATCTTCTCCTCCTGCAGGTCGCAGCCGGCCACGGCGCGCGCGTAGGTGGCGCGCCGCACGCCGGGGGGAGGGTCAGCCCCCGGCGGGATGTAGCGGCTGCGCTCCACCGGGCCGGGCGCCGTGTGAGTCAGGGCCACGAGCAGTGTGCGCCCCTCGTGCAGGCCGAGCACGCCGAGGCCGAGCTGCCGCCCGGCGCTGTCCCCGCTGATCATGGTCGCCTCCCTGGCGCATAGCGGGACCTGCCGAGGCGCGGCGCCGTGTTCAGATCTCAGCGCCCTCGGATGCTCAGCGCCGCGGCGGTCCTAGGCCTCGTGTATTCGCGTCGATCGCTCATGCGCCCCATACGGGTCACGCAGGGCGCACAGCATAGACATCGTCCAGGTGGAATTAGCACGGTCCTATTGTACCAGGGGGAGCGCGGCGCTGTGGCGGAGGTGAAGGGCCGCAGGCGCCGCGCGGGATGGCAGCGCCCAGCAGGCACGGTTCAGCGCCATCAACCGGCTCAGCGATCCTTGTGGTATCCTCTCCCCGCACACTGTCAGGGAGGCCACCGATGCGCGCGTTCCTCCTGCTGCTTGTTCTGATCGCGGCGGCGCTGCCCGCTGCGCCGGCCGTCGCTGCCCCCGTGCCCGAGCCGCCGCTGCTACCGGGGGCGCCCGCCCCGCGGCTGCGCGGCGAGTTGGCCATGCGCACCTACAGCCTCGACCTCTACCGGCTGCGCGGGTCGCTCGACGCCAGGACCGTCCAGGCGCTCGGGCTGCTGGCCGAGCAGGCCATCGTCTCCAACACCCTCGAGATCGGCAGCGGGCTAGCCGGGCGGGTGGCGGTGCGCTTCGAGCCGCCGCAGCGCGGGCCGTGCGCCCTGCGCGGCGTCACCTACTCGGCCGAGCGCACCATCCGCCTGTTCTACGCGCCGGACGCCGACCCCGAGCGGGTGTTGGCGGTGCTGGCCCACGAGTTGTTCCACCAACAGCAACGCGACTACTATGGCGAGCGCGCCCACCGCCGCGCCGACACCATCCTGCTGGAGGGCATGGCTACCTGGGGCACGCGCGCCTACTTCCGCGGCCCGGACGGCGAGCCGGGCTACCGGAGGCGGGTGCGGGAGGCGTTGGCGGTGGGCCAGTTGCAGCCGCTCACCACCAGTCTGGAGCGCGACTGCCGCACCACCACCCGCAACGTCCTCTACGACCAGTGGGCCTCCTTCGTCGAGTTCCTGATCACCACGGGCGGGCGCGAGCGCTTCGACGCGCTGTACCGCGACTCGCGCGGGCGTCCCGCCGGCTCAGCGAACTATCGCGGAGTGTACGGCAAGACCCTGGCGCAGCTCGAGGCGGACTGGGTGGCGTGGCTGAAGAGCGGGTCAAGGTTCATCAGCCGCGCGTGACGGAATGTCGGAAGATCGCGCCTGGGCTCCTCCCGTTGTGTCGCCGGATAAATACGGGTATAATCCAGGGCGGCCGGAAGGCCGGCGTAGGGCCTGGCCCGCAGGGTGCGCGTACCGATCGCCGCCGCCCGGCGTTTCTCATGGTGAGATTCTGGAAGTATCGCGATATGACAGCTTCGATAGAGCGCCCCGACGAGATGGCGAAGGCCTACGAGCCGCAGCAGGTCGAGCAGCGGCTGTACGAGTGGTGGGAGCGGAGCGGGTTCTTCACCCCACGCATCGACCCCGCCCGACGGCCGTTCGTCATCTCTATGCCCCCGCCGAACGTCACCGGCGAGCTGCACATGGGGCACGCCATGTTCGTCACGATCGAGGACGTGATCGTGCGCTGGCACCGCATGCTCGGCGAGCCGACCCTCTGGCTGCCGGGGACCGACCACGCCGGCATCGCCACGCAGCTGCAGGTGGAGCGCATGCTGCGCAGCGAGGGCACCAGCCGGCAGGAGGTGGGGCGCGAGGAGTTCCTGCGCCGCACCTGGGAGTGGAAGGAGCGGTACGGCGGCGAGATCACCCGCCAGTTGCGGCGCCTGGGCGCCTCGTGCGACTGGACCCGCGAGCGCTTCACCCTCGACCCCGGCCTCTCCCGCGCGGTGCGCGCCGCTTTCAAGCGCCTGTACGACGACGGCCTGATCTACCGCGGCACGCGCCTGGTCAACTGGTCGCCCAACCTGCAGACCGCCGTCTCCGACCTCGAGGTGGAGTACGAGGAGCGCAACGTACAGATGTACTACGTGCGCTACCCCGTTGTTCCGACGAACAACCAACGACCAACGACCAACGACCGGGGTGGAGCTGGCGATGCCTCGTCCGTCGTCGGTCGTTCGTCGTTCGGCGGAACGTGGGGCTCCGGCCGGTGGGCCGCGGGCGCCAGCGAGTTCATCACCGTCGCCACCACCCGCCCCGAGACGATCATGGGCGACACGGCGGTGGCGGTACATCCGGAGGACGAGCGCTATAGGCACTTGATCGGCCGCATGGTGGTGCTGCCGGGCGTCGGGCGGCTCGTCCCGATCATCGCCGACGAGCACGCCGATCCGCAGTTCGGCACCGGCGCGGTCAAGATCACCCCCGCGCACGACCCGAACGACTACCAGGTGGGCCTGCGGCACGGCCTGCCGATGGTCAACATCATGAACAGGGACGCCACGCTCAACGAGCAGGCCGGGCCGTACGCCGGGCTGGACCGCTTCGAGGCGCGCCGGTGGGTGCTGGCCGACCTGGAGAAGGAGGGGTTGCTGGCCGCGGTGCACCCGCATACCATGTCGGTCGGCATCAGCCAGCGCGGCGGCGAGGTGATCGAGCCGCTGCTGAGCGAGCAGTGGTTCGTGCGTGTCAAGCCCCTGGCCGAACTGGCGCTGGCCGCGGTGAAGGAAGGGCGCACCCGCATCATCCCCGAGCGCTTCGAGAAGGTCTACTACCACTGGCTGGAGAACATCGAGGACTGGTGCATCAGCCGGCAGCTCTGGTGGGGCCACCGCATCCCGGTCTGGTACACCCCCGACGGCGGCATGATCGTCCCCGGGCCGGACGACCCCGAGCCGCAGGGGGAGGGGATCGTCCAGGACCCCGACGTGCTCGACACCTGGTTCTCCAGCGGGCTGTGGCCGTTCTCCACCCTCGGCTGGCCGGACGACACCCCCGACCTGCGCTACTTCTACCCGACCAGCGTCATGGAGACCGGCTACGACATCCTGTTCTTCTGGGTGGCGCGCATGATGATGCTGGGGTGCTATCTCACCGGGACCGAGCCGTTCCACACCGTCTACCTGCACGGCCTGGTGCGCGACCAGGCCGGCCGCAAGATGTCCAAGAGCTACGGCAACGTCGTCAACCCGCTGGAGGTCATGGAGCGCGCCGGCACCGACGCGCTGCGCTTCACGCTCGCCACCAGCGGCACCCCCGGCCAGGACATCAACCTCAATCCGGAGCGCATCGAGGCCGCGCGCAACTTCGCGAATAAGATCTGGAATATCACGCGCTTCGTGCTCTCGAAGGTCGAACGTTCCGCGTTGAACGTTGAACGTTCGGCGTTGCCGGTCGATGCCGACAACGTTCAACGTTCAACGTTCGACGTGCAACACGCAACCCTGGCCGACCGCTGGATCCTGTCGCGCTACGCCCGGCTGGTGGGCGATGTGGACCGCCTCATGCGGACCTACAACTTCGGCGAGGCCGGACGGCAGATCCAGGAGTTCCTCTGGAGCGAGTTCGCCGACTGGTACGTCGAGGTCGCCAAGGTCCAGCTCGAGGGCGACGAGGGGCGCCAACGCCAGACGCGCGCCGTGCTCTTCAGCGTGCTGGAGGGCGCGCTGCGGCTGCTGCACCCCTTCATGCCGTTTGTGACCGAGGAGGCGTGGCAGTACCTGACCCAAGGTGCAGGATCGGCGAGCATCATGGTCGCGCCCTACCCGGTCGCCGACCCGGGCGCCATCGACGAGGCGGCCGAGCGCGACTTCGCGTTGGTGCGCGAGTTGATCAGCGGCGTGCGCAACGTGCGCAACGAGTACAAGGTCGAGCCGGCGCGCTTCATCGCCGCCACGGTCGTGGCCGGCAGGCGCGCGGGGCTGCTCGCGGCCCAGCGGTCGCTGATCGCCCGGCTGGCGCGCGTCGCCGACGACCAGTTGGCGGTGGTCGAGGCGCTGGGCATCCGGCCGCAGGGCGCGGCGACGCTGGTGGTGCAGGACGTCGAGGTCTTCCTGCCGCTGGCGGGGATGGTCGACCTGCAGGCCGAGCGGGCCCGGCTGCGCAAGGAGTTGGAGGCCGCCGAGGCCGACATCGCCCGGCGGGAGGCGCGCCTGGCCAATGAGGGGTTCGTCGCCAGGGCGCCCGCACACGTGGTGCAGCGCGAGCGCGACGGGCTGGCCACCGTGCGGGCCACCGCCGAGCGTCTGCGCGAGCGCCTGGCGCAGCTCGGCTAGAGCGGCGCAGCAACGTCACCCAAGGATCCAGAAGGGCGCAGTGGCGACGCTGCTGTGCCCCAACATCGGACATCTTATGACAACCTATCTGATCACCGGCGGCGCCGGGTTCCTGGGCATCAACCTGGTGCGCTACCTGCTCGAGCGCGGCCACGCGGTCGTCTCGCTCGACATCGCCGAGTTCGACTACCCTGAGCGCGAGCGGGTCAAGGCCATCAAGGGCGATATCCGCGACCGCTCGAGCGTCGACCGCGCCATGGAGGGGGTGGACATCGTCGTCCACACCGCCGCCGCCCTGCCGCTCTACAAGAAAGAGGACATCTTCTCGACCGACCTGGACGGCACGCGCAACGTGCTGCAGTCAGCCTTCGACCACCGCGTCGACCGCTGTATCCACATCTCCTCCACCGCCGTGTACGGCATCCCGGACCACCACCCGCTCTATGAGAGCGACCGGCTGCAGGGCGTGGGGCCATATGGCGAGGCCAAGGTCCGGGCCGAGGAGATCTGCGAGGAGTTCCGCCGCAAGGGTATGTGCGTGCCGATCATCCGGCCGAAGTCGTTCGTCGGCCCCGAGCGGCTGGGGGTATTCGCGCTGCTGTACGACTGGGCCAGGGATGGCCGGGGCTTCCCGATGATCGGCAGCGGCAACAACCGCTACCAGTTGCTCGATGTCGAGGACCTGTGCCAGGCGATCTACCTGTGCGCCACCCTCGACCGCGACACGGTCAATGACACCTTCAACATCGGCGCCAAGGAGTTCACCACGATGCGGGAGGACTACCAGGCGGTGCTGGACGAGGCGGGCTTCGGCAAGAAAATCGTCCCCTTCCCGGCCGCGCCGGTGATCTGGACGCTGCGTCTGCTAGAGGCGCTCAGGCTCTCGCCGCTCTACAAATGGGTGTACGAGACCGCCGCGACCGACTCGTTCGTCTCGATCGAGAAGGCGGAGCGCGTGCTGGGCTTCAAGCCGAAGTACTCGAACAAAGAGGCGCTGGTGCGCAACTACCGCTGGTACATCGCCAACCTCGACAGCTTCCAGCACACCTCGGGCGTGTCGCACCGCGTGCCGTGGAAGCAGGGCATCCTCAAACTCGCCAAGGTCTTCTTCTAACAGGTCCGTGTATACCGCCGTGATGCGTGATACGAAATGCGAAATGCGGAAGGTGCAAGGCGAACCGTCACGAGTCGCTGGCTACGGAAATCGCGGCGGAATGTCGGCTGGTGCGACAAAGGGCTGGCAAGAAGGCGCTGAAGAAGGCCAGCCGCTCCACGCAGTAGTCAGCAGGCAGTTGACGCATTACGGATCACGCATTACGGATCACGCGTCACGCATCACGTGTGCCTTCGTGGTCACAGCTCCGGAGTCACCCGCAGGCTGAGGCGGTTGGTGCGCGGGCCGTCCTTGCGGAACACACCGCCCTCCTCGCGGCCCCACAGCTCGATCAGCACCAGCAGCAGGTTGAGCCGCAGCGCCTCGCGCTCGCTCAGTGGGCCGGTGCGCGGGTAGGGGAAGCGCACCGCGGCCTGCCGCTCGTCGAAGAGCAGCCGCTGCACCAGGTTGGTGGCCGGCTGATCCTCGGCGAGCTCCTCGATGTTGAGCGACTGCAGGGCCGACCCCAGCTGCTCCTCGATCCGCTGCCACTCCTCAGGTGACAGCTCCAGGCGGATGTCGCGGCGCAGGTCGGCCAGTTGCTCCTCCAGCTCGTTCAGTAGCAGCCGCAGGCGCACCCATTGATGGTGGCGCAGGTCAAACTGCCGCAGGATCTCCAGCCCGGCGCGCGCCCCCTTGTTCGTGAGGCGCGCGATCGTCGCCGGGTCCATGGTGAGGTTCAGCCCGCCCTCCTGCTTCGTCAGCCGCACCGTGACGATGCGGTCGGCGTAGCTCGGCAGCAGCGACTGCATGGTGTCGCGGTAGTTGAGCGAGGTGTCGAGGATCGATCGCAGGAAGCGCGGCAGATCGCGCTCGATCCGGTTCCAGCGCGGGCCGAGCCAGTCGCGCGGGTACGAGCGCGGCATAGAGACGTCGCCTGTGTACATGGCGCGCTCGGCCTCGTCCCTGGCCTGCTGCTCCGGCCGGCCGCCGACGTAGTCGAGCACCTGCTTGGAGTGCGGGCGCACCTGCTCGGGCAGTTCATCCAGGTTGATGCCGAAGGTCGGGCGGGAGGGGAACCAGCGGTCGAAGAAGTGGATGGGAAAATTGCTGCAGATCCCGCCGTCGCTGAACCAGTTGCGCTGCAGGTGGCGCGCCTCGAGCTCGAGCGGCGCCGTCACCTCGCCCTGCGCGCTGCTCTTGGTCCCCTCCGCGCCCTGCGCTGTCTTGCGCGCCTCCTCCAGCAACTCCTCCTGTTCGGCGTAGGCCGCGCTGCTGATCGACCAGAGCGGCACCGCGCTGAGGAGGACCGGGAAGCTGAGGCTCAGGCGCATGCCGAACACCGCCGGCAGGTCGTCGGCGCGTGGCAGGAAGCGCAGCCGGTGGCGCTCGGCGCCGTCGTCGAACGGGATGTACCAATCCGGCTCCTCGCCGGGCACGGACACCCCGGCGAAGGTGCGCATCAGGCGCTCGCTTCGGCGGGCGTGGCGAACCAGGTGGCGGACGACGTAGGGCGGGAAGAGGCGGGCCATCTCCTGCTCGCTGAACAGGAACAGGTCGCTCTCGAAGGGCACCACGTAGGGCTGCTGCTGCGACAGGTTGGTCGTGACCATGCGCAGCGTGATGCCGGCGTCGCGCCCGTCGGCCAGCCGACGGTAGCGCAGCTGCCCGAAGGTCAGCGGCGCCCGCTTCAACTCCAGCCCGGCCAGGTGATCGAGCGTATCGCTGAGCCAGTCGGTCAGGCCGGCGTAGGCGCCGCTCGAGTCGGGGATGGCGCTCTGGGACGCGTGCCCCTCGACCGCCAGCCCGGCGCAGATCCCGTACATGTTGGCGGGCACCCGGTCGCGCAGCATGATGAAGGCGTCAGTGCCGATCTGCGCCGCAGCGCCCAGGTCGCTGCCGACGCTGCGGCCGATAGCGGCGCCGGCGGCGGTCAGGGCGGCGACCGGAGCCGCCAGGGCCAGCAGCAGCCCGCCGCCAGGTGCGTCCCCGGCGAGCAGGGATACGAGGAGCGCGAGCAGCGCGGCGAGCAGGCCGGCGATGGCGCCGCCGAGCGCGCCATAGCGGATGCCGGCAGCAGCGCCGCGCGCACGTCCGCGCGCCAGACTGTCGGCCGCGTGGCGGGCGACGAGGCTGAGCGCCAGGGATGCGTTGGCGCGCTCGCGCTGGCCGAGGCGTCCGAGCGCCCAGCGTGCCACAGGGCCGAAGCCGGCAGAATCACCGCAGGTGGGCTGCGGCGCGCCCGGCCGCCGGCGCTCGAGGTAGTCGAGGAAGAGGTTCAGCAGCGGGCGCACCTCCGGCGCGGGCTGGAACAGGTTGGCGAGGAAGCCGCTGCGGCCGAGTTGCTCCACCACCAACTCGAGCTTCTGGAAGCCGCCGCGCTCGCGGCCGTACTCGGCGGCGGCCGTCGCCGCGGCGGCGATCGCCCCGGCCGAGGTGCCGCCGATCGAGCGGAAGCGGTAGGTGCGGCGTGCCAGCTCGATGACCGCGCGAGGGTAGACCACGCCGCTGGTGATGCCGCCCTTCATGACCAGGTCACACTCCTCCAGCGGGTGAAGAAAGTCGGCGGCGGGGTCCGGCTGCGGCTGTGCGGTCATAAGGATTTCCTTTGTCCCTGGGCGCTAGGCGATGGGCGATGGGCGCTAGGGGTAGCCAGCGCCGATGGCCTAGCGCCTATCACCTAGCGCCTATGGCCTCCGAAGCCGCCCTGGAAGTAGCGCCGGTTCAGGCGCGCCGCCAACTCGCTCAGGTCGTCGTCGTCGAGGCTGCGGCGCTCGGCGCGGCGGGCGAGCCGCGCCTGCAGCTTGGCGATGATCGGCTGCAGCTCGGCGTCGCTCAGGTGGGCGGGTGGTGCGACCTCCAGCACGCCGTCGACGATGCGGGCGCTGACCGTCTTGGCGCGCCGGTCGCTGCGGATGATCCTGGTCTGCATACGTCACCTATAGCTTGGAGCGTGTGAGGCGCGAGTATAGGCGCGATCGGTGTCGGTCGTCAAGCGCGGCGGGCAGAGGGTGCGACGAATCTTCTTGAGGGCGCGGATAGGGCGCGGGGAGCACCCCTACACCGGGTATGTTTCACGTGAAACAGCCCGCTGGCGTAAAACCCGCCGCCGTGCTACAATTGTGCGGCGCACCATACCGGGCTGGACCGCTGATCACTGGGGCCGGGTGGCCCGTGGCGAGCGCGCTGGCGCGCTGCCGACGGTCGGGCTGTGCGTACGGCGCATGACAAGAAATCACGGCCCAGGTGAAACGTGAAGCAGCGGCCGGCGGAATCGCATCCGGCGCATCAACCGGCATAGTGGCAGGCAAAGCGGGTGAAAACGTGAAGCAGCGGCCGGCGGAATCGCAGCCCATCACCATCGCGATCGCCAACCAGAAGGGCGGGGTCGGCAAGACCACCACCGCCGTCAATCTGGCCGATGAGTTGGCGCGCCGCGGCCAGCAGGTGCTGCTGATCGACTGTGACCCGCAGGGCAACGCCACCACCAGCCTCGGGATCGCCAAGCGCGACCTGCGGGCGACGACCTACGAGGTGATCGCCGGACTCGCGGGGCTTGACGCGGCCATCCGACCCACCGGGCGCGCCGGCTTCGACATCGTCCCCGCCAACGAGCACCTGGCCGGCGCCATGGTCGAACTTGCGACCGTCGCACGGCGCGAATGGCGCCTGGCCGACGCGCTGCGGCAGGTGGCCGGCTACGACTGGATGATCCTCGACTGCCCCCCCTCGCTCGGGCTGCTCACACTCAACGCCCTCTGCGTCGCCCAGGGGGTGCTCATCCCGCTGCAGTGCGAGTACCTGGCGCTCGAGGGGTTGGTGCAGCTCAAGGGGACGATCGAGCGCGTGCGCGATCACCTCAACCCCGGCCTGACGATCGCCGGCGTGGTCATGACCATGTACGATGGACGCACCAACCTGGCGCAGCAGGTGGTCGAGGAGGTACGGCGCTTCTTCCCGCAGCGCATCTTCAACACCCTCATCCCGCGCAGCATCCGCCTCAGCGAGGCACCTAGCTACGGGCAGACCATCGCCGAGTACGACCCCCACGGCCGGGCGGCGCAGGCCTATACCATGCTGGCCGATGAGGTGCTGCGGCGAGTCGGCAGGAGGACCCACGCCCCATGACGAGGAGAAGGAGCGGACTCGGGAGCGGGATCGACGCCCTGATCCCTAACGACGACCGGCAGCCCGGCGTGCGTCAGGTGCCCATCGCCAGCATCCGCCAGAACTCGCGCCAGCCACGCACCCAGTTCGAGGAGGCGGCGCTCGACGAGTTGGCGGCCTCCATCCGCGAGCACGGCGTGATTCAGCCGCTGATCGTCAGCGAGCGCGCCCCCGGCGCCTATGAGTTGGTCGCCGGCGAGCGCCGCTGGCGCGCCGCCCAGCGCGCCGGCCTCGAGCGTGTGCCAGTGATCGTCCGTGAGACCTCGGACCAGCAACTGCTGGAGCTGGCGCTGATCGAGAACGTCCAGCGCGCCGACCTCAACCCCCTTGAGGAGGCACAGGCCTTCCAGGCGCTCAAGGACGAGTTCGGCCTCAGCGACGACCAGATCGCCAGACGGCTCGGCCTCAACAGCCGTGTCACGGTCGCCAACACCCGCCGCCTGCTCCGGCTGCCTGAGGAGGCCCGCGCCGCGCTGCTCAGCGGTGCGATCAGCGCCGGCCACGGCCGCGCGCTGCTGAAGATCGAGGACCCCGCCCAGCAACTGATCGCCCTGCGCGCGATCGTCGAGGGCGAGTTAAGCGTCCGCGCCGCCGAGCGCCTCGGCGAGTTGGCGGCCGACATGGGCGGCGATGTGCCAAGCGCGATCGATGCCCTGCGCGCCCGCCCGCTGTGGGCCGACGAGTCACCCCCGCCACGGCGCGCCCGCGCTGCGGTGCGCGGCCGCAGCGCGCCGGCTACACGCACCAGCGCCGACGACCAGGCGATCGCGCGTGAGTTGGAGACCATCCTCGCGACGCCGGTCAGCGTCACCCGCACGGAGCGCGAGGTGCGCGTGATGCTCACGTTCCATACAGAGGAGAAGTTCCAGGAGTTCTTCGAGTTGCTGGGGGGCGCGCGCTAGCGCCACAGCTACTGAACATAACGAGTCCTGTATGATCGTCGCTTTCGGCAACCCGGTCTATGACTACATCAAGACGCCGTTCATCACCACCGGCGAGCGGGTCCTCTCCGGCGGCTCCACCAACGGCTGTCTGGCGCTCACCCGTCTCGGCCACACGACCGCGCTCGTCGGACGGGTCGGTGACGACTATCACGCACGCTTCGTCGCCGACGCCGGCCGCTACGGGATCACCCCCTTCGTCCAGCGCTGTGAGCAGACCGGCGGCTTCAGCCTGATCTACGACGCCCGCGGCGACCGCACGCTCGATGTGCTCGGCGTGGCCGCGCCGATCGAGGAGGTCCCGGCTGTCACGGCCGACGCCGAGGTGGTGGTCGTCGGGCCGATCCTGCAGGAGACACCGCGCCACCTGATCGAGCGCATCCACGCCGAGGGCCGGCCGATCTTCCTCGACCCCCAGGGCCTCATGCGGCGCATCGGCCCGGCCGGGCGCATCGAGCATTTCCTGCCGGACGACTTCGCGGCCATCGCACGGCTCTGCCAGGTGGTCAAGGCCAACGAGGTGGAGGCGCGCATCATCACGGGCGTCGACCCGCGCGCCGATGGGCCCGAGGCGGCCCGCCGCCTGAAAGCGCTCGGCTGCGCGATCGCGATCGTCACCCTTGCCGAGGCCGGCTCGCTGATCCACGACGGCCGGCGCTTGTATGTCATCCCGCCCTATGCCACCGAGGCGCGCGACCCGACCGGCGCCGGCGATACGTACATGGCCGGCTTCATCGATGCCTACCTGCGCGACCCGGACGATCTCTACGTCGCCGGGTGCTACGGCTCGGCGACGGCCTCGATCTGGATCGAGCATACCGGCCCCGATGCGCCGATCGCGCCCATGGCGGTCGAGCGGCGCGCGGCGACCCTGATCGAGCGTCGGAGCGATGAAAGCATTGAACGTTGGAACGTTTGAACGGTCGAACGTTCACCGTTGTGATGCGGCCCGATCGAAGCGGTGCTGCTGTGAACCGACCGCGGCTCTTTGGCGCTTAGCCTTTAGCCTTCACATGCCGTGTCTGAGGTGAGATGCCATGATGCCGATCCTCGCCCGCTTCCGCGGTCTCTACGAGCAGACCACCATCCCGCTCGGCAAGATCTGCCTCCGGCTCGGCCTGACGCCGGATATGCTGACGATCACCAGCCTGATCGCGGGCGGTCTGGCGGCCTACGTCACGGCCCGTGGGGCGTTCTGGCTGGGCATCGCGCTGATCCTGGTCATGGCCCTGTTCGATATGCTCGACGGCGCCACGGCCCGCGCCGGCGGCACCGCCAGCCCCTTCGGTACGGTGTTCGATCACGTTGTCGACCGCTATGCCGAGTTCCTCATCCTGCTCGGCGTGATGATGAGCGGCGCGGTCGCCCCCGCCTGGGCCATGTTCGCGCTGTTCGGCATGATTATGGCCAGCTATGTGCGGGCCCGCGCCGAGTCCACCGGTCTGGTCCCCTCTTGCAACGTCGGCTTCGCCGGACGCCAGGAGAAGCTCGCCATCCTGATGCTCGGCATGGCGCTCCAGCCGCTCTACCCACACCTGGCCCTGCTCGAGTGGGCCGTGATCGGCGTCGGCGTCGCCTCCCACATCACCGCGCTGCAGCGCCTGCTCTACACACGCCGCATCCTGCAGCGCAGGGGCGATGGCAGTTCCACGCGAGGCGATAGGCGATAGGGGCTGCTACGCCCTATGACCTATCGCCTGCTCCGGAAGTGCATTCGGGCGCTTTCAGTGCGGGGTGAGGGGCTGGCTCTCTCGCCGCTTCGTCACACCTGAGACCACCGGCCCACCCTATGTGGGACCGCGCTGATCCTCGCGCGTTGCCCCGACCCCGCCGGTGTGGTACAATTTCGCTAATCTGTTCCACGGAAGGCGATGTGTTGCGCGCATGCTGCTTGAGCTGAATATCAGCGATTTCGCGATCATCGACCGGCTGAGGCTGCGCCTGTCGGAGGGCTTCAACGTCCTGACCGGTGAGACCGGCGCTGGCAAGTCGATCATCATCGACGCGCTCGGGACGCTCCGCGGCGAGCGCACCGACCCGTCCTTCATCCGCGCCGGCTGCGAGCGCGCCCGCGTCGAGGGGGTCTTCAGCATCGACGACCGCCCCGATCTGGCGCCGCTGCTCGAGGAGTACGGCCTGTGGGACGGTGAGGACGACCAGGTGATTCTGACGCGCGAGATCAACCGCGAGAGCGGCCGCAGCGTGGCGCGCGTCAATGGCCGCGCGGTCTCAAGCGCGGTGCTGCGCGAGATCGGCGGGCGCCTGGTGGACATCCACGGCCAGCACGAGGGGCTATCGCTCTTCAACACCCGTACCCACGGCGAGATGCTCGACCGCTACGGCGGCCTGGTGGGGCTGCGCGAGCAGGTGGCGACGCTGGTCGCGCAGTTGAAGCGCGTGCGCGACGAGTTGGCCGCGCTGCGGGCGGCAGCCGCCAGCCGCGCCGAGCGCATCGAGGAGTTGCGCTTCTTGCTGGAGGATGTGCAGGCAGCCAGGCTCCACCCAGGCGAGGAGGAGGAGTTGCTGCGCGAGCGCGCCCTGGTCCAGAACGGGGCCCGCATCACTGAGTTGGTGCACGCGGCCTACAGCGCGCTCTATGCCGGCGAGGAGAGCGGCCGCAAGGCGGCCCGCCCGGTGGTCGAGGCCCTCGGCGCCATCAGCGACGCCCTGGCCGAGTTGGCCCGGCTCGACCCGGCTCTGGCGCGGGCGGCCGAGCAGGCCGGCGAGCTGCTCTATGCCGCCGAGGATCTGGCGACGACGGTGCGCGCCTACCGGGACACGATGGAGTTCGACCCGGCGCGCCTGGACGCGATCGAGGACCGCCTGACGCTGATCCGCGACATGCAGCGCAAGTATCGCGCCAGCATCCCACAGATCCTCGAGCGCGCCGCCTCGGCCGAGGCGGAGATCGAGCGCCTCACCAACAGCGAGGAGCACCTGGCCGGGCTGGAGGCCGAGGAGCAGCGCCTGCTGGCCGAGTTGGGCGCGCTGGCCGGCGAGCTGTCGCTCCGCCGCCGCGCCGTCGGCGACCAGTTGGCGGCGGCGGTGCAGGAGGCGGTGCGCGACCTGGCCATGCCCCACGTGCGCTTCTACGTCAGTCTGGAGCGCCAGGAGGACCCGGACGGCGCTCCCGTGCCTGACGAACGACGAACGACGAACGACCAATGGGCCGGAGCAAGCAGGGCTGAGAGCGCAGACCCTCGTTCGTCATTCGTCGTTCGTCGTTGGTCGTTCGATAAAACCGGCATCGACAAGGTCGAGTTCCTGCTGTCGCCCAACCCCGGCGAGCCGCTCAAGCCGCTGGCCCGCATCGCCTCGGGCGGCGAGAGCGCGCGCCTGCTGTTGGCGCTGAAGTCGATCCTCTCACGGGTGGACGAGGTCCCGACGCTGATCTTCGACGAGGTGGACGTCGGCGTCGGCGGCCGCGCTGGCCAGGTGGTCGGCGAGAAGCTGTGGAGCATCAGCGAGCAACACCAGGTGGTCTGCATCACGCACCTGCCGCAGGTGGCGGCCTTCGCCGACGCGCACTATGCGATCGCCAAGCTGGTGAGCGAGAACCGCACGCGCACATCGGTCCAGCAGCTCGCCGACGACCAGCGCGCCGAGGAGATCGCCGCCATGCTGGACGGGACGCCCGTCAGCGAGCACAGCCGGCGCAGCGCGCGCGAGATGCTGGAGCGCGCCAGCGCCTATAAGCGGCGCAGCGGCCGTGCGGTGGCGGAGGCTGTTCCGTGATGTGTGACGTCTGATGTATGATGCGTGATGCGTGATGCATAAGGTGTAAAGCGAATTGTCACGTGCCGCTGGCTACGGGATCGCGGCGAGATGCCGGCTGGTACGACGGGGATTCCGGTGGGAAGACGGTGAAGCTCCGGCAGCATCGCTTTACGCAGCACAGATGACGAATGACGAATTACGCTTCACGCAGCGGCTTTTTCCGGAGGCTCCTCGTTGCAGCGACAGACCACCATCGCACGCTGGTGCGAGCGGATCATCGAGGGCGGCTGGCTGCTGGCCCTGGTGCTCATCCCTTCCTACTTCAATCTGCTCTCCGCGCGCCACTTCGAGCCGGATAAGGCGACGACGCTGCGCGCGATCGTGATCGTGATGGCCGCCGCGGGGATCATCCGCCTGGTCGAGGGCCTCGCCGCGCGCCCGGCCCGCCAGGAGCCCGCGCCCGATGTCCCTCCCCTCTGGCGGCGCGTCGCAGCCCTACCGATGGCGCTGCCGGCCGCGCTGTACGTGCTGGTCTTCCTGTTCGCTACCGCGGTCTCAGTGGTGCCGTCCACCAGTTTCTGGGGCTCCTACCAGCGCCTCCAGGGCACCTACACCAACCTCTCTTATGTCGCCCTCGGCGCGCTGATCGTCGCCACCCTGCGCCGCCGCGCGCAGTTGGAGCGCCTGGTGACGGTGGCGACGCTCGCGAGCATGTTCGCGGTCGGCTACGGCCTGGTGCAGCACTTCCAGGTCGACCCGCTCCCCTGGCGCGGGGACGTGGTGTCGCGCGTGGCCTCGACGATGGGCAACTCGATCTTCGTGGCGGCCTACATGATCATGGTGCTGCCGCTGGCGCTCTACCTGGGGGTCGCGGCGCTCGGCGAGTCGCGCGAGGCCCCGGCCGCCGAGCGCCCGGCGGCGGAGGTTGGCTGGGCGGCGGCCTACACGCTGCTGGTGCTCGGCGCGCTGGCGCTGGTCTACGCTGCGCTGCAGTTCGGCGCGGTGGTGCGCACGGCCGACCTGCGCTACTGGTGGGTGTACCCCGGCGCGCTGGTGGTGGCCGGCGCGCTGTTCCTGCTGCCGACCGTCCGCCTCCACACGGCCGCGCGCGTCTCGGCCGCCGCGCTTGCGCCGGGCGTGCTGCTGCTGCTGTACGTGCTCATCGTCGGGGTCGCCTTCGCCTTCGGCCAGGGCAGCGGCGAGCAGGTGGTCCAGCCCTCGCCGGGACGCGGCGGCACCGAGTGGCCGCTCTGGATGGCGGCGGCGCTGGCGCTGGAGGTGGCGGCCTACGCGCTGTTCGTCTTCCTGCCCCGGCAGGCGCCCGCGCCGTCGCGCCTGTTCCTGCGGCTGCAGGGGGCGGGCGGCCTGCTGGTGGCGGGGTTGCTGCTGGTGACCATCTTCTTCACGCAGAGCCGCGGCCCGTGGATCGGCGGCGCCGCCGGGCTGTTCGTTCTCGCCACGCTGCTGCTGCTGCTGGCCCGCCGCCGCGCCCGCGCCGCCGGAGATGAGCGCCGCGCGGCGCTGTACCGCGCGCTGCTGGCGGGCGAGGTGGCGCTGACGCTGGCGCTGGGCGCCTTCCTGGTGGCCTTCAACCTCTCCGACGCGCCTTTCTTCGCGCAACTCCGCACGGTGCCGTACGTCGGCCGCATGGGGCGCCTGCTGGAGGTGGAGAGCGGCACCGGCCTGGTGCGCCGCCTGATCTGGCTGGGCGACGATAAGGCGGGCGGTGCGGTGGGACTGATCACGTCCGACCCGCTGCGGGCGGTGGTGGGTTGGGGGCCGGAGAGCATGTTTGTGGCCTACAATAAGTTCTACCCGCCCGCGCTCGCCAACATCGAGTCGCGTGGGGCCTCGCCCGACCGCTCGCACCAGGCGTATCTCGACGAGTTGATCACGAAGGGGCTGCTGGGGCTGATCAGTCACCTGTTCGTGCTGATCAGTTTCTTCGCGCTGGCCTGGCGCCTGATGTGGCGCGCAACGGACTGGCGCACGCAGGTGCTGCTGGCGGCCTGTACGTCCGCGGTGGTGGCCCATGCGGTGGAGGGGTTGACCGGCATCCCGATCGTCTCGACGCTGATGCTGCTGTGGGTGATGATCGCGTTGGTGGTGGTGGCCGGTGGGTTGATGGGCGAGT
>DATMBA010000089.1:0-4440 GCA_035559635.1 Roseiflexaceae bacterium
GTCGGCCGCGCCAGTCACGTCGTCGGCCAGGATGAGGAGCGGCGATCCCATAGCCGATAGTCGATAGCCGATAGCCAAAGGCGAGCGGCGGTGCGGTGGGCGTCAATGGCTGAATGGTACGCCCGGAGGTGGAGCGTGTCAAACGCGGGTCGCTGAGGGATGGAGGGGTGAGGGCGCTGATGTTCAACGGTTCAGCGGTCTCATCACCTCAGCGATCTCCGCAGTGCCGCGCGATGGTGTCCATGAGCGTGTCGAAGTCGATCGGCTTGGCCAGGTAATGCACCCCCGCCATCGTCGCCGTCGCGCTCGGCAGGTCGGTGCGGGCGGAGAGCACCACCACCGGGATCGCCGCCAGCCGCGGGTCGCGCTGCTGAGCCGCGCGGAACTCCCAACCATTCATGCCGGGCATCATCAGGTCCAGCAGGATGACGCACGGTGGGGTGTGGGTGGAGGTCAGGAGCGCCATGGCCTCGCGGCCGCTGGCGGCGGTGAGCACCTCGTACCCCTCGTCCTCGAGGGTCTGCGCCAGCATCTCCCGGATGTCGCGGTCGTCGTCGACGATCAATACGGCCATGGCTCCTCCGCGCCGCGCCACCGATAGAGAGCAATCCTACCGGATCTGTACCTTGGAGGGGCCAGGCCCCTCCAAGCCTTCCCGTCGGGGTACCGGAGCCGGGCCACGCGGAACTCCTGTCCGTCAAAAAGGGGAGACGTTCGCGGGGGCTGCACCCCCACACCCCCGCGCTGCGCTCGCGCGGCTTCACCGATCAGCGAGGATTGCTTCATAGCGCGCTGCACTGCACAGTATACCGTAGACTCAGGGGACAGATATCAGTGTGTCAGCAGAATCTGTGCCACGATAGTTTCGCGTGGGCGATGCGCTGCTCGTGACCGCATTTGCGCCCGGTGTGATGGTGTATGCTCAGGGCAGCGTACCCATCACATCAGCGCAAGGAGACCACGATGCGCCACTGTCCTCGATGCGACCAGGCCAACCCGGCCGAAGCCCAGTTCTGCAGCCGCTGCGGCGCGAGCCTCGCACCGGCCACGACGGGCGACACCCTCCCCGTCACCGCGCCGCCCATTGTTCCGGCGCCTACGGCCTCTGCGCCAGTCGTCCCCACGCTGGACGCGCCGGTGACCGCGCCGGCCACGCCCATCGCGCCGCCGGCCGCGCCCGTTCCCGCTGCCGCGCCCGTCCATGTCAACGTCACCGTCGCCGCGGCGCCCGCCGTGCCCAGCCCGGTGGTGGTGCTGGCCCAGCAGCCCGCCGGCCCCGGCTGCCTGGTGCGCGGCCTCTACTTCCTGTTCGTCGGCCTCTGGCTCGGCTTCCTCTGGACGATCGTCGCCTGGGGCCTGCTCGTGACGGTCATCGGCCTGCCGCTAGGCCTGCTGATGCTCAACCGCCTGCCGCAGGTCATGACGCTCAAGCCGGTGCGCACACAGACTCAGGTGACACTGCAGGGCGGCGCGGTTGTGGTGGGCCAGGGTGCGCTCGCCCAGCAGCCCTTCTGGCTGCGGGCGCTCTACTTCCTGCTGGTCGGCTGGTGGCTCTCGGGGCTGTGGCTGGGCCTGGCCTGGGGGTTGGTAGGCGTGAGCTTCGGCCTCGGCCTGCCGCTCGCCTTCTGGATGTTCGACCGCACGCCGGCGATCGTCACGCTGGCGCGCCAGTAGCGCCGGCCCGCTTTTTGCCAGATGAGACTCTGTTGCCACAGAGGGCCCAGAGATGAGCACCCGCTGTGCCCGCTGTGGTGAACGTCTCGTCTACCGGGGGCGGCTTCCTGCCGCGGTTCTGTGAGGCGTTTGTGACCGCCGACCCGCCTGATCACCCGGCGCGGCTGCGGCTGCTGGAGTGTTGGCTGCCGCTCGCCCAGGAACTGAACGAGTCCCAGGTCTGGGGCGACGACGCCACGGCGTTGGAGGCGCTCATCGTGGCCGCCGCGCCGGCCCTTGTCGCCGCGGTGGACACCGCATCCGCGCGCGCGATCCTGATGCTCTACCACGCGGTGCTGCGTAGGGGCCGCCCGTGATCACTGCGGCGCACGGATCACGGCGCGTGTGCGGCGAGCCAGTGCCAGAAACGGGGGCTTGGGGCCGAAGGCCCCGGCCAAGAAAGTATGTGGGGAGGCGAAGCCTCCCCACACCCCTCCAGCAGCTGCGGGTCGTCACTGGAATGGTGAGTTTGCGGTCCACACCGCCCGCTCCGGCATCAGCCCGCGGAAGCCGCGGTTCCAGGGGAGGCTTCACAGCTCCCACTGGATCGCGCTATACTACCTGCTCGCAGGCCCAGCCTGCGGAGAAGGAGAGCAGTCTCTCGGGGAGGGCCTGTCCTCGCTGACCTGCTCATAGGGACACCGCCATGCGCATTCTCACCGCCGAAGACGTGCGGCGCGCCGTGCCGATGCCCGCCGCAGTGGACGCCGTGGCCGCCGCGTTCGCCCAGCTCGCCACCAGCCAGGCTGTGGTGCCGCTGCGGGTGCCGATCGGCCAGCAGCAGCACGACTCGCACACCTTCTTCATGCCGGCTCTGCTAGGCGCCAGCGGCGGGCTTGGCATAAAGGTGGTCTCGGTCTTCCCACATAACGCCGAGCGCCACGGCTTGCCGAGCATCCACGCCCTGGTGGTGCTGATCGACGCCGCGACCGGCCGGCCGGCCGCGGTGCTGGACGGCACCTATCTCACCGCGCTGCGCACCGGGGCGGCCTCCGGCGCGGCCACGCGGGTGCTGGCACGGGAGGGTGCGCGGGTGCTGGCGCTGTTCGGCGCGGGCGCGCAGGCCCCCCACCAGGTCCACGCGGTGTGCGCGGTGCGCCCGATCGAGCGGGTGCTGATCGTCAACCGCACCCGCGCGCGTGCCGAGCGCCTGGCGGAGGCGCTGCGCGCGGAGGGCCTGGCCGCCGAGGTGCGCGTGGCGGACTCGCCGTCCGCGGCGCTGCGCGAGGCCGATGTGGTGTGCTGCGCCACCAGCGCGCGCACACCAGTGTTCGACGACGCGGACGTGCAGCCGGGCACGCATATCAACGGCGTCGGTTCGTTCACGCCCCATATGCAGGAGGTGCCGGCCGCCACCGTGGCGCGGGCACGCGTGTTCGTGGACCAGCGGGCGGCGGCCTGGGCCGAGGCGGGCGACTTGGTGGCGGCGCGCGAGGCCGGGCTGCTCAGCGACGAGCGGGTGGTCGAGTTGGGCGCGGTGATCGCCGGGCTTGCCCCTGGCCGCGCGGGCGAGTCCGAGATCACCTTCTTCAAGTCGGTGGGCAACGCGGTGCAGGACATCGCGGTGGGCCAGGTGGCGCTGGCGGCGGCGGCGCGCCTGGGTCTAGGGGTGGAGGTGACACTCTAGGCAATGAGCGCTAGACGATGGGTAGCCACTGCCCATCGCCTAGCGCCCATCGCCTCTCCCCTGCTCCGCCCGCGCGGCGGCGGCGATCCCCGCCAGCAGCAGTACGAAGCCGCCGAGCTGCAGCGGCTCGAACCACTCGCCGAAGAAGAGCAGCGCCAGCAGCGCCGAGCCGATCGGCTCCCCGAGCAGCGCCACGGTTACGAAGGTGGCCGAGAGGTAGCGCAGCGACCAGTTGAAGGCGGTGTGGCCGAGGAGCTGCGGCCCCAGCGCCAGCCCCAGCAGCAGCGCCCAGCCCGGCACGGCCAGCGCACCCACCGCCGCTGCCGTGCCGAGCGCGCCCAGATCCCCCAGCCCCACGGCGAGCGCCAGCAGCGTGAGCGCCAGCGCCGCCGTGCTGTAGGCCAGCCAGATATAGGCCAGGATCGACACGCGCCGCCGCAGGATGCGCCCGATCAGGAAGTACCCCGCGCCGGCGGCCGCCCCCAGCAGCGCCAGCCCATTGCCGAGCAGCGCGTTCGGCCTATCCGTGCCGGCGCTGTCGCTGATGCCGATCAGCACGCTGCCGGCGATGGTGAGCGCGATCCCCAGGAGCGTCCCGGCCGCCAGGCGCTCACGCAGCAGCGCCAGCGAGGCCAGGCCGACCCACAGCGGGCTGGTGGACACCAGCGCCACCGACGAGGCTACCGAGGTGTAGGCCAGTGAGGAGATCCAGGCGGCGAAGTGGACCGCCAGGAACAGGCCGGCCGCCACGGCGAGCCGCACGTCCCGCCGCGGCAGCGCGCGCAGTTCTGGCCCGGCACGCACGATGGCCAGCGGCAGAACGATGAACGCTGCCAGCGCCAGGCGCCCGGCGGCGATGGTGGTGGAGGGCATCCCCAGGCCCTGCGCGAGGCGGATCATGATCGCCGCCGCGGCGGCGACCATGATGCCACCGAGGAGCACCAAGTAGGGGAACATGCGGTGGCGGGCAGGGGGCATCACATCTCCTGCGATGGTGCGGACGTTTATATTATAGCGCGCTGCGCTGAAAGCTAACGTTGGGGTGAGGTTTTAGGGGCAATACTTTTCACATAAGCGGGCGCTGCCCGCAGCGTGGGGGT
>DATMBA010000090.1:0-2233 GCA_035559635.1 Roseiflexaceae bacterium
GGCGGGTCCACTGGCGCCGGCCAGGTGGTGGTGGTGCTGGACACCGGCGTGGATCTGGCGCACCCCTTCCTGCGCGAGGCGCTGGTGGATGGCGCCTGTTTCTCCAGCGATGACGTGGGCGCTCTCCCCTCGGAGAGCCTCTGTCCCGGCGGCGGCGAGGAACAGCAGGGGCTTGCCGCAGGCGCGGCCTGCCCGTCCTTCGTGTACGGCTGCGACCACGGGACGCACGTGGCCGGGATCGTCGCCGGGCGCGCCCCGGACGTGGCCTTCTCCGGCATCGCCCCCGGCGCGGCGCTGGTGCCGGTGCAGGTCTACTCGCGCTTCGAGGGCAGCGCCTGCCGCGGCCTGCCATCCCCCTGTGCCCTCTCCTGGAGCAGTGACCAACTGCGAGCGCTGGACTGGGTGTACGCCGCGCTGCGCCACCGCATGGACGTGGCGGCGGTGAACGTGAGCCTGGCCGCCGGCGCGCTCGATGTGCCCTGCGACGCGACCCACCCGGCGATGAAGCTGGCGCTCGACCGGCTGCGCGCGGTGGGCATCGCGACGGTGGCGGCGGCGGGCAATGGCGGCGCCACGAACGGGCTGAGCGCCCCGGCCTGTATCTCCGGTGCCGTCGCCGTGGGCGCCACGGCAGCCGACGATACCGTGGCCCCCTACTCCAACAGCGCCTCGCCGCTGGCGCTGCTGGCGCCGGGCGACTCGATCCAGTCCGCGCTGCCGGGCGGCGGGTACGGCCTCCGCAGCGGCACCTCGATGTCCGCCCCGCACGTGGCCGGCGCCTTGGCGGTGCTGCGGAGCGTGCGCCCCAATGCGACGCTGGAAGAGATCCTGCAGGCGCTGGCGCTCGGCGGCCGGCCGGTGAGGGACGCGCGCAACGGCCTGACCCGTCCGCGCATCCAGCTGGACGCGGCGGCGGCGCTGCTGCGTGGCTCGGCCGCCGGTCTGGCGCTCTCGGCCGACGCGCTCAGCTTCGGCGAGCAGGACGTCGGCGCTAGCAGCCTCCCGCGCGAGGTGATCGTCACTAATCCCCACGCCGAGCCGCTGGCGATCGAGCGCATCGCTGTCAGCGGCGACTTTACGCGTGTGGGGGGCAGCTGCCCGGGTGGGCCGGACGCGCTGCCGCCCGGCGGCTCCTGTACGGTCGCCGTCATCTTCACCCCCACGGCTCCTGGCGAGCGAGTGGGGGCGCTCACGATCGACGGTGGGTGGCCCGCGCCCGCTCAGGTGCAGTTGAGCGGCGCCGGGCGCCTCCCGCTCGCGCCGCGCGTCTACTTCCCGGCGGTGGCTGGTGTGCGGATCGTCTCCAGCGTTGCGGCGCGCGCTGGCTTCTGACGCTCCAGCACCTCCAGCGCCGAGTTGATGATCATCGTCCGCCCCCGCTGCTCCAGCATCCGCACGCACGCCGCCGCCACCGCCGGGTCGAACTGATGCCCGGCGCAGCACTGCACCTCGGCGATGATGTCCGCCAGCGGCATGGCCTGGTGGTACGGGCGATCGGATGCCATGGCCTCCACGGCGGCGCAGATGTCGAGGATAGGCGCCTCGAGCGGGATCACCTCGCCGGCCAGCCCGTCGGGGTAGCCGCGCCCGCCCCAACGCTCGTGATGGTGCCGGACGAAGGGCGCGAGGTGGCGCAGCGTCTCGCTGGCCTCGAGCAGCTCGGCCCCGATCATGCTCCTTGCTGGAATGTCGTGCGGCGATGTGTGAACAGTGATCTATCAGTCTTTTCATCCATGCGCCGGAGGCGGCGTCCCCAAGATCACATTATTGTCAGGCTCGCGTGCGCCGCGCCACAACCCCCAGTGGCGAGGAGGAGTCTCAGGGAGGGCCTGGCCCTCCCTGAGACTCCCATTGGATGCGGCGCGAGCGGCGCACCGTGCCCGTAACTTTGGCGCTGTTCCGGTTGTTAAGAATAACAAGCACCGCACCCCATCCTACCCATTGTCGTACTTCCGGCGCCGGAGTACCCTGGCGGTTACTCGGGGTGTTCCGAGGCACAGCCCAAAGGAGGGACAGGGTTATGTACCGACTCGCGAAGATCGCCACGCTGTTTGTCGTCGGGGCGCTGCTGCTCGGTGCGAACCTGCGCGTGCAGCCGGCGCTCGCCGGAGCGGAGCAGACCTACCTGGTGCTCTATAAGGGCAGCACGGTGGGGGCCGACGCTATCACCAGGGCGGGGGGCACGCTGGTGGCCGCCTACAATCAGATCGGCGTGGCGGTGGCGCGCTCGGCC
>DATMBA010000091.1:0-4522 GCA_035559635.1 Roseiflexaceae bacterium
GGCTGCGTGTCCGTGAGCGCCCGCCGGTGGACGTGCCCGAGCCCGAGGCGCTGATGCGGCTGATCAAGGCCGGCTTCCTGCACGCCCGCAAGCAACTCGGCAACGCCCTGCCTGGCGGCCTGGCGGCCATGGGCATGCCCACGGAGAAGCAGCGCGTGCTGGCCGCGTTGGAGGCCGCTGGCGTGGACCCCACCCGCCGCGCGGAGACCGTGACGCTCGAGGAGTGGGCGGCGGTCTACAAGGCGCTGCGCTAAGCACGAAGACACGAAGGCGCGAAGGCACGAAGGGGTCGCGATCCTGAGGCTGGCGAGCGCTGAGCGCGGCAGCCAGTTGCCTGTCGCGGCCCGGCGCCGCACAGGCAAGAAGGCAGATACTGCTTCGTGTCTTCGTGCCTTCGTCGTTATGGCTAAACCCCTAGCCAGTCCGCCAGCGCCGCCAGATCCCCCACCTGGGCCAGCGGCGCCGGGCCGCCCTCCGGCAGAGCCTCGTGCTTGCGGTTGACCCACACCGCCGGGAGGCCGAGCTGGCTGGCCGGGACGATGTCGTGGAAGTGGCTCTGCGCCGCGTGCAGCCAGCGCAGCCCGCCGATGCGCTCGCGCGCTGCCAGGAAGTGGCCGTGCGCTGGCTTGTACGAGCGCACCTGCTGGGCCGTCACCACCACCGGGAACTCCACCGTGAGCTGTCGCATCGTCCCCGCCAGCAGGTCGTCGTCCACGTTGGAGAGGATGCCGAGGCGGTAGCCGGCTGCCGCCAGGCGCTCCAACGCCGGGTTGGTGTCCGCGAAGGGCGGCCAGTCGGGCAGGCTGGCGGCGAAACGCGCCGCGGTGTCGTCGTCCATCGGCCAGCCGAGCTGCGCCGCCGCCCGGCGCGCCGTCTCGGCCAGCACCTCGCGGTACGGGCGGTACCCGGCCGCCTGCACCTCCGGCTCGATCGCGTGGTACGCCGCCAGCGCCCAGGTCGGGTCGATCACCACGCCGGACTGCGCCGCCAGCGCCGCGAACGCCTCCCGGATGCCCGTCTCCCAGTCGATCAGCGTGCCGTAGCAGTCGAAGGTGATCACGTCGTAGTTCGCTGGCATAAGAGTCTCCTTGTGCCAGAGCGTGTTCGCAGACGCTGGTAGCGGGGGTACGGGGGCCGCAGGACCCTAAAAGAAACATCAGTTCTTGTTCTGGAGGGGCATAGCCCCTCCAACTCCCCGCTGTGCGGAAAACGCCCTGGATCCCGCCCGCCTACTGCGTGTCTGCCACGTAGGGCTGGTGCAGCTGCACCGGCGCGCCCTTGCCGCGCACCCGCAGGTTGAGCATCTCCACAAACACCGAGAAGCCCATCGCGAAGTAGATGTAGCCCTTCGGGATGTGCTGGTCCAGCCCCTCGGCCACCAGCGACATGCCGATCAGCAGCAGGAAGCTCAGCGCCAGCATCTTCACCGTCGGGTGCTTGTCCACGAAGGCGCTGATCGGCCCGGAGGCGACCAGCATGATGATCACCGCGACGATCACCGCCGTGATCATCACCCACACCTGGTTGACCATCCCCACCGCGGTGATCACCGAGTCCAGCGAGAAGACGATATCCAGCAGCATGATCTGGATGATCACCGACGCGAACGAGGCCGCCGCGCGCGCCGCGCCGTGGTCCTCGGCGCCCTCCAGGCGCTCATGGATCTCGAAGGTGCTCTTGCCGAGCAGGAACAGCCCGCCGATCGCCAGCACCAGGTCGCGCCCAGAGATGTGCCGCGCCTCCTCGCTCAGGAACGGGAGGGGCAGCTCGAACAGCGGCGCGGTCAGCCCCACCAGCCAGGAGAGCGAGAGCAGCAGCAGGATGCGGGTGATCAGCGCCAGCGCCAGCCCCACCTGGCGGGCTCGCGCCTGCTGGGCGGATGGCAGCTTGCCCGCCAGGATCGAGATGAAGATGATGTTGTCGATACCGAGCACGATCTCCAGCGCCGTCAGCGTCAGCAGCCCGACCCAGACATCCGGGGTGGTCAACCAGTCCATGCAGTTCCTCCGCAGCAACTCGCTGCCCTGGTGCGCCTTCGGCGCAGGGGTTGGGGGTGCGGGGCCGCAGCCCCGAACCGCTTGCCGGTGAGGATGTGGAGGGCGAAGCCCTCCACATCCCTCGTATTTCACAGGACCTACGCGGTCGGTGTCGTCAGCGGGAGCTTCGGGGGCCGGGGGCTCCCTAGCCCCCCGAAAAGAACCCTCGAAGGTGCGTTCGGAGGGGCACTACCCCTCCAACCCCCCGTGTAACTCCTGTAGAAGGTATTGCCCCTGACCCCTGCCTGAAGGCGCGAGACACGTCTACTCCGAAATACAGTATACGATGAGACGGCGGCTGGTGTTGCGCCGCGGGCACCGCCGGGTGTGCTATAGTAGCAGCGATCCGCAGCACTGTTTCGAGTATCCTCATGTCCCAGCCCTCCGCCCCGCCTCACGAGCGGCTCGGCCTCACGCCGGGGCGCCTGCTGGACGCGCTGTGCGCCATGGTGCGCGCCCGCGCGGTGGATGACCGGCTCTGGCAGTTGAGCCGCCAGGGGAAGATCCACTTCGTGATCACCTCCGCCGGCCACGAGGCTACCCAGGTGGCCTGCGCCATGGCCCTGCGCCCCGGCCACGACTACGTGGTGCCCTACTACCGGGACATGGCGCTCTGCATGGCGCTCGGCCAGACGCCGCTGGACACGCTGTTGCATGCGATGGGCCGCCAGGGGGACCCCTCCAGCGGCGGGCGGCAGATGTTTGGCCATTTCAGCAGCCGGCGCCTGCGCATCGTCAGCGGTTCCAGTTCGGTCGGCAGCCACCTGGTGCACGCGGTGGGGCTGGCGCTGGCCTTCCGCGTGCGTGGCGAGACAGACATCGCGGCGCTCACGCTCTTCGGCGAGGGCGCCACCGCCGAGGGCGCCTGGCATGAGGCGCTCACGATCGCCGGCATCCACCGGCTGCCGGTGGTGTTCGTCTGCGAGAACAACGGGTACGCGATCTCGGTGCCGCAGGCGCGCGAGGTGCCGGTGGCGGACGTGGCCGCCAAGGCCGCCGGCTACGGCATGCCGGGCGTGGTGGTGGACGGCAACGACCTGCTGGCGGTGTATGCGGCGGCCAATGAGGCGCTTGCGCGCGCCAGGGGCGGCGGCGGGCCGACACTGCTGGAGTGCAAGACCTACCGCCTACGCCCGCACTCCAACGCCGACGACGACCGCAAGTACCGCCCGGCCGAGGAGGTGGAGCGATGGCGCGCGCGCGACCCCATCCCGCGCCTGGAGCGCTACCTGCTGGAGCAGGGCCTGGCCAGCGCAGAGGAGATCGCCGCCCGCCGTGCCGCCATCCAGTCCGAGGTGGACGAGGCCACCCGCCTGGCGGACGCCGCGCCATCCCCGCCGGTGGAGTCGATGTTCGAGCATCTCTATGGATGATACTCGTATCGGGAGGGGTAGGGAGGGCACAGCCCTCCCTGCCCCCCATCCTTATCCAAACATGAGCCAGGATCTGACACTCATCGAAGCCATCCGCTCCGCTCTGGAGGCCGAGATGGCCGCGGACCCGCGCGTGATCGTGCTGGGTGAGGACGTAGGCGTCAAGGGCGGCGTGTTCCTGGCCACCGAGGGGTTGCTGGCGCGCTTCGGCGAGCTACGCGTGATCGACATGCCAATAGCCGAGGCCGGCATCGTCGGCGTGGCGATCGGCGCGGCGCTGCACGGCCTGCGCCCGGTGGCCGAGATCCAGTTCGCCGACTACATCCACCCGGCGATCGACCAGATCCTCAACGAGGCCGCGCGCTTCCGCTACCGCTCCAACGGGGACTGGAGTTGCCCGATTGTGGTGCGGGCGCCTTTCGGCGCTGGCATCCACGGCGCGCTCTACCATTCGCAGAGCACCGAGGCGCTCTTCACCAGCACCCCCGGTCTCAAGGTGGTGGTCCCCTCCACCCCCTACGACGCGCGCGGGCTGCTGGTGGCCGCCATCCGTGATCCGGACCCGGTGGTGTTCTTCGAGCACAAGCAGCTCTACCGCTCGGTGCGCGGCCCCGTGCCGGAGGAGCCGTACACGGTCCCGATCGGGCAGGCGGCGGTGCGGCGCGCGGGGCGCGACCTGAGCGTGCTGACGTACGGGCTGATGGCGCACTCCTGCCTGGAGGCCGCCGGGGCGTTGGCGGCCGAAGGGGTGGACGCTGAGGTGATCGACCTGCGCACGCTTGCGCCGCTTGACCGCGAGTCCATCCTGGCAAGCGTGCGCAAGACGGGCAAGGCGTTGGTCGTCCACGAGGACAACCTCACGGGCGGGGTGGGCGGCGAGGTGGCGGCCATCATCGCCGAGCACGCCTTCGAGCACCTGGACGCTCCGGTGCGCCGCCTGGCCTCCCCTGATGTGCCGAGCGCGCCGTTCAACGACGACCTCGAGGCGCACTTCATGCTCACGCCGGCCAAGATCCTGGAGGCCATGCGGTCGCTGGCGGCGTACTAGAGCCAATACTTTTCAAATAAGCGGGCGCTGCCCGCAGCGTGGGGGTGCGGGGGCCGCAGGCCCCC
>DATMBA010000092.1:0-3166 GCA_035559635.1 Roseiflexaceae bacterium
GGAGGGCTTTGCCCTCCCCTGGCCCCTCCCCTATCCGTCAGCGTAGCTCTGACGCCCAACCTCTATCGCCTATCACTCCCCTCACGTCCGGCTCTGGTAGAGCGCCACCAACGCCGCGCCGATGGCCTGCGATAGGTCGCCAAGCGCCGCGGGGACGATAGTGATGCGGCCGCGCTGCGGCGGCCAGAGGTAAGGGGCGGCCGTCTCGCGCACGATCCGCAGGTAGCGCTCGCGGAAGGCCTCAGTGGTGGCCTCGGGGTCCATCAGCCCCCCGCCGATCACGAAGTAGGTCGGGTCGAGTGCCATGGTGAGGTTGGCGACGTGCAGGCCGATCGCCCGGGCTTGGAGGTCGAAGATCTCCAGCGCCAGCGGGTCGCCCTGCTGGGCCAGCCCGCGCAGCGCGAAGGCCCGCTCCCGCATGCTCTGCTGCGAGCGCGCTAGCTCGTGGTCCGGGTAGCGCGTGAGCCGCTCCTCGAGCAGGTAGGGCAGGCCAGAGAGGGTGGTGTAGACCTCGAAGCAGCCCCAGGTGCGGCCGCAGCCGCAGGGGTACGGCTTGGCGCCCAGCAGATGCAGCGGCGCGGGCATGTGCCCGGCCTCCATCCCCGCCAGCGTGTCGCCGTCCAGCGGCAGGCCGTGGCGGTCGATGTAGGCCGTGCCGAGGCCAGAGCCGGGGGCCAGCATCACCACGGTGGCCTCGCTCTGGCCGCGCACGTGCTGCGCCTCGGCCACGCCGCCCATGTTGCCGTCGTTGCCGAAGGCCAGCGGGATGGGGCGGCCGGCGCGCTCGGCGAGCGCCGCGCTGTAGGCGCCGTGCAGGTCGAACCCGGCGAAGCTCTCCGGCAGATTGGGCGACTTGTCCAGCACGCCGTAGCGCTGGTACGGGCCGGGGATAGCCAACCCCACGCCGCGCACCTGCTCCCAGTCCAGGCCGTTCTGCTCCAGGTACTCTGTGATCGCCTCCACCCAGCCGCGCACCACGGCCGCGGGCCCCTGGCTGGAACCGGTGGGCCGCTGCAGCAGCCTGGTCGAGATCACCGTGCCGTCCTCCCAGACGCCCCCCACCTTCGACGTGGTCGCCCCGCCGTCGGTCCCGATATAGACGTGCCTCGTCGCGGTCATCCCTCACCTGGCCTTTCTGTTGCGCTGCACTGGCAGCGCAAGTCTACCACAGGCCGCGCGGGGGCGCACGCCGGAGGCGCCTCCGCGCCTCCGGCAGGGGGTGCGGGGGCGACGCCCCGCCGAAGTCCATTATTGACGCCGCCCCGCCCCGGTGCTATCATAGCCCTGTCCCACGATGCGGTTAATGTCCCGCATGATGCAACATATGGAGTGCATGTCGATGAAGACCAGCCTCCAGATCGCCGCTGGCGCCCACCTCGAGCACATCCGCGCCATCGCCGAGCGCCTCGGCATCCCCGAGCGCTTCGTGGAGTACCACGGCCGCTACAAGGCCAAGATCGACCTGGATGTGCTGGAGGAGCTGCGCGGCCGGCCCTATGGCAAGTACATCCTGGTCACGGCGATCACCCCCACGCCGCTCGGTGAGGGCAAGACCACCACGACGATCGGGCTGGGCATGGCGCTCAACCGTCTCGGCAAGAGCGCGGCCATCGCGCTGCGCCAGAGCTCGCTCGGCCCGGTCTTCGGCATCAAGGGTGGCGGCGCCGGCGGCGGCTATGCGCAGGTGGTCCCGCTCGAGGAGAGCATCCTCCACCTCAACGGGGACATCCACGCCATCCAGCAGGCCCACAACCAGCTCGCCGCGCTGGTGGACAACAGCCTCTACCACGGCAACCCGCTGGGGATCGACCCGCAGCGGATCGCCATCCGGCGCGTGCTGGACGTGAACGACCGCTTCCTGCGCAACATCACCATCGGGCAGGGCGGCGAGAAGAACGGCCTCCCGCGACAGACCGGCTTCGACATCACGGTGGCCAGCGAGTTGATGGCCATCCTGGCGCTCGCCAGCGGTGCGAACGGAACCGAGGCCATCCGGAGCCTGCGCGCCCGCATCGGCCGCATGGTGGTGGCCTTCGATCGCCGCGGCCGGCCAGTCACCGCTGAGGACGTGCGCGGCGCGGGCGCGGCCACCGTGCTGATGCGCGAGACGCTCAAGCCGAACCTGATGCAGACGATCGAGAACACGCCGGCCTTCATCCACGCCGGGCCGTTTGCCAACATCGCCCAGGGCAACTCCTCGATCCTGGCCGACCAGATCGGGCTGCGCGCCGCCGAGTACCTGGTGACGGAGGCCGGTTTCGGCATGGACATGGGGGGCGAGAAGTTCTTCGACATCAAGTGCCGCGCCTCGGGGCTGTGGCCGGCTGTGGCGGTGGTAGTGGCCACCATACGCGCGCTGAAGAGCCACACCGGCAAGTACGCCATCGCCGCCGGGAAGCCGCTGCCGCCCGCGCTGCTGGCCGAGAATCCGGATGACGTGGAGGCGGGCGGGGCGAACCTGCGCAAGCAGATCGAGAATGCGAAGCTGTTCGGCGTGCCGGTGGTGGTGGCGCTCAACGCCTACCCCGACGATGCGCCCTCCGAGGTGGAGGCGGTGCGCCGGGTGGCCCTGGCGGCGGGCGCCGAGGGCATGGCGGTGAGCACGGTCTTCGCCGAGGGCGGCGCGGGTGGGGTGGAGCTGGCACGCATGGTGGCGGCGGCCGCCGAGCGCGCGCAGGCCGCGCCGCGCTTCCTCTACTCGCTCGACCTGCCGATCACGGAGAAGATCCGCACGATCGCGACGCGCATGTACGGCGCCGCGGACGTGCGCTACACGCCGCTGGCCGAGGAGCAGCTCGCGGTCTTCGAGGCTAGCGGCTTCGGCCAGTTGCCGATCTGCATGGCCAAGACGCACCTCAGCCTGAGCCACGACCCGAAGCTGAAGGGCGCGCCGAGCGGCTACACCTTCCACATCCGCGAGGCGCGCGCCAGCGTCGGCGCCGGCTTCATCTACCCGCTTGCCGGCGATATCGTGACGATGCCGGGCCTCGGCGCCGCGCCGGCCGCGCACACGATCGATATCGACGAGCACGGGCACACGGTGGGGCTGTTTTAGGGACAATACGTTTCACATACGCGGACGCTGCCCGTGGCGTGGGGGCCTGTGGCCCCCACGCCCACCGGCGGAGGATGTGGAGGGATTCGCCCTCCACGCCTCCCATAGGTG
>DATMBA010000093.1:0-10859 GCA_035559635.1 Roseiflexaceae bacterium
CGCCGCGCCTCCCCACGGGGGGGTGGGGCGCAGCCCCAAGCATATGTGACCGATGCTCTAGCATTGGGGACGCATATTTGCCACAGAGGGCACCGAGCAGAAGGGATCGGGGTTATCGAGCTCCTGTGGCAGACGGGACTGCTCCGGCGCGCGCCCCAACCTCATCTCTGTGATCTCTTGCCCTCGGTGGCAACATAACAGCACTTCGCCCAGAGGGAGGAAGGATGAACGCCGACGATCTGCGGGCGCTGCAGGCCCCGCTGAAGGATCGCTACCGCGCGGAGCCGGAGGCCGCGCTGATCACGCTGAAGGCCGAGGGCCGCCTGGGCGAGGGGATCACCTGCAAGGTGTCCACCGGCCGGGCGCTGGTGGAGGCCGGGCTGCACCCCGCCACCGGCGGCGACGGGCTGCACGTCTGCTCGGGGGACATGCTGCTGGAGGCACTGGTGGCCTGCGCGGGCGTCACGCTCGGCGCGGTGGCCACGGCCATCGGGGTGGAGGTGCGCGGCGGCACGGTGCACGCCGAGGGGGACCTGGACTTCCGCGGGACGCTGGGGGTGAGCAAGGAGGCGCCGGTGGGCTTCCGCGCCATCCGGCTGCGCTTCGAGTTGGACACCGACGCCGACAGGGAGAAGCTGGACACGCTGCTGCGGCTCACCGAGCGCTACTGCGTGGTGTTCCAGACGCTCAGCCGCTCGCCGGAGCTGTCGGCCTCCTATGCCGTCGTGGCCAGGTAGCGCACCACGAAGGCACGAAAGCGCGAAGATCTGAAGCGGGCGGACATAGCTGTGCTGCTTCCGAGCTGTGAGGTTCAGCCGGGCGCTGCTAACTGGTGCATCCGGCAGGTGTGTTGACCCACACCTGCCGGAAGGGGTGGGTGTGAAGGAGGGCTGCGCCCTCCCTCGCCCACCCCGTTCTTTCAGTGGTCAGGCACCCTGCTCCGCCGCCCAGAAGCCGAGCACGCCTGCCATCTCGCGCAGCGCCGCCTGGGCCGATGCCACATCGCCGCCCGATCCTGCCGCCTCCAGGATGGCCGCGCTCAGCCCCTCGATCTGCGCCAGTGCCCTGGGCGTGTCCAGGTCATTGTCCAGCGCCGCGAAGAACCCCCCGTGCGCCTCAGCGGCGTCGAGCGCCCACCCGCCGCCGCCGCGGGCCGCCAGCGCCGCCTGCAATCGCGCCACCTTCGCCTCGGTAGCCGTCACGTCCGCCCGCACATACTCGAAATCCTCGCGGTAGGGGAACGAGAGCAGATACCAGCGCAGCGCATCGGCCGGGTGCTGCCTGAGCGCGTCCTTGACGAACACCATGTTGCCGAGCGATTTGCTCATCTTCTCGCCGCCTAGCCATGCCAGACCGCCGTGGACCCAGAAGCGCACGAAGGGGCGCCGCCCGGTGACCGGCTCGGTCTGCACGATCTCCGAGGGGTGATGCGGGAAGATCAGGTCGCGCCCGCCGCCGTGGATGTCCAGCTGCGGCCCAAGGTAGCGGGTGGACATCGCGGTGCACTCGATGTGCCAGCCGGGGCGCCCTGGCCCCCACGGGCTTGGCCACGTCGGGTCGCCGGGGTTGCCCGTCTGCCACAGCACGAAGTCCAGCGGGTCGTCCTTGTTCGGATCCTCGGGGTTATTGCCACGCTCATTGGCCAGCGCCAGCAGCTCGTCATACCCTCCCACGCGAGCCATCTCTCCGTAGCTCGGCTCGGTGGAGACATCGAAATAGACGTTGCCATTGCGGACGTAGGCGTGGCCGAGCGCGACGAGGCGCTCGATGATCGGGATCATCGCCCCGATCTCCTCGGAGGCCCTGGGGAAGAAGTCCGGCGGGATGAGATTGAGCGCCCGGCAGTCCTGAGTGAACTGCGCCACCTCCCGCTCCGCCAACTCGCGCCAGTCCACCCCGTCGCGCTTGGCGCGCTCGAAGAGCGGGTCGTCCACATCGGTCACGTTCTGGCAATAGCGCACCTGGCCGCCCTGCGAGCGGATGTAGCGAATGAGCACATCGAAGATCAGGAACGTGTGCGCATGACCGACGTGGGTGGTATCGTAGGGTGTCACGCCGCAGACGTACAGCGTCAGCGGGCGGTCGCGCGGGATCTCCAGCTCGGCCGTATGGCCGCGGAGAGTGTCAAACAGCTGCATAGTCGACCGATTGCTCCTCGTTGGCAGGTTGCTCTCCAGAGGTCAGCGGCGGGCGCACCGCGACGATCGTGATGTCGTCGTGCTGCTCGGCGAGCCCCATATGCTCGTGGACGCGGGAAAGCACCAACTCCACCAGCGCCCGCACGTCGCCGAACGTGCGCAGCTCGCCGATAGTGGCCTCCAGCCGCTCGAAGCCGAACAGCTCGCCGCTGGGGCTGTGGGCCTCCACCACGCCATCACTTACTAGCAGCAGCCCCTCGCCGGGGCCGAGCTGGACCGTCTCCTCATAGTACATGGCGCCGGCCATCGCGCCAAGCGGCAGGCCGCCCACCTCGACGAAGCGGTTGCCCTGGGGCGAGATCACCACCGGGGCGATCATACCGGCGTTGGCGATGCGCACCGTGCGCTCGCGCGGGTCGAAGACCGCGAACAGCAGCGCGGCATTCATGTGGTTGGCTTTGAGGCGCGGCGCGAGGAGCTGGTTGAGCGCGCTGAGCACCTTGGCCGGGTGCTCGAACTGGCGTCCCTGCGTCTCGACCGCGCTGGAGGTGAGCGCCATGATCAGCGCCGCGCCGATGCCCTTGCCAGACACGTCGCCGATCGCGATCGCGGCGCGCCCCTCGGAGAGCGCCAGGTAAGTATAGAAGTCCCCGCCCACGTCGTAGGCCGGGATGGAGCGCGCGTACACCGCCAGCGCCTCGCCATTCCAGGGCGGGCGCTCGGGCAGCAGGCCCACCTGGATGTCACGTGCGAGCGCCAGGCCGCGGCGCAGTTGGTCGTTCTGCTGCTCGATCTCCGCCAGCGAGGCCTCCAGGTGGTCGGCCATCTGGTTGAAAGCGGTGGCCACATCGCCCAACTCATCGTCCCCGAGCGGCGTGATGCGGTGGTTGAGGTGCCCCTCGCCGAGGGCGATAGCGCCGGCCCGCAGCGCCCGCAGCGGCCGCAGGAAGCGTTGCGCCTGGCGGAAGGCCCAGATCAGCGCGATCACACCTACCAGCACCACCAGCGAGGTGAGCACCAGGGCGCTGCGCCGCACATTCGCGAAGGCCTCAGCCGAGGGCTGCTCCACCACCACCGCCCAGCCGGTGGGCGTGTCCTCCTCGCCGTGATACACCGGCACGATCGCGCCGATCACCGCCTCGCCGCGGGCGCCGAGGTACTCGGCGGCCCCTTGCTCATTGCGCAGCAACCGCCAGGTCTCGCGCGGCGGCGCGAAGTCCGGCTGCCCGTCGTCCAGCAGCACCGCACCGGTGGCGCTGTCCAGCAGGTAGGCATGGCCAGTGGAGGACTCGGTGGCCACGCGCAGCTCGCGGGCGATCGGCTCGGCGCTGATCTCGGCCCGCAGCGCGCCCACCACCGCGCCGGCGTCGTTGCGCAGCGGCAGCGTCACGATAAACGTCCGGCGACCGTCGCGCCCCGGCGCGATCGGCGAGTAGGTGGTGGCCCCGTCATAGAGCGCCCGCCGCACCGCCGAGTCCTGGCTCATGTCCCGCAACTGGTCGGCCGGGATGGCCTGCAGCCGGTAGACGCGCAGGCGCTCCACGCCGCTGTCCGCGATCACTGCCAGGTCGATCAGGTTGGGGAAGTTGCGCGCCTGCACGTTCTGGGCGGCCTCGGTGAGCTGCGCCTGGGGCGTGCCGGGCCGCACCTGGAGGGCATAGTTCTCGAGCTGCTGCTGCAGCGCCCCCACGTAGCGCGAGATGTCCCGCGCCACACGCCCGGCGCTGGCCTGCTGGTCGCTGAACACCGTGGCCCGCTCGCTGTTCAGGTTGATGAACAGCAGCAGCGCCCCCACGAACAGGAGCGGCACGGTGGAGGAGATCAGATACGACCAGCGCAGGCGGCTGGAGATGCTGCGGCGGGCGCCCTGTACGATGGCTAGGGGTGACGCGCCTGCGGCAGGCGGCCCTGGCGGTGGCGGACGGCGCATGACGGCTCCAGGAGAGGGGACAGTTCGCTCGCTTGCGAAAGGGCAAGCACCATTATACCATACGCTGCGACTCGGCGGCCTGCCCGTGAGGCGTAACCCGTAACGCGTAATCCGTGAGCCGTGAGCCGTGAGCTGTGAGGCCTTATCGCCCTTGGAATCAAGACGATCAGGCTCTCGGATGGCAGCTCACAATGCACCGATCACGGATCACGTTACGAATTACGAATTACGAATCTCGCCCAATGCACATCGGCATCGACATCAGCCGCATCGCGGTCTCGGCCCGCACCGGCACCGAGCACTACACCTACGAACTGCTCGCGGCCATCGCCCGGCGCGACCGGGAGCGCCGTTACACGCTGTACTGCAACCGCCCGCCGGCCGCGCTCCCGCCGCTCGGCCCGAACTTCGCGCTGCGCCGCATCCCGCTGGCGCGCCTCTGGACCCACGTACGCCTCTCGGCCGAGGTGCTGCGCCGCCCGCCGGACGTGCTCTTTGTCCCGGCCCATGTGCTGCCGCTCGGCGCGCCGCTCGCCCGCCGCACCCGCAGCGTTGTCACCATCCATGACATGGGCTACCTGCACTTCCCCGCCGCCCACACCCGCGCCCAGCGCCTCTACCTGCGCCTCTCCACCGCCTGGAGCGCCCGCGCCGCCCACCGCGTGATCGCTGTCTCGGCCGCCACCCGCGCCGACCTAGTGCGGCTGGCGGGTGTGCGGCCGGAGAAGATCGCAGTGGTGCACCACGGGCTGGCCGAACGCTTTCGCAGACGGATGACGGCGGACCGAGGACTGACGACCGACGACCATGGATCGACGACCGGGGATCGGCGGCGTGTGCGGGAGATCGTGGGCAGCGAGGCGCCGTACTTCCTCTACGTGGGAACGATCCAGCCGCGCAAGAACCTGGTGCGGCTGATCGAGGCGTTCGCCGCCGCGTTCAACGTTCAACCTTCACCCCACAACGTTCGATTGGTGATCGCCGGAAAGACGGGCTGGCTGGCGCAGGGGATCGCGCAGCGGGCGGCGGAGTTGGGGGTCGCGGACCGGGTGCGCTTCGCCGGGTACGTGCCGGACGAGGATGTGCCGGATCTCATGACGGGCGCGCTGGCGTTCGTGTTCCCCTCGCTCTACGAAGGTTTCGGCATGCCGGTGCTGGAGGCCATGTCCTGCGGCGCGCCGGTGCTCACCTCCACCACCTCCTCGCTACCGGAGGTGGCCGGCGACGCGGCGCTGCTGGTGGACCCCGAGGACACCCCGGCTATCGCGGCCGCCCTCACGCGCCTGGCTGCCGAGCCGGAGCTGCGCGCCGAGCTGCGCAGGCGCGGTTACGCCCGTGCCGCACAGTTCACCTGGGAGCGCTGCGCCGAGCAGACCCTGGCGGTGCTCCTCACAGATTTTTGACCCTCCCCTCAGCGGATGACTGGCGTGGTAGGACTTCCTGCCTGCCCCAACACTCAGCACTCAGGATACGAGCGGGCTCCCCGGCACGTAGAGCCCCAGCGACGCCAGTACCAACTCGCAGTACATCATGTTGGCCCACGAGAACCACGGCCGGGTGAACTTCGCCGGGTCGTCGGCGTCGAAGCCCTCGTGCATCATGCCCGCGCCGCCGTCGGTGCGCTCCATGAGCGCCAGCATGCGCTCGCGCTCGGCGGGGTCCGTGGCGGTCAACCCCTGCACGGCCAGCGCGATGTGCCAGATGTAGCGCGGCGGGGTGTGCGGGCTGCCCACCCCCTCGGCGGCTGTGCCGCGGTAGAAGAACGGGTTGGCGGGGCTGAGCACGAAGCGGCGCGTCGCCAGGTAGAGCGGGTCGTCCGGCGCACACCAGCCAAGGTACGGCAGCGAGAGCAGGCTCGGCACGTTGGCGTCATCCATGAGCGTGTAGTTCCCCAACCCGTCGGTCTCGTAGGCGTAGATCCGCCCGTAGTCCGGGTGCTGCACCGTGCCGAAGCGCTCCACCCCGGCGCGGATCTCGGCGGCCAGCGCGCGCGCCTCGTCGCGCAGCGCCGTGTCCCCCAGCACCTGCCCGGCCACCTCGGCCAGGTAGCCGAGCGTGACGGCGGCGAACATGTTCGCCGGCACCAGGTAGCCGTAGACGCAAGCATCGTCGCTCGGGCGGAAGCCGGACCAGGTCATGCCGGTCATGGCCACCGGCGCGCCGTAGCCCTCGTGCGAGAGGGTATCGCCGGGCGGGCCGTTGCGCCGCACGAAGCGGTAGGGCGACAGGGCGTGGTGCTGCTCGCGCCGCCAGGTCTCCAGGATGTGTGCGGCTGCGGTGCAAAACGTGGCGTCGAAATGGTCGGTGCGGCCGGTGGCGCGCCAGAGCAGGTAGGCGAGCTGAAGCGGGTAGCAGAGCGAGTCCACCTCGTACTTGCGCTCCCACAGCCAGTCGTTCATCTCGGTCTCGTCGGCAGCGTCCCACCGGCGGCCGTTCGGCTCCTCGTTGAAGGCGTTGGCGTAGGGGTCGATCGTGATGTAGCGCATCTGGCGGCGCACCACGCCGGCGATCATGTCGGAGATGTCGGCGTCGCGCGCGGCCAGCACCAGGTACGGCCGCACCTGGGCCGCCGAGTCACGCAACCACATGGCCGGGATGTCGCCGGTGATCACGAAGGTGGTGCCATCTGGCATACGCCGGATGGTGGTGGCGAGCGTGTTGGTGAAGCAGGCGCGAAAGAGTGCGGCGCGGCGCGGCTGGCCCGCGAGACGCCGCTCGATGTCCTGGATGAATGGTTCACATGTCATGGAGAGTCTCCTGAACCGCTGAGGCGCTGCGCGCGATTGTACCACCTGTGGTATGCTGGCAGCCCTTCGACATCCAGCATCCATCAAGGAGACCGCCGTGCCCTCGCTCGGCTCCCGCGTGCGCGCCGCGGTGGCGCGGATCGCCCCGCCCGTCTGGCGCATCCTGGCCCACAGCCTGATCTTCGGCCTGGCTGCCAGCATCGCCGACCTGCTGTTCAACTTCTACCTGGTGAGCCTGGGCTACGCCGCCGACGCGGCCGGGCTGCTCTCCACCGTCTACCGCACCGCTGGCGTGGCGTTCGGGCTGCCGATCGGCGTGCTGATCGACCGCGCCGGGGCACGCCGGGCGCTGGTGGCCGGTGGGCTGCTCTACGGCGTGAGTTGGGCGCTTGTGGTTATGTCCAGCTCACTCGGACCGCTGATCGTGGCGTACTTCCTGGCGGGCGCGGCGAACATCCTGGCGCTCACGGCGGTAGTGCCGCTGCTCACCGGCGTGACGCGCACTGAGGAGCGCGCCTCGATCTTCGGGCTGAACGCGGCGGCAGCGCTGGTGATCGGGCTGCTGGGCAGCGCGGTGGGTGGGGTGCTGCCGGGGCTGGCCGCGGGGGCGCTGAGTGTGGGGCCGCAGGACACGGCGGCCTACCGGGTGGCGCTCGCTAGCGTGGTGGGACTAGGGCTGCTCTCGGTGCTGCCGGTGCTGCGGCTGGCGGAGGAGCGCGGGCCTGATAGCCCGGCGGTGGCCGCGGGCGCGGAGCTGGCGCGCCACTCGCGGCTGGCGCTGGTGCGGCTGGCGCTGCCGTCGCTGCTGCTGGGCGTGGCCGGCGGGCTGTTTCTGCCGTTTCAGAACCTGTTCTTCCGCAACGTCTTCGGCATGGAGGATGCGGCGGTGGGCCTCGTGCTGGCGTGGGTGTCCGTAGGGATGGGCGCGGGGGCGCTGCTGGGCGGGCCGCTGAGCGCCCGGCTGGGGCTGAAGCGGGCGGCCTGGATGTTGCGTCTGTGCGCCGCGCCGGCCATGGCGCTGATCGCCATCCCCGCGCTGCCGGCGGCGGTGGCAGGCTTCTTCCTGCGCGGGCTGTTCGTGGCCGCCAGCTATCCGCTCAACGATGCGCTGGTGATGCAGAGCACGTCGGCGCGCCAGCGCGGTGCGGCGGTGAGCCTGATGAGCGTGCTGTGGTCGCTCGGCTGGGCTGGGGCGGCGTCGCTGAGCGGCTGGCTGCAGGTGCGCTACGGCTTCGGCCCGGCGATCGGGGGCGCGGTGGCGGCTTACGTGCTCTCGGCCCTCGCGATCGCCACACAGCCGGTGGAGAAGCGGCAGGCTATATGACCCACGAAGGCCATCAATGACACGCAGCGTACAGGTCAGCGCTGGCGCCGGGCGAAATGTGCTGGACCAACTTCGAAGCTGGCATTGGCGGTAGTTATACCCCGGCCCTCGTGGCCATTCGTGGATCACTCCCAAACGACCAGTGCGCGTTCCAGCAGGTTCGGGGCGTCGGCCGGGATCTGGGTCACATTCGGCAGGCGCTGAAACCAGGCCTTCTGGCGGCGGGCGAAGGCGTGGGTGTCGTACTTGAGCCGCTGCACCGCCTCCTCCAGCGGACACTCGCCGGCCAGGTAGGGCCGGAACTCGCGGTAGCCGAGGCTGGACATAGCCGGCAGCTCCCAACCGTAGCCGCGCGCCAGCAGGCCGCGCACCTCATCCAGCAGTCCGGCCGCCAGCATCGCATCCACGCGGGCGTCGATGCGGGCGTAGAGCGCAGGCGGCGGCAGCGTGAGCCAGATAGTGCGCGAGCGGTAGGGCGGGGCCTGCCTGGCGCGCTGGGCCGAGATCGGCCGGCCGGTGAGCGTGTACACCTCCAATGCGCGGACCACGCGGCGCACATTGGCAGGCGCGATGCCCGCAGCGGCCTCGGGGTCCACCTGCGCCAGGCGCGCGTGCAGGGCCTCCGCCCCGCGCTCGGCCGCCTCGCGCTCGAGCGCCGCCCGCAGCGCGGGGTCCGGCGCGACGCGCGGCAGCTGCCAACCCTCGAGGATCGCCGCCAGGTACTGGCCGGTGCCGCCCGCCAGGATCGGCAGCCGGCCGCGCGCCGTGATATCGGTGATCGCCCGGGTGGCGAGGTCCTGATAGGTGGCGAGCGAGAACTCCTCGTCCGGGTCGGCGACGTCGATCAGATGGTGGGGTGCGGCGGCGCGCTCGGCGAGGGTGGGCTTGGCGGTGCCGATGTCCATGTGGCGGTAGACCTGGCGCGAGTCGGCTGAGACGATCTCGCCACCCAGGCGGCGCGCCAGCTCGATCGCCAGCGCCGTCTTGCCCACCGCCGTGGGGCCTATCACCGCCAGGAGTGGTATCGCCGCAGGTCTCTCACTCACCGTCCACGCTCAGCGCCGTAAGCTGATCCACCAAGGACACGAAGGGCCACGAAGTTAACGCTTCTCAACGCTCAAATCTCAGAGCCTGGTTGAAACGGGGAGCGCGAGGGGTGTCACCCTTCACCCATCCCTCGCCCGCTCGCCGCGCAGCGGCGGGCGAGAGGCTTTTCTAACAGGCTCTAGCACTCAGCACTGTTCAATGCTGCTGGACGAGTGCGGCCCCCCAGGGGTTCTGCCGCCAGGCCGCGTAGGTGCGGCGGTAGACACTGGCGGTGAGCGCGGCCACGCGCGCCCAACTGTAGCGCTCGCGGACATCCCGCAGGGCCGCGGTGGCCCGGGCGCGCGCCTGCTCGGGGTGCTGCAGCGTCTGCAGGATGCCCTCCGCCAGCGCGCCGGGGTCCCCCGGCCGCACGACCAGCCCCGTCTCCTGCTGGTGGACCACCTCCATCAGGCCGCCGGTCTCGCTCACCACCACCGGGCAGCAGGCGGCCATCGCCTCCAGCGCCACGATCCCGAACGGCTCGTAGATCGACGGGAACACGGCCACGTCCGCCACGTGGTACAGCCGGTCGCGGTCCTCGTCGGCCACGAAGCCGGTGAAGATCACCTGCTGGGCCACGCCCAACTCCCGCGCGCGCTGCTTGAGCGCGTCCAGCTGCGCACCGGTGCCGGCGACCAGCAGGCGCGCTTGGGGCGCGGCGGACAGCACCTGCGGCCAGGCCTCCAGCAGCACGTGCTGGCCCTTCTCGTACACCAGACGGCCCACACAGAACACCAGCGCCTGGCCATCCGCCACGAACTGGCGGCGGTAGACGCGGCGCTCCTCCTCTCCGGCGAACGGGCTGGGGGAGATGGGGACGCCGTTGGGCACCACGTCGATCTTATCGGCCGGAGCGCCGAAGTACTCCTGCACCTGGCCCGCCATGAAGCGCGAGCAAGCGATCAGCCGCCAGGACTCGTAGGTGAGCCACCACTCAGTACTGTTGATCTGCTCCGAGTGGCCGTTGCCGACGTAGCCCTGCATGCGGCCACGTTCGGTGGCGTGGATGGTGCCGACCAGCGGCCGGCGCCAGGCGTGCTTGAGAGCCACCCCGGCGTTGGCCACCAGCCAGTCGTGGGCGTGGATCAGCGTGAAATCACCCCCCTCGCGCTGCAACTCGCGCGCGGCACGCTCCAGCGCCGTATTGGTCTGGAAGACGAAGCTGACGAAGCCGTCATCCTGCATGTGCGGGGCCTCGACCCGGTGGATGTGTACCCCCTCGGGCGTGACCTCGCGCCGGGCGCCGTGGCGCAGCATGGGCGTGAGCACGTGGACCGCCACCCCCTCGGTGGCCAGCGCGGAGGCCAGGTGCATGACATGCCGGCCCAGCCCGCCCACAATGTGCGGCGGGTACTCCCAGGACAGCATCAGGACACGCATCGCTCCTCCAATCGACAGAAAGCCACCGGGTGCGCCGGCTGCGGCGCAGGGCATCTGCCCCACGCCCCACGGCGGCTACACTCGGCGGCTGCACTCATAACGGTATGATGTACACAGCGGCGTGTGGCAACAGGGCGCACGCCCGTTCGCGTTCTGCGCACCGCCGGATTATAGCACCGGCGATAGCTGATGGCAACCTGTATGCCACTATAATAGTGCGCTGCATTGATTTCTAAAGGGGGAGGGGCTAAGGG
>DATMBA010000094.1:0-6692 GCA_035559635.1 Roseiflexaceae bacterium
GGCGGGCCGACCTCATAGCGCTGGCCGCGCCAGTACGTGACGCGGGCGCGCGTGGGCGGGCCGCCCGCGCGCCGCCAGATCACCCAGCCGCGGTACAGCAGGTAGGCGCCCGCCGCCATCAGCGCGGCCGCCGTCAGCTCCCACCGCAGGCTCCTGGCGTTCAGCAGGAGCAGCACGAGCACGATCAGCGCCACCCAGCGCCAGTCGAAGCGGATGTTTCTGAACATCGGCAATGTTCCTTCTGGGAGGAGGGCAGGGGAGGGCTTGCCCTCCCCTGAAATCCCCCCGACTTGAGGTTTCAGCGCAGCGCGCTATAATGCGCTCCATGGGAGCACGTGCCACACGCCGAATCCTCGCCGGCCTGCTGCGCGGCCTCGCCGCTGCCGCGCTCAGCGCCGCCGGCCTGCTCCTGCTGGTGGGCGCGCTGGTGCTCGTCCAGGGCCAGCGGGACGAGACGCGCCCGGTGGGGGCGGCGGTCGTGCTGGCCGCCGAGTTGTGGCCTGGCGACCAGGCTGGCATGCGCCAGGCGCGGCTCGACCACGTGCTGGACCTCTACCGGCGCGGCGTGGTCTCGCGCATCATCCTCACCGGTGCCCGTAGCGAGGTGTCCGCCGGCATATCCTACCTGGTCGAGCGCGGCGTGTCGCCGGAGGCCCTGTTGGAGGAGCCGGGCGTGTCCACTCTCGCCTGCCTGCGGAGCGCCGCGGCGCGCGCCCGGTCCATCGGCGCTGGCTCGGTGCTGCTGGTGAGCGACCCGGCCCATATGCTGCGCGCGCTCAAGATGGCCCGCGACCTGGGCCTAGCGGCGTACGGCTCGCCCACCTTCACCTCGCCCGCCACGCGCAGCTTCACCGCCGAGCTGGCCTACGTGGCCCGCGAGACGTGGGCCTACGTCGTCTACATCTTCGCCCAACGATAATTGAAGATTGAAGATTGAGATGAGGCTTTCAATTCTCAATTTTCCATCTCATCGTGCCAGCGTCTCCAGCACCTCCGTCACCGCCGCTATCCACTTGTCGTCCCCGTTGAAGTTATAGGTGCGCCGGTCCAGCCGGACGAACTGCGGGCCGATACGGATGGCAGGGTTGCGCCCGAAGCGCCGCACCAGGCGCTCCCGCTCGGCCACGCCGCCCTCCGGCAGGCGGATGATAAACTCCTCGTCGCTCGTCACCACCGAGGTCACGCCGGCAGCGAGCGCCAGCGCCTTGATCAGCAGCCAGGTCAGCAGGGACTCGGCGGGCGGCGGTGGCTCGCCGAAGCGGTCACGCAGTTCCTGGCGCAGCTCGCGCACCTGGCGCGGCGTCTGGGCCTCGGCCATGCGCTGGTACACCGCCAGCCGCACCCTATCGTCCGCCACGTACTCCGGCGGCAGGTAGGCGTCCAGTGGCAGGTCCAGCGTCACCAGCGGCGAGATCAGCACCTTCTCGTCCACGCGCACCGCGGGCTGCTTGCGTTCCGACGAACGACGAACGACGAAGGACGAAAGCCTCTCCGCCCCATCAGCGCCATCTTGCTTGCCTGCTCCCTCCAGCAACTGCACGCCTGGTTGTTCGCCTTCGGCGATTGGTCGTTGGTCGGTGGTCGTTGGTCGGTCATCGGTCATCGGCGCCTGGAAATTCGCCGCCACCAGCGCACTCTTCAGGGTGCGCACCGCCTGCTCGAGCAGCCGCGAGTAGAGGTCGAAGCCCACCGCGGCGATGTGGCCGCTCTGCTCGGCGCCCAGCAGGTTGCCCGCCCCGCGGATCTCCAGGTCCCGCATAGCGATGCGGAAGCCGGCGCCCAGCTCGGTAGCCTCCTGGATGGCCTGCAGCCGCTCCTGGGCCTCGGGGGTCTGCGGCCGGTCGCTCTTGTAGAACAGGTAGGCGTAGGCGCGCTGGGCGCTGCGCCCCACCCGGCCGCGCAGCTGGTAGAGCTGGGCCAGGCCGTAGTTCACCGCGTCGTCGATGATGATCGTGTTGGCGTTGGGCACGTCCAGGCCGCTCTCGATGATCGTCGTGCTCACCAGCACGTCGTCCTTGCCGCTGAAGAACTCCAGCATCACCCGCTCGAGCTGGTGCTCGTGGAGCTGGCCGTGGCCCACGGCGATCTCGGCCTCGGGCACCAGCTGACGCAGCTTATCCGCCACGTAGTAGATGCTGTGGACGCGGTTGTGGACGAAGTAGACCTGGCCGTCGCGCTCGAGCTCGCGCAGCACCGCCTCGCGCACCAGGTTCTCGTCGTAGGGCAGCACGTAGGTCTTGATCGGTACGCGATCCTCGGGTGGCGTGTCGATCACGCTCAGGTCGCGGATGCCGGAGAGCGCCATGTGCAGCGTGCGCGGGATGGGGGTGGCGGTGAGCGTCAGCACATCCACGTTGGCGCGCAGCTGCTTGATGCGCTCCTTGTGGCGCACGCCGAAGCGCTGCTCCTCGTCCACCACCAGCAGCCCCAGGTCCTTGAAGATGATGTCCTTGGAGAGCAGCCGGTGCGTGCCGATCAGGATGTCCACCTCACCGCGCGCCAGGCGGCGGATGATGTCGGCCTGCTCCTTGGGCGAGCGGAAGCGCGAGATCATCTCCACCGTCACCGGGAAGGGGGCCATGCGGCGGCTGAAGGTCTCGTAGTGCTGTTGGGCGAGCACGGTGGTGGGCACCAGCAGCGCCACCTGCTTGCCGTCCTGCACGGCCTTGAAGGCCGCCCGCAGCGCCACCTCGGTCTTGCCGAAGCCCACGTCGCCGCAGATCAGGCGGTCCATCGGGTGGGGCGACTCCATATCGGCCTTGACGTCGGCGATCGCCCGCAGCTGATCGGGCGTCTCGGCGTAGGGGAAGGCCGCCTCCAGCTCGCGCTGCCACTCGGTGTCCGGGCTGAAGGCGTGGCCCTGGCTGAGCTGGCGCTCGGCGTACAGCCGGATCAGCTCGTCGGCCAGCTCCTGCACCGCCTGGCGCGCCTTGCGCTTGGCGCGCTCCCAGTCCTGCGTGCCCAGGCGGGTGAGCTGCGGCACGGCGTCGCCCGCGCCGATATAGCGCGAGACGCGGTCGATCTGGTCCACGGGCACGTACAGTCTATCGCCCTCAGCGTAGCGCAGGTTGAGGTAGTCGCGCTCGACGCCGCCAACGCTGCGGCGCACCAGCCCCTCATAGGCCGCGATGCCGTGCTCGATGTGGACCACGTAGTCGCCCACCTTCAGGCCGCGCAGGAAGGCCGCCCGCTCCTCGGCGCTGCGGTCACGCTTGCGGCGCCGCTCGCGCAGCAGCCGCCGGTTGCGCCAGCCGAAGATCTCGCTGTCGGTGTAGAGCGTCAGGTTGAGCTCCGGCGAGCGGAAGCCCTCGTCGATGAAGCCGTGGATGGCGGTGAACGACGAACGCCGAACGCCGAGCGACGAATTGTCGTCTCGACCATCATCCTCCGGTCGCCGGTCGCCGGTCGCCGGTCCGTAATGCCTCCTGCACGAGTTCGTCGATGCGCGCCGCCTGGGCGGTGACCACGGCCACGCGCTCGCCGGTTGCGAGGCGCTGCACCACGTCCTCGACCATGCGCCGCAGCTGGCCACCAAACAGCTCGGCCGGGCGGAAGAGCGGCTCAGGCAGGGCGTAGCGCTCCCAGCTCCGCCCATCGGCTGGCCGCTCATTGTTGGTGAGGTTCACCAGGGCTAGCTGCCCGGCCTGGGCCAGAAGCTCGTCCCAGCGCAGGTAGGGGCGCGGGAAAGAGCGCGGCAGTTCGCCGGCCTCCACGTGCAGCGCGCGCCGCTCCTCGGCCTGCTGGTCCAGGTCCGCCACGTGCTGCTCCAGGATCGTCGCATCGTTCAGCGCCACCAGCGCGCCGGGGGGGAGGTGCTGCAACAGTGACGAACGACGAACGACGAACGACGAACGCTCCTCGACGCTGTCGTTGGTCGTTGGTCGTTGGTCGTTGGTCGTATCGTAGAAGAACGGCGCGAACAGCGCGCGGCCCTCGAAGCGCTCGCCCTGCTCCAGGCGTGCCACGGCCGCCTCCCACTCGTCGCGCGCCTCGCGGCGCAGCCCACTCACGTCCAGCGCGCGGATGCGGGCCAGCGCCTCCGCGCGCCGCCAGAGCGGGAACTCGTGCGGCGGGCCCACGGTCACCTCGCGCGCCTGCGCCTCGCTGCGCTGCGTCACCGGGTCGAAGCGCCGCAGGCTGTCCACCTCATCGCCGAAGAACTCGATCCGCAGCGGCAGCTCATCCCCGGGCGGGAAGACGTCCAGGATGCCGCCGCGCCGGTTGAGCTCGCCCGGCTCCTCCACCGTAGGCGCCGGGCGGTAGCCCAGGGTGATCAGCCGCGCCACCAGCGCGTCCGGGCTGATCTCCTCACCGCGCCGCAGGCGCACCGTGGCGTGGGCCAGCTCGGCGGGCGTGAGGGTGGGCTGTGTCAGGGCCTTCACCGGGGCGACGATCACAAAGGCTGAAGGCTGAAGGCTGAAGGCTGAAGACTCTGCGTCTACGGCGCCGTCGTCTTCCTGCAGCGGTCTTTCTTCAGCGTACCCTGCGGGAACGCCTTCGGCGCGCAGCCTTCGGAGCACACGCAAGCGCGCTGCCAGCACGTCCGGCCCGGGGGACATATGCTCGTAGGGCAGGGCGTCGGCCGCGGGGAAGAGCAGCACGCGCTCCGGGCCAAGCCACTGCGCCATATCGTCGTGGGCGCGCAGCGCGGCGTCCCCGCTGTGCACCACATAGAGCAGTGGGCGGCGCAGGAGCATGGCGAGCGCGGCCGTGAGCGGCACGCGTGCGGCGCCGATGACCGGGGCCACGTGCAGGCGCGCGCTCCGCCGGCCGGCGAGCCTCGCCGCCAGTTCCTCCACCGCCGGCCGTCCGGCGATCTCGCGCAGGATGTCCGCAAGGTCGGTCATCGGCACCTTCCGGGCAGGACAAACGGGGGCTGATCGCGCCGACCAGCCCCTTGCTGCCGCATACTGGCGTGTATTCTAGCACGAGTCCCGTGGGGCGGGGACTGCCTAGCACGCTGAAGCGTAGGTTGTTGCGCGACGCGCGCCGCTTTCGAGCGGGCTCAAGCCCTTCGGAAACCCCGGGCGGACTTCCGCCGCCATGGACTAGCTGTTGCTACCTTCAGAGGCTGTTTGAACAGGGGAGTGTGAGGGGTGAAACCTCTCACATATGGCTGTGCCCCTCAACAGCCGCGGCGCCCCGCCTGCGCCTCCTGGTTGCGTAAATGTTCTGGAGGGTGCTGCCCATCCAACTGCCCCAGGAGCGGCATGCACGCCGTGTGCGGGGAGCGCAGTGCGCGTTCAGCCCAGGTATTTTCCCACCAGCACCTCCACCTGGCGCAGCTTCTCTGGCGGGATGGCCGACCGGTCGGTGACGATCGCCGCGGCCAGCGCGTGGTGCGCCGGGCTGTCGAAGCCGTCGCCGATCAGCGGCACGGCGCGCCGCACCACCTCCTGCGCCAGCCGCGCGTTCGCGGCGAGCACCCGGATCACCATCTCGACCGTCACGGCGTCGTGGTCCGGGTGCCAGACGTCGTAGTCGGTGACCATGGCCAGGGTGGCGTAGGCGATCTCGGCCTCGCGGGCCAGCTTGGCCTCCGGCAGCGCCGTCATGCCGATCAGGTCGTGGCCGCGGCGGCGATTCTCCTCGCTCTCGGCGCGGGTGGAGAACTGCGGCCCCTCCATCACGACCAGTGTGCCGCCGCGGTGGACGGTGGCGCCGGCCGCGTGCGCCGCCCGCTCCAGCCGGTCGGCCAGCTGCGCGTCGAAGGGCCGGTCGAACCCCACGTGGACCACCAGCCCGCCGCCGAAGAAGGTGTCCGGCCGGTGGCCCTTGGTGCGGTCGTAGAGCTGGTCCGGGATGACGATGTGACCGGGGGCGTAGTCCTCACGCAGGCTGCCCACCGCGCTCACCGAGATCAGGTAGCGGACGCCGAGCTGTCTGAAGCCGTAGATGTTGGCGCGGCTGGGCACCTCGCTGGGGGCTAGCCGATGGCCCACGCCGTGGCGTGGCAGGAAGGCCACCCGCCGGCCCTCCAGCGTGCCGAGCACGTAGGCGTCGCTCGGCGCGCCGAAGGGGGTGTCCAACACCACCCGCTCGACGTCCGTCAGCCCTTCCATGGCGTACAGCCCGCTCCCGCCGATCACGCCGATCGTGATATCTGCCATCGCTGCGTGCTCCTTCATGAGCCACAGAGGGCACGGGGTATCGTCCACCCCCGCTGCCCGCAACGTCACGGCCGTATTGTATGGTGAATCCGGGATCGCTGAGGCGCTGCGGGGGGTGAGGGCGCCGGGCAGGGCTGTCCTCCGCCGTATCGTTGACAGCCCCGGCGAGTATGTTACAATCCTCACCATCTCAGCAGCCCCACACCCCGCATCCTCCGCCAGCGCGCCGCCAGCCCGATGGATGGCCGAACAGCGCGCCTCGTGGCGGAGCCGCCCGAGCGCTACGCCGCACCCCGCGTTCCGCCATCCGAGGGCTGGAGGGGTGTGGGAGACTCAGCTTCCTCACAGCCCGCTACTGTTCGGGGGATGCAGATCCTCCGAGATCTCTGGCAGCCGTGTGCCAGGGCGATGTGTAAAGGGAGGGAACCGATGCGACGACAGAAGCTCGTGCTCTGGATCGCCGGCGCGGCGATCGCGCTGATCGGGTGCAGTTCGGCTACCCAGGCGCCGGCGGCCACCACCGCGCCGGCCACCGCGGCGCCGGCCGCACAAGCGCCTACCGAGGCGCCGGCCCCCACGGCC
>DATMBA010000095.1:0-2351 GCA_035559635.1 Roseiflexaceae bacterium
GTGATCTCAGTCTGTTCTCGCTGGGCTTGCGGCTGCTGGCGTATTGTTTGCGTCATCGACGGACCATCCCACCTGGATTACCAATACAGCTGATCCCGGCACTACAGCACCCGCTCAAAAGTTCTGTACGGTAGTCAATAATGTCATCGATCTGTCGCTTTTTGCCACTAGCCCCGGCCTCTCGCTGCTGGTATAGTGCATCCTGGATGATTGGCACCGCGTCAGCGGCAGGATGTACGCGGTAGTCTCGTCCCCTCCTGTCAGTGACAGGACTTCCGCGGTCGGTGCCCCACGCGGGGGGCTCCGGGGGCCGCAGGCCCCCGCAAAACTCCGTACGGGTTCTTTATGGAGGGGCTGCACCCCGCCACACCTCCCCGTGGGGGTGCCGGGGCGGGGCCACCGCATACGTCCTGTCAGTGAGAATGCTGTCTGCTGCATGACCTCCGTGGCTACAGACGAGCACGGCACACCCCAGACCCCCACCGGCGCCGCGCACGCGCCGGTGGCCGCCCGCATCGACCCGCTCATCCGCATCACCCAGGCGATCGAGACGGCCACCACGCTCGACGAGCTGCTGCTGCTCGCGCTCAAGGAGCTGGCCAGCCTGCTGCACGTCGAGCGGGGCGGGGTGGTGCTGCTCGAGAATGGCGTGGCCCACCTGGCATGCGAGTACCCGCAGCAGGCCGCCCCGCCGGACTTAGCGCTCGCCGACCTGCCGGCGGTGCGCCAGGCGCTCGAGGAGCGCCGCCCGGTGCAGGTGCGCTGCACCGACTGGGACGCCCACCCGCCGGTGGTGGCCGGGCTGCTGCGCACCCGCGAGATCCGCACCGCCCTGGTGGTGCCGCTCATCGCGCAGGCACACGACATCGGCGTGCTGGTGCTGGGCGCCGCCGCTGTGGAGCGCGTCTTCGACGCCGACGAGGTGGCGCTGGCGCGCCTGCTGGCCAGCCAGCTCGCCGCCGCGATCATCGCCTTCCGCCTCAGCGAAGCCGCCCAGCGCCGCACCCAGGAGCTCGGCACCCTCAACGAGATCGCCGCCACCATCACCTCGACCCTCGATACCCGCGAGGTGTACCGCTTGGTGGTGCAGAAGCTCAACGAGCACTTCCACGTCGAGGCCGGCTCGCTCCTGCTGAGGGACGAGTCCACCGGCGACCTCGAGTTCGTGATGACGATCGAAGGCGGCGAGGAGAAGCTCGCGGGGGTGCGCGTGCCGGCTGGCCAGGGCGTGGTGGGCCACGTCGTCGCCACCGGCGCGTGGGAGATCGTGGAGGATGTGGAGCGCGACCCGCGCTTTTACCGCAAGGTCAGCGAGGACGCCGGCTTCGTCACACGCTCGATCCTGTGCGTGCCGATGGTGGCCAAGGGCCGGGTGATGGGCGCGGTGGAGTTGCTCAACAAGGTGGACGGCCCCTTTACCGCCGAGGACGCGGAACGCCTGCTGCGCATGGCGGCCTTCATCGCGGTGGCGATTGAGAACGCCCACCTGTTCCAGCAGGTGACCGACGGCCGCGACCGGCTGGAGGCCATCCTCAACTCCACCGCCGACGGCATCCTGATGGCCGATATACACGGCGTGGTGCTGAGCGCCAACCCGATGGCGGCCCGCATCTGCGCCAGCGACGAGAAAGCGCTGGTGGGCCGCCGGCTGGATGACCTGGTGGCCGAATTGTTCGCCCGCGCGCATGAGGTGGTTCACCGCCCGTGGGGCGGCGCCGAGCGCGAGGAGGGCGAGGACGAGGCGCCGGCGCAGGTGAGCGAGATCGCGCTCGGCGGCGCGCGGCGCCACTTCGTGCGGCTGCTGCGCCTGCCGGTGCGCGACGCGCAGGGCGCGGCCTACGGCCAACTCCTGGTGCTGCGCGACATCACCCAGGAGAAGGAGCTGGAGCAACTGCGCGAGGACTACACCAGCATGCTGATCCATGACCTGCGCGCGCCGCTCACCTCGATCATGAACGGCGTGATGATGGTCCAGCGCGGGCTGAGCGGCCCGGTCACGCCTCAGCAGCGCGAGTTGCTCGCGATCGCCTACCAGGGCAGCCAGGCGATGCTGGAGCTGATCAACAACCTGCTCGACATCGCCAAGATGGAGCAGGGCCAGCTGGCGATCGACCTGCGCCCGCTCTCGCCCTACGTACTGATCGATAAGGCGGTGGAGCGGCTGCGCGGCTCGGCCGCCAGCGCGCGCGTCGAGATCGAGCAGGTGCTGGCGCTGAACCTGCCGCTGATCGAGGCCGACGAGGAGAAGATCGCCCGCGTGCTGCAGAATCTGCTGGACAACGCGATTAAGTTCTCGCGCTCCGGCAGCGCCGTCACCGTGGGGGCGCACGTCGTCGGGGCGGGCCAGGGAA
>DATMBA010000096.1:0-1416 GCA_035559635.1 Roseiflexaceae bacterium
GCCACCTTGAAGATCGAGGAGTTGATGTTCGCGCTGCGCCGCCAGTACACGATTATCATCGTGACGCACAACATGCAGCAGGCGGCGCGCGCCTCGGACTACACGGCCTTCTTCCTGATGGACCGTGACCGGGCGGGGGAGCTGATCGAGTACGGTCCGACCGCGCGCCTCTTCACCGCGCCGCAGGACAAGCGGACGGAGGACTATATCTCCGGGCGCTTCGGGTAGGCGTTGCATGCTCGCACGTGGCAGATCTGCACGTTGAACGTGCATGTGTGACATGCAATGTAGCAGGAGACAACCCAGGCGGCACGGCATTGATCAGGCTAGGGAACGTGCAACGTTCAACGGTCCTCGGCGAGCCACTGACGCAGGCGGGCCTCGATCGCATCGCGCACTTGGCGGAAGGCCGCCATGCGCGCCTCCTCTCCCTCCACCGCCGCCGGATCCGAGAAGCTCCAGTGAATGCGGGTCGCACGGCCGGGGAAGGCCGGGCACGTCTCGGCCGCCGTGTCGCACACCGTGATCACGTAGTCGAACGGCTGGCCGATGAACTCGTTCAGGTGCTTCGAGTGCTGGCCGCGGATGTCGATGCCGCGCTCGTCCATCGCGGCCACCGCCATGGGGTTGACCACCGAGGGCCGCGCGCCGGCGCTGAAGACCTCATAGCGGTCGCCGGCGAGCGCACGCAGCAGCCCCTCCGCCATCTGCGAGCGAGCCGAGTTGGCGGTGCAGAGGATCAGGACGCGCTCTTTTGCTTGTACAGGTAGCTCCCCTTCTCGGTGCCCCTGGCGAACACGGGGAACGGACGTGGTACCGGAAGCAGGAGCGGAGCGAGCGGAAGCGCCTCTGCTCCCTCGCTGTTGACGACTCTCCGTTCCTGCCCGAAACGCCAGCGCGAACACGAGCGCTCCCAGGCCGGTGAGCGCCGCGCCGAGCAGGAACAGGCTGCGGTAGCCGATCACGGCGATCAGGTAGCCGCCGCCAAAGGTCATGGCGGTGAAGCTGAAGCCGGCCGCCATCTCGGTGACGCCGGCCACCGCGCCGCGCTGGCGGGGCGGCACCAGCGCCATGAAGTATCCCATTGACGCGGCGTAGCGCACAGAGGACAGCCCCACCACGCCCACGAAGGTCAGACCGGCGGCAGCCAGGTGCGGCACCAACGCCAGCGGCAGCATGGCTAGCGCCGTCGCCAGCGAGGACCAGAACACCGCGCTGCGCTCGCCCATCCGTGCGGTGAGCAGCGGTGTGACCAGCGCCGCCGGCGCCGCCAGCAGCCGCCCTACGGCCGTCACCAGGCCGATCTGCGCGGTGGGTATATTCAACTCGGCGTCCAGGTAGACGTTGAAGAAGGCTGAGGTGGACGCGATCCCCGCCACCTGGAGCAGCCGCACGACCCCGATCAGCATCAGGACG
>DATMBA010000097.1:0-15171 GCA_035559635.1 Roseiflexaceae bacterium
GCGGGGGCAGAGTCGTTCTGGGAAGGGGTTCCGCCAATACGCTTCAAGAGTGACATCCGGCTCTCTCCTCGTCTTAGCCGAGCTTCACGAAGTAGGCATCGTAGGCGCGATCGATCAACTCGCGCGTCATCACCGGGGCGATGCTGCGGTATTTTGCCTCGTCCAGGATCTGGTCGCACAAGTCGCGCGGGTGGCATGCGCGCAGGTCGCGCCCGTCGCGCTTGTAGCGCTCCAGCAGCAGGTAGCGCAGCCCCTCGTCGGTGTATTGCACCCCCTTGGCTTTCGCCACCCGGCGGAAGATCTCGCGATACTCGTCCGGGGCGGGGTTGGGCACCTCGATCTTGTGGCGGATGCGGCGCAGGAAGGCGTCGTCCACCAGGTCCTGCGGCGCCAGATTAGTGGAGAAGACGATCAGCACGTCGAACGGCACCTGGATCTTCTTGCCGGTCTGCAGCGCCAGGTAATCGACCTTCTTCTCCAGTGGGACGATCCAGCGGTTGAGCAGGTCCTGCGGGCGGCACTTCTGGCGGCCGAAGTCGTCGATCAGGAACAGGCCGCCGTTGGCCTTCATCTGGTAGGGGGCCTCGTAGATCTTGGCGATCGGGTCGAAGATCAGCTCGAGCTGCTCGAGGATCAGTTCGCCGCCCACCACCACCTGCGGCCGCTTGCATACCACCCAGCGCCGGTCCGGCTGGGGCGGGAGCGCGGCAGGCGCGCCGCCGAAGCCAGCCGGGGGGGCCTCTCGCTCCGGGGCGGGGGGCGTGGGCAGCGGCCGGTGGTTGAGGGGGTCGAAAACCTTGATCACCTGGCCGTCCACTTCGACGGCGTAGGGGATCAGGACGGCGCCGGAGAGCATGTTGGAGATCCCCTCGGCGATGGTGGTCTTGCCGTTGCCAGGCGGGCCGTAGAGGAACAGCGAGCGGGCCGAGTTGGCCGCCGGGCCGATCTTATCCAGCATGCGCTCGCTGACCACCAGGTGGCTGAAGGCACTGCGCACCGTCTGCGCATCCACCACCAACTCGCCGATCGCCTGACGCTGCACCATGCGCACATAGTCGTCCAGCGGCACCGGGGCGGGGCCGGCGTACTGCGAGCGCGCGATCACCTCGTGGATCTTGACGCGGCCCTTGCCGGCGATAGTGTACTGGAACGAGCGCTCGCTGAAGCCGCCCTGGGCGCCGATGATGTCGACGTACTCCTCCAGCTTGAGAAACTCGAGCACCTTGTCCAGCACACCGAAGAACGGCAGCTTGGTGACCTCGGCGATCTGCTGGCCGGTGATATTGCCGTGGAAGTAAACGACCTTGAGCACCAGGTCGTTCAGGAACCCCATGCCGAGGCCGGTCTCGGCGATCGACGACGGCTCGGGCGGGATGTCGGGGAGCGGTCCGGACGGCGGCCCGGCGGCGGGGGCGGGCGGGGGCGAGAAGGGCGAGGCGGGCTGCTGGTTGTGCTGCTGCTGCGCCTGGGCGGCTTCGGCGGCCGGAAACTGGCGCGACAGGAAACTCATGGGGTGGCCTCCTCAGGCAGCTGGCTCAGCCAGGGGGCTGGCCGCGCGTCGGCGAGCGATTCCATCGGGCTGAGCGAGGCGATGTGCGCGTAGGCTGCCAGCAGGAAGCTGGCGTGGTACAGCTGGCGCTCGCTGGCGGCGTGGAAGACCCGCGCCTCGGTGATCGGCAAAAAGCGCGTCCTGGCCTCGTTCAGCTCATCGCGCAGGCGCCGCTCCGGGCGCAGGTACATGTAGCCGGCGAGCATCATGTCGGCGGCATGGGCCAGCACGTGCAGGGCGTCCTTCGGGACGCGCACCGAGAAGAACTTGCCCTTCTCGTCCACGCGCAGGCCGATATCCGCCGAGGGCGGCTGCGGCTCATGCTCAGGCTGGCCGAGCTGCCAGGGGGCGGGCCGGATCTCCGCCATGGCGTCGAGCTCGCCGATCAGCACGATGTCGTGGTAGGCCACCATCAGCAGGCCGGCGCGGTAGAGCAGGCGCTCGTCGTCAGCGCGGTACACCTGCGCGTCGGTGATCGGGAGGAACGGCGCGGCATCGCTATTCAGCTCGTCGGTGAGGCGGTTGCCGGGCCGCACATAGATCGCACCGACGATCACCTGGTCGCGGGTGCGGACGAAGGCGGCGACGGCGTCCTTGGCGATCCGTGGGGTGAAGAACTTCCCCTTCTCGTCAACCCGCACTTCCATGTCGTGTCCTGTGAGGCTAGCGGGAGACCGGGCGGGCTGCACCGCACCACGCCTCCTGCACCGCGGTACAGCGTACAGGCAAAAGAAAGCCGGGCGTCCCCTCGACGCCCGGCTCCAGTATAGGCGCTGTGTGCGCCAAACACAATAGTACGGCGGAGCTACCTGGCCGTAGTGCTATCCTACTCCTCGTTGATATCCTCTTCCTCGCCGATGTCCTGCTCGATATCATCGAGGCCAAGCTCCTCCTCCTCGCCGCCGAAGGCCTCCTCCTCAGGCTCCTCGCGCTCCTCGACGGCCTCCTCCTCCTCGAGCATCTCCTCGCCGTACTCATCGTACTGGGCGCCGCCCAGGTAACCGCGCATCGCGCCCTCACTGAGCTTGCCGGGGAAGGAGACCCGGCCGCGCTGACTGGGGTCCTGGTAGGTCTCGCGCACCAGGATGCGGACCTGGTGGCCGTGGGCGTAGGCCACCGCGGCGGCGTAGCGGTTGCCGCCGGCCATCAGTTCGCTGAGGCGTTGGGCGAGCTTCGGCTCGATGCGGCCGATCAGATTGCCATCCACATCGTAGACCAGTACGTTGCGGCCGTCCAGGCGCAGCTCAACCCGCTCGCCGGTGACGATCGCGCCGAGCGTCGGCCCGCGGGCCACGTCGATCAGCGTGGTGAGGGCCGTCTTGCCGGTCTCGGTGATGAAGAGGCGCAGGTCCACCAGCTGGCGGCCAGTCTTGGATGGCGCGTGCATGGTGGCAGAGCGCGCCAGCAACTCCTCGATGCGCTCCAGGTTCTTGCGGGCGATCGGGTTGTTGGGCGTGAGCCGGAGGGCGCGCTGGTAGGCGTCCCGCGCGTCGGCGAGCCGGCCAAGCTCGAAATAGGCCTTGCCGAGCCGGTTGAGCGTGTCGGTGTCCTCGCCGAGGCTCAGCAGCTGGAGGTTGACGTCCACCGCCTCCTGCCAGCGGTTGCGCGCCGCCAAATCCACCGCCTGGGACTGGAGGCGGCGGCGGAGGCGCAGCTTTTCGTCCTGCTTGCTCAAGGGGCACTCCTTAAGGGCATCTTATACCGAAGTAGGAGGGCTTCAGAGAGGGCCTGGCCCTCCCTGACCCTCCCCTACCGGAGGACTTCTGGGGTGGGAGGGTTTCAGAGAGGGCCTAGCTCTCCCTGCCCTCCCCATTAGCTATCCGGGCACAAGCCCGGGGTATTGATACATGTCATAAGCGCCAGCAGCGCGACGCCGTTGTTGACGCTGTGGGCGACGATGCTCGGCAGCACGCTGCCGGTGTGGCGCACGGCCCAGGCGAGCACCAAGCCCATCACCAGCGTCGCGGCAATCAGCGCTACGGCTCCCTGGGTAGCCGCGAGCGCATGCGCCAGGCCGAAGAGCAGGGCGCTCAGCGCGTAGGCGGCCGGCACGCCCCAGGGCGTGCCGGCGCCGATGCGCAGCAGCGTGCTGAAAATATAGCCGCGGAACAGCACCTCCTCGCCGATGGGCACGACGACGGCGGCGCCGAGCATGAAGAGCGCCTGCCCGACGTAGTCCCCGGCGAAGAGCGGGTACTGCTCGGCCTGGTTCTGGCGGATGCCGGCCGCTGCGAAGAGCGCCCCCAGGATGGCGTTGCCGACGAGCAGCAGCAGGCCGAGGCCCAGGCCGAAGAGCGCCAGACGCAGCGGGTCGCGCGCCTGGAGGCCGATGGTCGCCAGCGGCTCACCGTGCAGCAGGCGGACGCGGATGGCGGGCACGGCGACGAACAGCGCGTTCTGAGCCAGCAGCACGAGCAGCACCCCGCCGGGGCCCACCAGCCGCAGCAACTCGGCAGGGCCGAGGCGGGTGGCCTCCGCCGCTGTGATCCCCAACTGGAGCACGCGCACAGAGGCCACCGCCGCCAGCAGGGCGAACGACACGGCGACCACGGCCACGGCGAGGATCAGCAGGTCGAGCAGCAGCGCCAGGGCCAGCGCGCGCGGGCCGCGGGGCGGGGCGGCGCTGGGGATGGGGGGCGCGTATGGCTGAACGTCGTGCGCCATCAGGCGGGCGTCCCCTCGCGAGCGAGTTGGCCCTGGAGCGACCAGGGGCTGGTGGATGTGATCCGGATGCGCGCCAGGCGGCCGGTCCAGTCCTGCGGGTCCGCGAAGAACGCCAGCTTGTTGCCCGGGGTGCGGCCGCGCCACTTCCCCTTATGCTCGCCCTCCACCAGCACCTCGAGCGTCTGCCCGAGGTGGCGGGCGTTGCGCTCGGTGGCGATCTGCTCCTGGAGCCGTTCCAACTCGACGCGGCGGGCCTGCTTCTCCTCCTCCGGGACGGCGAGCGCCGGGTCGGCCTCCATCTCGGCGGCGCGGGTGCCGGGCCGGGCCGAGAACGCCGCGATGTGGACCTTATCGAACTGGATCTCCTCCAGCAGCGCCCTGGTGCCGGCGAAGCGCTCGCGCGTCTCGCCCGGGTGGCCGACGATGATATCCGTGGTGAGCGCGATGTCCGGCATGGCCATGCGGATGCGGCCCACCAAATCGCGGTAACGGGCCACTGTGTAGCCGCGGCGCATAATCTTCAGCAGCGCGTCGTCGCCGGCCTGGACCGGAAGGTTGATCTCCGGCATGCAGCGCGGCAGGCTGGCGACGGTGGTGATCAGCTTGTCCGTCATCCAGGCCGGGTGCGAGGTAAGGAAGCGCAGGCGCAGCAGGCCGGGCACCTCGTGAACGGCGCGCAGCAGGTCGGCCAGATCCGGGCGGCCGGGCAGGTCGTGGCCCCAAGAGTCCACGATCTGGCCGAGGAGCGTGATCTCCTTCGCGCCGCGGGCGACGATGCGGCGGCACTCCTCGACGATCTCCTCGAGCGGGCGCGAGCGCTCCCGGCCGCGGCGCAGCGGGATGACGCAGAAGGCGCAGCTCATGTTGCAGCCATACTGGATGGGCACGTGCACCGAGACCGGCGGGTGAGACCAGTTCGCCACCGGGAGGGCCGGCTCGTCGAGTTGGTAGACCGGGTTGGGCGCCAGGGCCAGCACCTCGTCCACGGCGGACGGCGAGACGAAGTGGTCCACCATCGGCAGGCGTTCACGGAAGATCGACTGGTTGTTGGGGCCGACCATGCAGCCCCAGAGCACCACCGTGGTGTCCGGCGCGGCCTTCTTGACGCGCTGCAGCTCGCCGAGCTTGCCGAGGATACGCTCCTCGGCCGAGGCACGCACGCTGCAGGAGTTCAACACGATGAAGCTGGCCTCCTCGGGGCGCTCGGCGGGCGCGTAGCCTACCCCCTGCAGCGCCGACTCGAGCCGCTCGGAGTCCGAGATATTCATCTGGCAGCCGACCGTCCAGACGTAGTAGCGGCGCTCGCGCGGCGTGGCGTCGCGCGAGGTGCGGGCGGCGCGCGACTCATCCGGGGTGATCAGCGTGACAATTTCGCTCATAGCACAGCACCCTGTGGCGATTGCGACGCAGCAGAGCGAAAGTATACCCGATCGCGAGGGCTGCCGCAAACGGAGGGTTGGGGGTGGGTGTGGCAACGAGTCGGGCGGGCGCGCCACCACGCCCGGCGGGTCAACCCGCGGGCTATCCCTTGCCAAGCCCGCCTGCGCGACCGACAGCCCGCCCGTTTACGGCCGGGCGTGGTGGCGCGCAGGAACGTTCGGTACACCCGTTGGGGGGTGGGTGTGGCGTGGGGCGTAAAAGACTTTGCCTTCCACACCGGAGGGATCTCACCCCCGGCCCCGTCCCCCTGCGCGCGAGCGGGGCAACCAACGCGACGCCCTGCGCATCACCCGCACGCCCGTGCGGGAGCTACCACACGATGATCGGCAGGTCGTTAGCAACGCTCTGGTCGGCGGCGGTGCGGAGGGTGCGCAGGCAGCGCATGGCGGGGTGGTTCTCCGGGACCCCTGCCTGGCGCAGTTGGGGCTCCAGCTCCGCCAGTTCGCGCTGGAGGGCGATGGACGAGCCAAAGCTGACGACCGACTCGGCGCCATCCTCCTCGTCCTCTGCCTCCTCTTCATGCTCGTCGAACTCGATCCCGATCGGCTCGGCGAAGTCGGCCGGGAGGTAGTAGCCGCCGTCCCCCTGGTGGTTGATCAGGTGTTGATAGCGCGCTGTTGGCTGGCGCTGCCACGCCTCAGCCAGCAGGTCGTCCAACTCCTCGATCGTCAGGTTCCTGTCGATCAGGGGACCGATATCACCGCCCTGCTCGAGCGTGATGGCGAAGAGCTGCAGCGTATACAGGTCGGTGAAGCGCTCGATACCGCCCTCCCAGATCTCGACGCCCGGACGCGAGAGCAGGTCCACCTCGACGCCCTCCTCGCGCAGCAGATCCTGGATGTCCGAGAGCCACTCGCGCTCCTCCTCGTACAGCTCACGGTCCTCCTCCGGGCGAGTGGTGAACATCGAGCCGACCAGCAGGTCAAGCTCGGTCATGCCGGTGGCCTCAGCCATGGGTGTGCTCCTTACCGGGGCCGCTGCGGCGCCGCGCCGCCCACAGGCGTGCCCTGCGAGATCCTTCGCTGCCTTGTGCTGCCACACGATGCCGGCACAAAGTATACCACGGGTAGGGCCATGGCAGCGTCGCTTGGCTTGCCACCACTTACTGGGGTATCTGGCGCGGCACCACGCCCGGCCCGTGACCGGGCGGGCTATCTGTCCTGCAGGCCACCGGCGCGGCCTGCACCTCAGCCCGCGCAGGCGGGCGTGGCAAGCGATAGCCCGCCGCTTCAGCCGCCGGGCGTGGGACGGCGCCCGCTGCCCACGGCGTGCGGAACCGTGCAGCGCCGGCCGGGCGCTGCCGGGCGTGGCGCGAACGCAGACGCCCTACCCCCGCCGCTCCGCCTTGACGCGGCGGGGGCGCGGGGGTAGAATCAGCCTGCAGTCCGACAAACGTGGGAGCATTCGATGCGGTTGGAGCGACGGGGGCTGCTGCCGTGGCTGATCCTCAGCTCGGCGGTGCTGTGCCTGTGGTGCAGCTTTCTCAGTGCGGCCGGCGGCTGGCTGGCCGGGAGCGATATCGCCGCGCGCGAGGCGCGCGCCGGGTTCGCCGCCACTGCCGCGGTGGAGCAGCAGGCGCTCCCGGAGCTCGGTGTGCTAGTCACCCGCTTGGACCGCACTGGCCCGGCGGCGGCGGCCGGCCTGCAGCGCGGCGATCTGATCGTGGCGATCAACGGCGCCCACGTGCAGGATGCGCGCGACTTACGGGCGCAGCTGCTCTCCTACCAGGTAGGCGACACGGTGCGCCTGACGCTGCTGCGCGAGCAGGGCGAGGAGGATGTGGCTGTGCGGCTAGCGCCCTCTCCTGCCGACGCGCGCCGCCCGTACCTGGGGGTGTATTACACCGCCCGCGGCGAGGAGCCGGCCGACCTGTAGCCCCAGGCGGTGGGCCATTGGCGCGAGGCAGAGGACGTCCGCCCATCGCCTATCGCTTGGCGCTAATCGCCCATCGCCCACGCCTATGGCTACACCCGCCCAGCCGAAGATGCCCGCCGCCGCCGCGCCCGCCGCGCCCGGCGCCTCCCGCCGCCCGGCCCTGCTGCTGGCGGTGGGCGCGGGGCTGTGCTGGGCTGGAGCACTCACAATGCTGGCGCTCGGCGGCGTAGGCCCGGCGCAGGAGTTGGGGGCCCCGCCACGGCTGGCGTTCTGCACCCTGGCGCTCGCCGCCGGCCTGCTGACGTTCGTGCCGCTGCAGCTGCAGCTGCGTGTGCCGGGCCTGGCGCTGGAGGGAGTGGCCGGGGCCTTCCTGCTGCTCTACACGCTGGCCTTCGTCCCACCACCGACCGCCTGGCTGCTCTCCCCGCCGGACGCGCCGGTGTACGTGGTGTTGGCGGCGGCGGTGTTCTGGTGCACCTCGGCGCTGGCCACCTGGCCGGCCTACGCCGCCGGGCAGCGCATGTTCCGCCAGCGCGCTCGCCAGCACGACCGGCGGCGCGCCCGGCGGCAGGCGCACGAGATCGGGGCACTCGCGGCGCTCACCGTGGGGCTGGCTGGGCTGCGCGTGCTCACCCCCCTCGGCCTGGGGCTGCTGGCGCTGATCCTGGTGGTTGCCGAATTGCTGTTCCTGTCGTTCGTGGAGACTGAGACCTGACAAGTGAGGCCTGCGGCCCCCGAAACGGCTCCTCGCAGGGCGCAGCCCCCACGGAACTCCTGTATCTGAAAGGTATGGGGGGAGGCCTTTCCGCGCCTCCCCGCAGGGGTGAACATGATTCGCATCACAATCATCGGCATGGGGCTGATCGGCACGTCGCTCGGGATGGCGCTGCGCTCGGCGGACGAGTCGAGCGCACCGCTCGGCAAGATCACGATCACCGGGTACGACGCGAATGCGCGCAACACAGCCGAGGCACGCGGCCGGCTGGCGATCGACCGTGAGGCGCGCAACCTGGGGGAGGCGCTGCGCGACGCGCAGTTGGTGGTGGTGGCGGTGCCGGTGCAGGCGGTGCGCGACGTGTTCCGCGCCATCGCGCCGCTGCTAGGGCCAGGGATGGTGGTGACCGACACCGCGAGCACCAAGGCCGAGGTGCTGGCCTGGGCGCGCGAGTTGCTGCCGGCGACGATCGATTTCGTTGGCGGCCACCCAATGGCCGGCCGCGAGAAGTCCGGCCCCGCCGCCGCCGAGACCACCCTGTTCCGCGACGCGATCTACTGCTTGACGCCCACACCGGTGGTGCGGCCGCAGGCGCTGGAGTTGGTGGAAGCGATGGTGCAGCAGGTGGGTGCCAAGGTCTACTTCATCGATCCGATCGAGCACGACGCGTACGTGGCCGGCGTCTCGCACCTGCCGTTCGTGCTTTCGGCCGCGTTGGTGGAGACGGTGAGCCGTAGCCCGGCCTGGAAGGAGATGATGCCGCTGGCGGCCAGTGGCTTCCGCGACATGACGCGCCTGGCAGCCGGTGACGCGCTGATGCACCGCGACATCGCCATGACCAACCGCGCGGCGCTGATGCGCTGGCTGGAAGAAGCGGCACGCGTCCTGCTGGATGTCCGTGGGCAACTCGAGACCGGCGCGGCGGACGAAGTACTGGAACTGTTCGAGCACGCGCGCGACCGGCGTGAGGAGTGGCTGGCCTCCAAGCCGCATATGCGCCCCGGCGAGAACGACTTCGCCAACCCGCTTGGCGGCGCGGTGGAGGGGCCGAGCCTGTTCGGGCGCTTCGGCAGGCCACGGGACAGGAAGCGGTGATATCCATGGCTTGATTTCGAACCGCCGCTTGGCGAACGGTAACTGCCGAGCGCCCCCCGCTGCGGGTATGATGCAAAGCGCACACCACTGGCACGAAGGAGGTACCCGTGGAGCGAAAGATACGCGTGCTGGTCGCCAAGCCGGGGTTGGACGGGCACGACCGCGGTGCGAAGGTGATCGCGCGGGCCCTACGCGACGCCGGCATGGAGGTGGTCTACACCGGCCTGCAGCAGACCCCCCAGATGATCGTCGAGGCTGCGCTGCAGGAGGACGTGGACGTGATCGGCCTCTCGATTCTCTCTGGCGCCCACATGACGCTGCTGCCCAAGGTGGTGACGCTGCTGCGCGAGCGGGGCATGGACGACGTGCTCGTGATCGCCGGCGGCATCATCTCGGACGAGGACGCCCGCACGCTCAAAGAGCAGTATGGCATCGCCGCGGTCTACGGGCCGGGCACCTCGACGCAGGAGATCGTGCGGTTTATCAATGAGCACGTGGGCGCGAAGGCCTGAACGGTGTGTTTCACGCAGGGGCTACGGGGGCATGCGGCCCCTGAAAACATCCCGCGAGCGATCTTTTGGCGGGTGAAGCCCCCTCCAACCCTCCCCTTGTGGAGAACGATGACACGAGATCTGGCCACAGCGCTTCTTCGCGGCGACCGGCGCGCGCTGGCCCGCGGCATCACGCTGACGGAGCAGGGCGGCCCGGAGGCGCGTGCGCTGCTGCGCGCTATCTACCCCTACACCGGCCGCGCCCACATCGTCGGCGTCACCGGCGCTCCGGGGGTCGGCAAGTCCACGCTGGTGAGCGCGCTGGTGGCCGAGTGGCGCCGCCGCGGCCGCAGCGTGGGAGTGGTAGCGGTGGATCCCTCCTCGCCCTTCAGCGGCGGCGCCATCCTCGGCGACCGCATCCGTATGCAGGCGCACGGCGGCGACGCGGGGGTGTTCATCCGCAGCATGGCGAGCCGCGGGCGCCTTGGCGGGATCGCACGCGCCACCGGCGACGCCGTGGCGCTGCTGGACGCAGCGGGCTTCGATGTGGCGCTGGTGGAGACGGTGGGCGCCGGCCAGGGCGAGGTGGAGATCGCCGGCGCGGCCCACACTACGCTGGTGATCGAGGTGCCCGGCATGGGTGACGACGTGCAATCGATCAAGGCGGGCATCCTGGAGATCGCGGATGTCTTCGTGGTGAACAAGGCCGATCGCGAGGGGGCCGACGCGACGGTGCGCCAGTTGCGGGCGATGCTGCGCCTGGCCGATGCCCCGCGCGAGGGCTGGACCCCGCCGGTGCTCACTGCGGTGGCGACGCGCGGTGAAGGGGTGCCGCAGGTTGTGGACGCGGCAGAGCAGCACCTGCAGCACCTGCGCGCCGACGGCCAGCTGGACGCGCGGCTGCGGGCGCGGGCCGCCTACGAGCTGCGCCTGGCCGTCCAGGAGGCGGCGCTGGAGCGCGCCCGGGCGCGCGCGGGCGGCGCCGGCTGGAACGAACTGGTGGATCAGATCGCCGCCCGCCGCGCGGACCCCTACAGCGCGGCGGCCCAACTCCTCGGCGAGTGAGCGCCGTGCACCCGCACCGTCCTGCACACATCCTGCAACTGTTTCGCTCCTCCAACACAGTCAGATCTTCTGCTATACTAGCGTCGCTCGGAAACAGCGGCTCTACCACACACGTCCTCCGGTATGGGGAAGGCCTGGGAGGAAGCGGCCCTCCCTGAAACCCTCTCATCGAACCGAAGGATGTGCGTGAGCCCGGTAGATCTCCGGAGGAGGATACGACGACTGATGCAGCACGCAGCCCTGCAGCGACATATCGCCGACCTGCTTGCCCACCCCAAGGTGCTCGAGACGCAGGAGCACATGCACCACAGCATCTCCAAGCACGACCACCTGATGCGCTCGGTGAAATACTCATACCGCTTCGCCCGCCTGCTGCGCGCCGACCTGCGCATCTGCGCGCGCGCGGCACTGATCCACGACATTGACTCGCGGCTAGGGACGCTCACCACCCATGGTGCGGTGGCCGCCCGCTGGGCCGCCGAGCAGGGCGAGTGTGAGCGTGTGCAGAAGGCGATCGTGAGCCATATGTTCCCCTTCGGCCCGGCCCCCGAGACCCGCGAGGCGTGGGTGCTGGTGCTGGCCGATAAGGCGGCGACGTTGGGGGACCTGAAGCAGTTCGTGCGCGGGCTGCTGAACGGCACCAGCTTGGCGAACCGCCGGCGCCTCAAGCAGTCCGACCCGTTCTACCGCACCCGGCCGCGCCCGTTGCTGCGGCGGCTCAGCCTCCTCCAGCGCAAGCAAGCCGCGTAGCGCCACCACCACAACGCCACAAACACCCGAAGGCACGAAGTTCTTTATGTTCTTCGTGCCTTCGGGTCTTCGTGGTTCAGGCGCTCGGCGCCCGCCTCGGCGGCGGGGTGTGTTGGGTCAGCACCGCAGCGTAGGCCTGCGCCGCGCTCAGCCCCTCCAGGCGCTTGAAGGCGTACACGAACAGGTCGCGCGCGATGGCGGCCGCAGGCGGCGCGAGGATGATGCCCACCAGGCCGAAGAGGTAGCCCATCGCGATCATCAGCACCGTCAGGATCGCAGGGTGGATGCCGACACTGTCCCCGATGATGCGCGGCACCAGCAGGCTGTTCTCCAGTTGCTGCACCGCGAAGTAGACCAGCGCCACCCACAGCGCCGTGCCGGGCGAGTCCGACAGGCCAAGCAGGATGCCGGGGATCGCGCCGATCGTCGGGCCGAGCACCGGGATGAACTCGGTGATGCCGGCGATGATCGCCAGCACCAGGATATAATTGCCGATCGGGACGCCCAGGAGCCGCAGGATCCCCAGCCCGATCGCCACCGCCACGCCCACGGCCACGCACAAGATGAGTTGGCCGCGGACGTACGAGCCGAGCACGCGGTCCAGGATAGCCCAGAAGTTCCAGAAGTCCGGCCGCAGCCGGGGGTGCAGCATGCGGTCCACCGCCGCCCGCCCGCGCGCCTCGTCGCTCAGCACGTAGAACAGCCAGAACGGCAGCGCGATGAAGCCCAGTAGGAAGGTAAGCGTGTTGAGCAGCTGCACCACCCGGCCGAACAGGAAGCTGCCAGCGCGTTGGGCGTAGGTGGCGACGTTGGCTTGGACGGTGGTGAGCGCGCTTGCCACCGCGCTGTCCACCGGCCCCTTGAGCGAGTCGGGCACGCGCTCGCGGTACTGCCGGAGCAGGTTGTCGCCGATCTCTTGCAGGCGCTCCACCGAGGGGATGCTGGCGATCAGCCGCTCGATCTGGTCGGCGATCAGCGGGATGAGGTAAGCGAACGAGGTGACGAGCAGCAGGATGCCGATCAGGTAGACGATGACGATCGCCATCGGCCGGGAGGTGTAGCGGTCCAGGAAGTTGACGAACGGCAGCATCAGATAGGCCAGCACCAGGCCGAGGATGAAGGGCGAGAGGGTGGGCAGGGCAGCCCATAGCAGCCAGCCGATGCCGCAAAGGGCGAGGGCCACCAGCAGCCAGCGGGCGAGCTGCGCGCGCGAGGGGTAGGCTGGCTCGGGCGCGGGTGGGGGCTGGGCCTCAAATGGGGGGGAATCGGCTACCTGCTCGGTGTCTGCGACTGCCGGCGCGCTACGATCCACAGCGCCTCCTTGTGCGCTTTCCACGGCTGCACCCCCCGCTCCGGCGGGCGCGCAGCCCACGGCTGACCGCTCGCATTGTAGCATTGTTTTTTGGGCACGGTCCCACGCCCCCGCGATGTGTGGGGCGCAGCGCCACGACCCAGGACGTGGCGCACAATGGTGCAATGCCGGCACGGCACGGTCGTGGCGCGCCGCAGCGCATGGCGGGCAGCGGGGCAACGCCGGTAGGGGCGGGTCCGGTGCCGGCCTGCGCTGCAGGCCATGGAGTGTGGCGGGGTGGCTCAGTGTGATGGGGGGCGGCCACCACGGGAGCGCCCCCACCGCACTGCCGAGGAGAAACCATGGAGATCGTAGATGTGCTGGTGATCGGCGCGGGGGCAGCCGGGCTGGCGGCGGCGCACGCTCTGGCCGAGGCGGGCCGCACGGCGGTGGTGTTAGAGGCGCGCGGACGGATCGGCGGCCGGATCTGGACCGACCACCGCTTTGGGCCGGTGCCGGTGGAGTGCGGGGCCGAGTTCATTCACGGCTCGCAGGTGATCACCTGGGGCTGGGTGCGGCGCGCCGGGGTGCAGACCATCCCGGCCCCACCCTGGTCCGGCCGGCGGATCGCGCTCGGCGGGGGGCGCCTGGCCGGGCCGTGGCTGCTGGCGCTACGGGCAGACCTGCGGCTCCTGCCCTCCGTCGGCCGGGAGCTTGCGGCGCACCAGGGGCCGGATGTGTCGCTAGCGGACTGGATGGCTGCGCGCCGGCTCAGCCCACTGGCGCGGCACCTCCTGGACGTGCGCCTGGCGCACGCCGCCTGCGCCACACCGGAGACGTTGAGCGTGGCGGCGCTCGCGCACGAGGAGCGCACGGGAACATCTGACAGCGCGAACTTCCGCATCGCCGAGGGGTATGACCGGCTGCTGGCGGCGATCGCCGCCGGGCTGGACATCCGCCTGGAGACGCCGGTCATCAGGGTGCGCTGGGGTGTGGATGACGTGGAGGCCGTGACGCCCGGCGGGACGTTCGCCGGCCGCCGCGCGGTGGTGACGCTGCCGCTGGCGCTGCTGAAGGCGGGCGCGGTGGCGTTCGACCCGTCGCTGCCCGAGGAGAAGCGCCGGGCGATCGGTGCGCTGGCGATGGCGCCGGCGATGAAACTGCTGCTGCGCTTCACCGAACCGTTCTGGGACCCTGGCATGACCTTCCTGACAGCGCACGACCCGGCGCCGGTGTGGTGGCCGGTGCGCCGGGGCGCGCCGCTGCTGACGGCCTTCCTCACCGGGCCACGGGCGGCGCGCATGGCCGCGCTAGGGCCTGAGCAGGCGATCGAGCGCGCGCTGGGCGTGCTGGCAGAGGTGTTCGGCGCGCATCCGCGGCGCCTGTTCGCCGCCGGGGAAATGGTGGACTGGGGCGCCGACCCCTGGGCGCGCGGCGGGTATAGCGCGACGCCGCCAGGGGCGCACGGCATGCGCGCCGCGCTCGCGTCTCCCTGCGGCGCGCTGCACTTCGCCGGCGAGGCCACCGTGACGGACGACAACCCGGCCACCGTCCACGGCGCCCTGGCGAGCGGCGAGCGCGCGGCGCGGGAGATCGTGGAGGCGCGAGTATTGTAAGGGCAAAGCCCCTCATGCACCCCGGGTGTGACGCGGCCTGGGCCCAAGCTCGCCCGCCCGGTCACGGGCCGGACGTGGCGCCGCTTGCGAAATCGCGTAGGTCTGTGATAGACTAAGTGCGTATCCGGATAACTCGGAGGGGGTGGGGTTTCAGGGGAGGGCAAAGCCCTCTCCAGATCCCTCCCCGAGGTATGCGGATAGGCTTTAAATGCTTGCAAGCCAGGCCAGCGTCATACGGAAGAGGAATTTTCAGGGAGGGCGTGCCCTCCCTGAAAATCCCATGTCGCATGTCAGCAAGGAGGGGCGCATGGTCAAGCTAGAGGGCCGCAAGGCGGCCGTCGCGGGTGCCGTGGCGTTGGCGTTGGTGATCGCCGGCTGCGCGGCGCAGTCGCAGATGAGGGCTGACCCGCTGAGGAGCATGCTCGGGCCGGGCGGAATCGTGATCCAGCAGCCGGCCGCGCCGGCGCTCCAGCTGGACACGGCGGTGCGGCTCGATCCGGCGGGGCCGCAGTTCGGCCGCAAGGCCACGACGGATGACACCGCGCGGGCCATCCAGGCCCAGGAGGCGGTGGCCGTCCACCACTGCGGGATGGAGAAGTAGCACGCTGACGGGAGCGGGG
>DATMBA010000098.1:0-7173 GCA_035559635.1 Roseiflexaceae bacterium
GGTGGGGGGCATCCAGGCGGTGACGCTGGGGGACGAGGAGGCACGGCGGCGGGGGACGCAGAAGACGGTGCTGGAGCGCAAGGCCCCGCCCACCTTCGATATCCTGGTGGAGATCCAGAGCTGGGATCAGATCAGCGTCTATGCGGACGTGGCCAGCGCGGTGGACGCGCTACTGCGCGGCGAGGCGCCGCAGCCGGAGGTACGCACCCGCGACGCCGACGGCCAGATCCACCTGGAGGCTGGCGGCCACCCGCGGCGCGAGAGCGCCGCGCAGCCGGCCTTCAGCCAGCGGCGTGGGCAGCGTGAGCGCGGCGAGCGCACTGGCCCCGGCCGCGGCGGGCAGCGCCAGGCCAGCGGCACGAGCGGCATCCCGGCCCAGCGTATCTACCCGTTCGGCATCAGCCGGGACCGGCTCGAGCGCGCTATCACCAGCATGCGGGTGCCCGCCACCATCGTGCGGGACCTGGGCGAGGCCACCATGGTGATGACGCTCAAGAACTACTACCGCCAGGGATCGCAGCGCCTACGCCAAGCCGAGGAGCGCGGCGTGCCGGTGTACGTGCTGCGCAACAACACCAGCGTGCAGATCGAGCGCCAGCTGGCGGACATCTTCAACGTCGCCACCTTCGAGGATGAGCGCTCGTACTCACCGCGCCAGATCGGCCACGGCGGCGACGACCCACTGCTCGATGACGCCATGCTGGAGGCCGAGACGGCGATCACAAAGGTGCTGAACGGGGAGCGTAGCGCGGTGGAGTTGCTGCCGCGCAGCAGCTACGTGCGCCGCCTCCAGCACCAACTCGCCGAGCGGTATAATGTGCAGTCGGAGAGCCGCGGCCGCGAGCCGAACCGCCGGGTGAAGATCTTCCGTTAAGCGCCCCTGGGAGGGGTTGCGGGGAGGGCCTCCCCGCAACCCACCCCCGGTATGAGGAACAGCGCGCAAGCTGCTTCGTATGAGCCTGTTCATCACCTTCGAAGGACCCGAGGGCAGCGGTAAGAGCACGCAGGCCCGCCTGCTCTACGAGCAGCTGTACGCCCGGCGCTACCCGGTGATCCTGGTGCGCGAGCCGGGCGGCACACGCATCGGCGATCTCATCCGCCGCATCGTGCTGGACCTGCAGCACACCGAGATGGCGCCCACCACCGAGACGCTGCTGTTCTCCGCGGCGCGCGCCCAACTGGTGAGCGAGGTCATCCGGCCATACCTCGAGCAGGGCGGCATCGTGCTCTGCGACCGCTACGCAGACTCGACGTTCGCCTACCAGGGCTACGGCCTCGGGCGCGACATGCAGGAGCTACAGGCGATCACCCGCGCGGCCACCGGCGGGCTGCGCCCCGACATGACAGTGTACCTGGACCTGAGCGCCGAGGAGGGGCTGGAACGCAAGTGGCGTAAGCGCCAGGAGACGCGCCCGCGCGGCGCGGCGCCCCGGCCCCCGCGCGAACTGCCGCCCGCGGGCCGTGAGCCGCAGGTGGAGTGGAACCGCCTGGACGCGCGCGAACTGGCCTACCACCAGCGCGTCGAGGCCGGCTACCGCGCGCTGATCGCGCAGGACCCCGGGCGCTGGTATATCTTCGACGCCCGCCAGCCGATCGAGGCGCTGGCCGCCCAGATCTTCGCCGCCGTGGAGCCGCGCTTGCGCCATATCGAGATGCTGGAGGCTGCGCCGTAGGCAATAGGCGAGAGGTGATAGGCTTCCACCCATCGCCCATCGCCTGTCGCCCGCGAAGGAGACGTTATGAAACTCGTGATCGCCGTAGTCCAGCGCCAGGACGCCGGGGAACTGTTGGACGCCCTCACCGCCCAGGGGCACCGCGTCACTCGCATCAGCAGCGAGGGCGGCTTCCTGCGCGAGGGCAACGTCACCCTGCTGATCGCCGCCGAGGACCGCGACGTGGACCCTATGCTCAGGACGATCCGCGAGCACTGCTACACCCGCACGCGCTACGTCTCGCCGCTCCCGCCGGTGGCGGAGTCGGGCGAGTTCTACCCGCCGGCACCGGTGGAGGTGCAGGTGGGCGGCGCCACGATCTTCGTGCTGCGCGCCGCCGACGTGCAGCGCCTCGCTGCCCAGCCGGCTGGCTGAGCTTCCGCTCGCCACAGAGCGCACAGAGGCACAGAGGAGCGCAGCGCCGGGGTCGCCCCTGGCGCCACTGCCAGCATCACGCGCGCTTGCCGAATCTGCTCTGTGCTCGCCTGCTCTCGCTGGCAAGAACCCCGCAAAGGAGCTACCTGCTTGGACTTTCGCGCGCTGCTCACAAACCTGATCCCGATCCTCACTGTGCTCGGCTGGGCGCTGGTGGCCTACACCATCCTGCTGTGGGCCGCGTCGGTGCTCTGGACCTACCGCGACATCCACGCCCGCAGCGAGGATGTGCTGGTGCAGGTGCTGGCGGTGTCCCTGGCGCTCGTGCTGCCCTTCGCCGGCGTGCTGCTGCACATGATCCTGCGCCCGCGCCAGACGCTGGCCGAGAAGTACGAGCGCTCGCTCGAGGAGGAGTACCTCCGCCGCGACTTGGAGGAGAAGTACGTCTGCCCGACCTGCCAGCGCGGCACCGAGCCGGACTTCGTGCTCTGTCCGCACTGCCACACGGCACTGCGCCGCCGCTGCCCGGCATGCGACCGCACGATCGACCTGACGTGGTCGCTCTGCCCCTACTGCGGGGACGACGGCTCGGGCACCCTGCCGCGCCCCGGCTACGCCCGCCCGCCCGCCACCGAAGCGATGCAGCTCTACGATCGCTGAATCGCTGAAGGCGCTGAGGCCGCTGCGGGAGCAGCCGCGACGCCGGCGCCAGAGCTCAGCGCTCCCCCCTCCTTCAGCGCCTCAGCGTGCCGCCCACGGAGTACACCATGCCATTCCATGTTGCGCGCTGGCTGCCCCTGCTCATCGCCGCGCTGATCGTCGCCGCCTGCGGGCCCAAGGCACCGCCGCGCGCCGCCCGCACCGCCGCCACGCCGGGGACCGAGCGGCTGCGGCCGAGTGGCGTGACGGTGGTGCCCGCCCCGGCCCCGCAGACCACCCCGGCGGGCGACCCGCGCGCCATGGGCGACCCCAACGCGCCGATCACGGTGGTGGAGTACAGCGACTTCCAGTGACCGTACTGCGCCTCCTTCGTCCGTGAGACGAAGCCGCTGATCAAAGCGCACTATATCGACACCGGCAAGGTGTACTTCGTCTACCGCGACCTGCCGCTGGTCCAGATCCACCCGAGCGCGGTGCTGGCCGCGCACGCCGGGAGCTGCGCCGCCGAGCAGGGCGGCTTCTGGCCTATGTACGAGCGCATCTTCCAGGGCTACGAGGCCGGCGAGTGGACCAGCGGCGGGCAGGCGGGGTTCCGGGCCCTCCTCGGCTACGCCCGCGAGCTTGGGCTGGACGACGATGCGCTGCGCAGCTGCATCGAGAGCAACCGCTACGCGCCGCAGATCGAGGCCGACGTGCGTGAGGCGCTCGCGCGCGGCATCCAGAGCACACCCGCCTTCCTGATCAACGGCCGCCCGCTGATCGGCGCGCAGCCGTTCGAGTCCTTCCAGCGCATCTTCGATGAGCTCCTGGCGGAGGGGCGGTAGGCCGCTGCGAACCACGAAGGCGCGACGGCGCGACGGCACGAAGAGACCTCATTTCCTTCGCGTCTTCGTGCCGTCGTGCTGTCGTGGTAAACTGGGGGATCGGAAGGTTGAGCCATGCGGAGGGAGAGCGATGCCCGCGATCACCGATGTGCCCGGCGTGCTCGTCGGCCACGCCCACGATGAGGCGGCGCTCAGCGGCTGCACGGTGGTGCTGACCCCCGAGGGCGCGACCGGCGGGGTGGATGTGCGCGGCGGCGCGCCCGGCACCCGCGAGACCGACCTGCTGGACCCCAGCGCGACGGTGAATGAGGTCCATGCCGTGGCCCTGTGCGGCGGCAGCGCGTTCGGGCTGGCCTCCGCCAGCGGCGCGATGCAGTGGCTCGCTGAGCACGGCATCGGCCTGTTCACGCCCGCCCGCCGCGTGCCGATCGTGCCAGCGGCGGTGATCTACGACCTGCGGGCCAGCCAACCGGACGTGTGGGCCAACGGGCGGCTCGGCTACGCAGCCTGCGCCGCCGCTGGCCCTTCAGCACCCGAGGGGTGCGTGGGCGTGGGCATGGGCGCCACGGTGGGCAAGTTGCTGGGGCCCGCGTTCGCCATGAAGAGCGGCGTCGGCACCTGGAGCGAGACGCTGGCTGATGGCACGCTGGTGGGGGCGCTGGCGGTGTGCAACGCCTTCGGCGACGTGTATGAGGAGGCCAGCGGCCGGGTGATCGCCGGGGTGCGCCACGTGGAGGGCGGCGCACTGGTGGGCGCGGCGAAACTGCTGCGCCAGCCGGAGATCCAGCGCGGCCTGTTCCGCTTCCTCGCGCCGCAGCACACCACGCTGGCGGTGGTGGCCACCGACGCGCTGCTCACCAAGGCCGAGGCGCACAAGCTGGCCCAGATGGCGCAGGACGGTTTGGCGCGCACGATCCGGCCGGTCCACACCCCCTTCGACGGCGACGTGGTCTTCGCGCTCGCCACCGGCCGCCGGCCCGCGCCAAACCTCATGGTCCTGGGCACGATCGCCGCCGACGTGCTGGCCCGCGCGATCGAGCGCAGCGCCCGCGAGGCGGTGGGCATGGGCGGCCTGCCCGCCGCCCGCGACCTGCAAGGGTGAGCATGGACGACGGGGCCACGAAAACACGAAGACGCGAAGGCGCGAAGTGGGGAGGGATCTTCCTTGCGCCAGCGCGGTGCTGCTCCCACAGCGCCAATTGCGGTCGGGCACTCGCAGGGCACAGGAACGTTCCACCCTTCGCGCCTTCGGCCTTTGTGTCTGCACGCTAGCGCTGGAGCCGCTATGCTCTACCACGGTAGGCCATTGCTGATCGCCTTCAAGGGGCATCCCGGCTCGGGCAAGAGCGCGCTGGCGCGCGTGCTCGGGCGGCGCCTCGGTGTGCCGGTGATCGACAAGGACGATATCAAGGACGTGCTGGACGGGCGCGCCGAGGACGCGGGCGGGCTGGCCTACACCGCGATGTTCAACGTGGCGCGGCGGCAGTTGCTGCAGGGGCTAAGCGTGATCTGCGACAGCCCGCTGAGCGAGGTGGGCGGCTACACGATGGCGACCGTGGTGGCGCACGACGCGGCGGCGCGCCTGGTGGTGATCGAGTGCATCTGCTCGTCCCAGGCGGAGTGGCGCCGCCGCATCGAGAAGCGCAGCGCGCTCCGGCTGCCGGCCCACCACGTCACCTCCTGGGAGGACCTGGAGGCGCACCTGCGCCGGCGGGCCGAGACTTCGAGCTACCCGATCAGCGAGCCGTACCTGGTAGTGGACACTGTGGCGCCACTGGAGGAGGTGCTGCGCAAGATCGTCACCTGGCTCGAGGGGGAGGGGGCGCCGGGCGAATGTTGAACGCCGCACGGTGCAACGTTCAACGTTCGCGGGCCGCATCCAGGAAGTCCTGGAGGATGATCGACGCCGCCACCTCGTCGATGCGCGCCTTGCGCCGCTCCGGCTTCATCCCCAACTCGATCATCATGCGTTCGGCGGCCATACTGGTGAGTCGCTCGTCGAAGGTATGGATCGGCAGCGCCACCACGCTGCGCAGCGCGTCGATGAACTCCCCCACCACCTTCGCTTGCGGCCCGATCTCGCCGCTGAGGGTGATAGGCAGCCCCACCACCAGCGCCACCGCCTCGTGCTCGCGCGCCAGCTGGGCGATGCGCCGCAGCGCCACCTCGCGCGGCTGGGCGCGCAGCGTGGTGAGCGGCGACGCCAGCGTGCGCGTCGGGTCGCTCAGGGCCACGCCGATCCGCCGCGACCCCACATCCAGCGCCATCACCCGCCCCGGTTCCCTCGTCACATCTATCCTCGTTTCACCAGGAAGACACGCAGGCGCGAAGAAGCTAAGAATCTATTCCCGATCGCCTCACCACGCTCTGGCTACCGCGGCCCCTTCACCCCTTCGTGTCCTCGTGTCTGCGTGCCATTGTGGTAGCGGCTACTGTTGCACCTGCACGTCGATCAGCAGCTCGAGCGGCGGCATCTCCTCTCGATCCGGCAGCTCGTAGCCGCCGATCAGCCCCAGCGCCTGGTACTGGCGTAGGCTGGCCGCCGCCGCCTCGCGCGACTGGCCCACCAGCGCGGCGCGCACCTTGGCGATCGTCTCGGGCGAGACCGTATGGAGCGGCGCGCAGCTGATGTAGCCGCTGATCGTCAGGCGCTCGCCCGTCCAGCGATACGTCACGTCCCGTGCGGCGCTGTCCTCGCCCTCCCGGCAGCGCGCGCTGCCCGGTTGCCGGAAGTGATTCGGGATGACGGTCTTGAGTTGGCTGATCACCGGCGCGTCGCCCGGCGTGGCCAGCGCGGAGAAGCGCGCCCGCACCATGACGCTGAAGGTGGGGTTGGCGCGGTCCACCGCGGTGCCAACTGGCGGGGTGACGGAGATGACTTCGTAGTTCGCCGGGTCCGACAGCTCGGCGATGCCGGGCGTCACCGTGGTGGCATCCACTATGAGCGGCTGGGGCGCGCGCGCCTGCAACTCCTGGAGGCCGACGTTGTAGAGGTTCGTCAGCGCCCCCTCGAGCGCCCGCTGCACCTCGGCCTCGGTCACGATGCGCTGCGGCTCCTCGGTGCCACCGCCGATCGGCCCGTGGCGGATCAAGAAGTTGCTCTGGTCGGAGATGTACGGCTGCTGGCCAGGGATGATGAGCTGGGTGATCGCGTTCGCGCCCACGTTCGAGGCGCTGCCCGGCGAGCGCGCCGTGACATTCACCGTGACCTCGCCGTAAGTCGTGCTGCGCCCGGTGTCGCTCACCGTGGTGACGGCCGGCGGCACGATGACCGGCTGGTCCAGCAGGAAGCGCACCTGGTTCCCGGCGGCGTTCTGCGCCACGAACTCGGTGCCCTCAGGCAGCGGTACCGGCTGCTCGATGGTGTTGATGACCCGTACCTGCCCCTTCGCCCGCCCAACCGGTGTGACGATCTCGGTCTCCACCTGGCCGGTGTGGGTGTACACAGCGTCGGCGGTCACCACTACCGCCCGCACCGCGGTGGCGCCGTCTCCGCGCGCGTCCGGGTCGAGCGGGATGACCTCATTCTCGAACGGCACCTGGCGCGCCTCGCCCACCGGCGGCGTGATGTAGACAACGACGCGGTTGGACCAGGCCCAGGC
>DATMBA010000099.1:0-30697 GCA_035559635.1 Roseiflexaceae bacterium
GCGGTGACGGCGACGATGCGCGGCTGGCGGGCAAGCGGAACCTCGCGGCGGATGCGGCGCGTGGCCTCCAGCCCGTCCATCTCCGGCATCTGCACATCCATCAGCACCACGTCGTATACCTGGCGCCTGAGCGTCTCCAGGGCCTCCCGGCCGTTCTCACACAGCTCCGGCCGGTAGCCGAGACGCTCCAGCGTGCGCAGCGCCACCACCTGGTTCACCCGGCTGTCCTCCACCACCAGGATGCGCAGCGGCAGCCGGCGCGCCAGCCCGGCGTCGTACTCCGGTCCCGGCTCCGGCACGCGCTGCGCCGCGTGCGCCGGGGGCGCATCCAGCACCGCCGGGTGGGCGCGGATGGTGAAGGAGAAGGTGGACCCTTCACCCATGCGACTCTCGACCCACATCGTGCCGCCCATCAACTCGGCCAGGCGCTTGCTGATCGCCAGGCCGAGGCCGGTGCCGCCGTATCTGCGGGTGATCGACGCGTCCACCTGGCTGAACGCAAGGAACAGGCGGTCCATGCGGTCCGTCGGGATGCCGATGCCAGTGTCGCGTACGGTGAAGCGCAGCTCATAGCCCTCCGGCCCCATGCCCGCTACGGCCACCACGACGGCCACCTCACCGCGCTCGGTGAACTTCACCGCGTTGCTCAGCAGGTTCACGAGTACCTGCCACAGGCGGTTCGAGTCTGAGAGGATAGCGGCCGGGACGTCCGGCGCGATGTGGCTGGTGAGGGCCAGGCCCTGCTCGATCGCGCGCGGCCGCACCAGGTCCAGCGCGGACGCCACGCACGCGCGCAGGTCCAGCGGGTGGATCTCGAGCTCGAGCTGGCCGGCCTCGATCTTAGAGAAGTCCAGGATCTCGTTGACGATCGCCAGCAGCCCGTGGCCGCTGGTGCGGATGATCTGCGCGAACTCCCGCTGCTGCGGGGTGAGGCCAGAGTCCAGCAATAGGTCCGCCATGCCGATCACGCCGTTCATGGGGGTGCGGATCTCGTGGCTCACAATCGCCAGGAAGCTGCTCTTGGCCTGGTTAGCCGCCTCGGCGGCGTCCCGGGTGCGGCGCAGCTCCTCTTCGATGCGCTTGCGCGTCCCGAGGTGCCCGAGCGCCAGCGCATACAGGCCGAACAGATCGCAATCGCGCTCAGTGATGGGGCGGCCACGGATCAGGTTGTCGGCGCTGAGGAAGCCGAGGATCGTGCGGCGGTCCCAGATCGCGGCCTCGATCAGCGTGCCGCAGCCCACCACCCGGCCGCGGTCGTCGTACAGGTCGTGGTTGTCCAGGCGGCGGACGACGGGGTACTGGCGCGCGAGTGTGTCGGCCTGGATGGGGTCCATCGCGATGCGCTGGCCGCGCTCGTCGCGCAGCGCGCCGCGCTCGTCGATGCCGAAGGTGCCGAGCAGCGCGTCGGCCTGCGGGCTGACCAGCCACAGCCCGAGGCGGTCGAAGCCGAGGCGGGTGTGGCCAAGCTCCACGGCGCGGCGGCACAACTCGTCGAACGTCTCGGCCTGCGACAGCTCGTTGCTGATCTCCACCAACTCGCGCAGGCGCTCCTGGAAGCGGCGCTCCTCCAGCTCGCGCCTCCGCAACTCCTGCTCGACGCGCTTATAGCCGGTGACGTCGCGCAGCACCACCAGGCGCCCGCCCAACGTGCCCGAGCGCCGGCGCAGGGGTGTGATGCGCAGCGTGTAGGTGAGGGACCGCCCGTTCACCTCCAGCACGAGCTCCTCGCTCGCCTCGATCACGTCGCGGAAGCGGCCGATCATGGCCAGGTGCCGGGCGAAGATGCGCTCGACGGGCTGACCCACCAACTCGCGCCGGTGACGGCCGATGGTCTGGCAGGCGGCCTGGTTGAGGTCCACGATGCGATGCCTGGTGTCCAGCACAATCACCAGGTCGCTGGCGCTCTCGAACACCGCGTCGTGTGCGACGGGCATGATATCCAGCAGCCGCCAGCGGAACAGCGCCCCGGCGAAGGTGAGGCCGGTGACCGTGAAGGCCAGCGGCGCCAGCTCGATGCCGAGCGGGCTGAGGCCGAGGTTGTAGACCAGGTTGCCGGCCCACGGCACGGCCGTCCCGGCCAGGAAGGCGCCGGCCTGGCCGCGGTACAGGTCCGGCGAGCGCAGGGCCTTCCAGAGCAGCAGCGACGTGCCGGCCAGCAGCAGGAGGTACGCGTAGGCGGTGAACGCCCAGAAGCCGGGGCCGTAGGTGGCCCGCCAGACCACGAACTGCGGACCGGGGACAAGCCGGATGCTGGCCCAGATCAGGCCATGGGCCTCGTTGGTCCACACCAGCAGCAGCGTGACGAGCGAGGGGGCCGCGAGCAGCGCAAGGTTGCGGCGCGTCAGCCACAGGTCGTGGCCGGTGTAGCGCAGCGCAAAGGTCACCCAGGCTACCGGCACGACGACGATGCCGGCATACTCGACCTTGGACCACAGCACCTTGGCGTCGCGGGTGGCGCTGCTCAGCTCGAGGGCGTAGGCCAGAGCCCAGATCGTGACGCCGAGCATGAGCAGGGCGAACGACGCACCGCCGTGGTTGGCGCGGTTGCGCCAGGCGTAGAGCGCGAGCATGCCGCAGACGGCGGCCGCGGCGGCGATCAGAACAATGAACTGCATGGTAGCCCGCTTCGGATGGCGTCTGGGGGAGGGCCTGGCCCTCCCCGCCCCCTCCCACCGTGGATGGGGCATCGGGGGAGGTCCTGGTTCTCTCCTATTCCCTCCCACCGGGATCTGTCGGGATGCGGAAGCCGAAGACGCTCCCGGCGCCGGGCGTGCTGCTGGCGATCACCTCGCCTCGGTGCGCCTCGACTATGTGCTTCACCAGCGCAAGCCCGATCCCCAGCCCCTCGACGCTGCGCCGCCTGTTGTCGGCCGCCTGGGTAAACGCCTCCCAGATCGTGCCGAGCTGCTCCGGTGCCACCCCGCGGCCGGTGTCCTCCACCGTGCAGACCAGCCAGGGGCCCTCGATCCGGCAGGCCACCTGGACGCGCCCACCCTCGCGGTTGAATTTGATCGCGTTGTGCACCAGGTGGTGGATGGCCTCGCCCATCTGTTCCCGGTCGAGGAGCACCTGCGGCAGGTCGGCCACCACCTCCAGCTCAAGCGTCACCTTGCGCGTCTTCGCCAGGCGGCGCAGCGGCGCCACGGCCTCGTCCAGCAGCGCCGCCATGTCCACCGGCGCCGGGCGCACCTCCACCCGCTTGGTCACCAGCGCCGCGAACGAGATCACGCCGTCGATCATGCGGCGCCCCTCGGTGAGCTGCTGGTCGAGCTGGCGGATCTGGGCGCGCAGCTCGTCCAGCATGCCGTGCTCGAGGTAGCGCTGCAGCAGCTGCACCGAGAACCCGGCGGCGACGAACGGGCTGCGCAGCTCGTGAGTGATCTTATCCAGCAGGGCGGAGGTGATATGGCTCTGCTGGACGAGCTGGCGCTCACGGGCGCGGTGGGCGATCTCCTGGTCGTGGAGGCGCTTGGTGGCCAGCGAGGCGTTCAGGCGCGCGCGGAGCAGCGCCGAGTCGAACGGCTTGGCCAGGTGGTCGGCGGCGCCCATCTGGATCGAGCGCACCACGCTATCCATCTCGTGCACGGCCGAGACGACGATCACCGGGATGTGGCGCAGCGCGGGGTCGGCCTTCATGTAGGCCAGCACCTGGAAGCCATCCATCTCCGGCATCACCAGGTCGAGCAGCACCACGTCGCACGGCTGCCGGCCGAGCACCTCCAGCGCCTGGCGGCCGCTCTGAGCGGTGAGCACACTGCACCCCTCCCGCTGCAGCTGGGTGGTGAGGAGGACGCGGTTGAGCTCGTTGTCGTCCACCACCAGCACAACGCCCTTCGGCATCATCATGGTCGCAGTCTCTATAGCGCCTGCGCTGAAAGCTAAAGTTGGGCGGGGTTTTAGGGGAGCACTTCGCCCTCCCCTAGCCCCTCCCTTTAGAAATCAATGCAGCGCGCTATATATCGAGCAATCCTGTCGGATTTGTGCAATGAGAAGGGGAGATGTTCGCGGAGGCTGCGCCCCCGCACCCCCGATCTGCGCTCGCGCGCGTTGGCGGACACCCGGCGCCGGGCCAAGTATAGCAGCGCCAAGTGCGAGCGGCAGGGGCAGAACAGAGTCGGAACCGGATCGGTGTTGTGCGGAGGATAGAGCTATTCCGCAGGAGTGCGGACGCCCAGGGCGCCATTCACCGTCTGCTGCAGCTCGAGCAGGTCGATCGGCTTGGCCAGGTAGTGGCGGACGCCGAGGGCCCGCATCTGGGCGCGCAGCCGCGGTGTGTCATAGGCAGTGAGCACCAGCACTGGGATGGAGGGCCGCTCGTCGTGCAGCGCCTTCACCAGCGCGGCGGCGCCGCGGCTCTGTGGGCTTGGGTCCACGATTACCAGGTCCGCCCCGTCGCGGATGCAGCGCAGCCAGGCCGCTCCTGGCGTCGGCGCGATATCCACCTGCGCGCTCTCGCCGAGGAGCAGCTGCAGGCCGCGCTGCGTCACCAGCGCGGCGGACGGGTCGCCGTCCACGATCAGGATATGCCGCCGTGACGACACGGGATGTTCACCTTTACGGGGCAGTCGCTCGCTGTGCAGTACCATGGGCGGCGCTCCCTTCCTGAGCGGTCGCCCGTATGGTAGCGTACAGCCAGGGCAGGTTGCGAGACAGTGCGGCAACGGCGTGTTGTGCTCGGGCAACTGCGCCCCTACCTGCAGGCCGCCTGCGCAACAGGTAGGGCTCGCGCAGGGAGGGGACCGCAGAGGCAAACACCCGCTACTATGCGCGGATCGTAACAAAGAATTGTAGAGGTCTCGGGGGAGGAGCAGCAACCGGCGGTTATGATCCTATAACGGACAGGAGGTCCGTGGAGGGCGCGGCCCCCACACCCCTCTGGGGAGGTAGAGAGGTGCTGCGTCCCTCCGCCGCCCCAGGTCACGCAGGCGGGCTGGCGGGCAGCGTGACGGCGAAGGTCGTGCCCTGCCCGATGCAGCTCTGCACCGCGATAGCGCCGCCGTGCTGGGTGACGATGTGAGCGCTGATCGCCAGGCCGAGGCCCGTACCCTGGGGCTTGGTGGTGTAGAACGGCTCGAACAGGTGCGGCAGGTGCTCCTCGGGGATGCCGATGCCGGTGTCGGACACCTCGACCACGACGGTGGACCGTGGACTGTGGGCCGTGGCTGGTTGTTGGTTGTCGATCATCGGTCGTCGGTCGTCGGTCACCCGCGTCCGCACGGTGAGCGTCCCACCGTGCGGCATCGCGTCGCAGGCGTTGAGCATCAGGTTGAGGAACACCTGGCGCAGCTGGTCGGGGTGGGCCGTGAGCGTCGGCAGGTCGGGGGCGAAGTCGGTGACCACCGCCACCTGGCCGTGGCGCAGGTGGGTCTGGACCAACTCGATCGTCTCGGCGAGCAGGTCGTTGACCTCCGTCGGCTCCAACTCGTCCCGAGCGGGGCGGTAGAAGTCCCGCATACGGGTGATGATCCTCGCGATCCGGCCAAGCTCGGTCTGCGCGATCTGCAGGAAGGGGCGCTGCACCGCGTCCGGCGGCAGATCCTGCTCGATGAGGTAGAGGCTATTGCGGGCGGCGTAGAGCGGGTTATTGATCTCGTGGGCCACCGAGGCCGCCAGTTCGCCAACGGCGGCCAGCTTGGCGCTCTGGAGCAGCTGAGCCTGGGCGGCGTCGAGGCGCGCCCGGGCCTCGGCGTGCAGCGACTGGGTCTGGTCGAGGTCGCGCTGGAGCCTGGCGGCGCGGTCGCGCTGGCGGCTCTCGGCAATAGCCACCGCCGCCAGATCGCCGAGCGCCTGGACGAAGGGGAGGTCGCGCGGGTGGAAGAGGTGGGCGTGGGTGCTGCCGTAGAGCACGAGCGCGCCGAGCCGCTGTCCCTCGATGCGCAGCGGGGCAAGCAGGGCACTGCTGGGCGGCCAGGGCTGCAGCACCTCCGCCGCCCGCTCGGGCTGAGCGTCGTCCAGGTCGGCGAGCGCCAGCTCGAGCTCCGGCCCGACCATCAGCATGGCGCGCGGCGCGAGGTAGGCCCGGCCGGCGATCCCCGTGCCAGGCGCGAGGACGAGCCGAGGGAGGCGGCCGGAACTGGCCGCGCGCAGGTGCAGCTCTCTCCCCTCGGCGTCCGCCAGAAAGACGAGTGCCCCGCTGGCGCCCGGGAACAGCGCCACCGACTCGCGCACCACCAGCTGCAGGATCGTCTCGACCTCGCGGGTGACGAGCAGCGCGGCACAGATCGCCAGCAGGGCGCTGAGCCGCCCGCTGGTGTTGGCGCCCTGCGCCCACCGGAGCGCGGACACCTGGGCCTCCAGCTCGGCGATGCGCGCGGTGGTGGCGCCGACGTAGCTCTGGGCGCGCGCCAACTCGGCCTCGAGCGCCTGGACGCGCGCCTGCAGGTCCGCCACGGCGGGCGAGTGCTCCGCCGCAGACGGATCGCGCCGCCGGCCTCCGCTCGAGTTCCGCGCCATTGGCATCACCTCGCTCCTGGCCACCCCGCCTGAGGGACCTGACCTCCAGACACTCCGCCACGACGCCGGGCGGCTCGCGTAGACCACTGTAGCATAGGTGGCGGTGCCCGGCAACCGGGGTGTTGCTGCATCGTAACCGGAGGTGATGAAGCTATCTCGTGCCAATTAGCACAAACTTTGTATACTTGGGAGAGCCAGGGAGGGCTTCGCCCTCCCTGAAACCCACCTTTCTGGGGGACCAGGAGAGGGCCAGGGAGGGCTTCGCCCTCCCTGAAACCCACCCATTTCCGCTGGCAGTGGGCGCACAGCGCAGAGAGTCTCAGGTGGAAAGGCCAGCTCATGCCCCGAAAAAAACGACAGAACCCCCTGGTGGCCGTGGCGCGCGCGCACCTCAGCCAGTACGTGCCGGAGCTTAAGGACGCGCCGCTGCGCGTCCGTATGCTGGACGGCCCGCCCGGCTCGCCGCGCTACGCGGTGACCGTGGAGTCCTGCCCGCCGGGCCCATGCCCGCACGGTATGCCGCCGGAGGTGGCAGCCGCGGGCACGTGCCCGATCCAGGACTGCCCGCTGCGCAACAGCATCCGGCTGCTGCTGGATCGCAGCGGCGCGGTGGTGCAGATCACCCGCAACCACATGCATTGGGACTAGTACGCTGAAGCGTATGTTGTTGCGCTACGCGCGCCGCTTTCGAGCGGGCTAAAGCCCTGCGAAAACCCTGGGCGGACTTCCGCCGCCATGTACTAGGCGCTCGCAGGCCAGGGCTGCCTCATCGGGAAGAAGATGTTTCAGCGAGGGCACGCCTTCCCTGACCCTCCCGTGGCGCAGGCGTTCCAACGCGCTGTCAGCGCCTCGCGCCGCGTGGCAATCCAGCCAGAGAGCCGCCGGCCCTGCTCCAGCACCTCCAGGTGGTACTCCGGCGCACCCTCGGGGGTCGAGACCACGCGCCCGAGCGCGCCCCGCAGCCAGAGCACCTCGACCGCCACCGGGAGCGCCGCCGCCTCGGCCGGCGTCAGCGGCGCGAGCGACGCATAGGCCGCCAGCAGCGCCACCGCGCGCCCCTCGTCGAGCGGGCCGCGGAACACACCCCAGCCCTGCGGCTCCTTCGGCCGCGCGGCGCTGCAGAAGGCCACCAACGCGTCGGCAAGGTCCACCACGCGCGCATCCCACGCGACCTGGTCCAGATCGAGCAGGCCCGCCACCTGGTCCCCGGCGAAGCGGAAGTTGTCTGGGTGGACGTCGCCGTGGATGAGCAGATGCCGCAGCGCGGCGTAGGCGGCGTCCGGCAGCAGTGTGCGCAAGAGCGCCGCGCGCGCGTCGTACCAGGCCAGGTCCTCGTGCAACTCACCCATCACATCGCGCTCGAGCAGGCGCTCCACAAGCCCGTGCAGCGCGCGCGGCGCATAGCGTGGCTCGGTGGGTGCGGGCGGCGGCGCGAAGCCCTCGGCGGCCAGGTGGAAGCGGGCCAGCGCGGCGCCGGCCGCGGCCACCTGCAGCGGGCAGGATGGGTCGAAGTCGCACCCCTCGATATACTCCTGCACCTCATAGGCCCGGCCGTCCAGCACCACCAGCGTGTCGCCGTTGCGGGCGGGGAGGATGGCGGCGGTGGGAGCGCCGTGCGCGCGCGCCCACGCGGTGAGGGCATGGCGGTAGCGATGTGTCGGAAACCCGATGCGGCGGTGGTTGCGGCGCACGACAAACCGGCCACGGCTCGTCGTGACGATGGCAGTCTCGTTCACGAAGCCATGGCCGAAGGCGATGGCGCCTTCGGCCACCCCCAGGTCATAGTGCGCGAGGACCCGCGCGATGTCCGAAGATGTGAGCAATCTCGGGCCGATGCTGTGCGGGGCGAGCCATGCCAGCCCCGCAGATCCGTCAGGCCGCGAGCGAGGCCGGGACGGCGGCCTCCACCAGCGCCTCGGCAAAGGACTCGATCGACCGCCGCACGTCCTCCGTGAACCGCGACCAGGGGAGGAAATCCGGCGCGGTGAGGGACAGGCGCAGCGGCGGCGCGGCGAGCGTGCAGCCGCGGCGCTCGATGCAGCCAACCAGGTCATCGACCCCGTCGGGTCGGTGGCCTGGACGCCCGGTACCGAACACACCGATCGCCATGCGCGCCATGCGCCGCAGGGGGATGGACTCACACAGCCGGCGGATGTTGCCGCTGGCGTGGTGCGCGTGCGTATAGGTGCCAAACACCACGATGTCGTAGCCGATGATATCGCTGGTTGTGATGCGCGACACAGGGGCGCATACGGCGGTGATCCGGCGGCGCGCCAACGCCGCCGCGAGGCCACGGGCGAGTGTGCGGTTGTGGCCGAACCACGACGCGTACACGATAAGGGCTTTCATAGCATCCACCTCAGGTAGAGGGCACCGCTCCGTGCCCCTCGTCCCCAGCATACCAGAGCTGCGCGGCGGCAGGAGGTGAGGTTCTTTAACACGCTGTGGAGAGGCGCTCGCCTGAACGTATTGCGCCAGGATAACGCCGGGTTGTCGCTCCATAACGCAATTGAGGGCGTCGGAGGGCTATAATCACAGCAGCTTAAGCACTCGGACGCACGGCTGAAGGAGCTGCCGGAGAGATTTCAGCCGCCAGCCGGGGGACCGGCCGGAGCGACGCGGCGGGTGCTGAGCGATCGGTGGCGCCCCCCCAACAGCCACCCGCATGTCCCGTGTGTGGCAGCCCCGCCGCGCACGGGACATTCTTTCTGTGCGCGGCTTCCGGCCTGGCAGTCGAGGAAGACGCGGAGAGGTGAAGCCCCGCCGCGCCCTCCCCCAACGGAAGGCCATGTTGACAGGCACCACCAAGCGTGCTATCGTGACGGCTCCCAACCGCCGCCGATGATCTTTCACCTTTTATCTGGGCACCCCAGATGGGATGGGGTTTTGGGGAGGGTGCAGCCCTCCCCAGGCCCCTCCCCGCGGCCCGAAGTTCTCCCAATCCCAGCGAGTCAGGCATGAACACGGCGGCACTGTTCGCGCTCTTCTCGCTCGCCGCAGAGGGCGGGCAGGCGGCGGTGTTCCCGGCGGACCTGACCGCCGAGGATGCGCCGCCGCTACGAAGCTACCATGGGAGGGTCCGGGAGGGCCAGGCCCTCCCGGAAACACTCCCCTCCTGGAGAACCACCATGTCCCACGGCCTCGAGCTCCTCACCTCAGCCGAGTACCGCGCGAAGCTCGACCAATGCATCCACTGCGGGCTGTGTCTCCCCGCCTGCCCCACCTACGAGGTCTTCGGCACCGAGATGGACGGGCCGCGCGGCCGGATCGCTCTGATGCGCGCCGCTGCCGAGGGGCGCGTGCCCGCCGCGCAACTCCAGGGCGCCTTCGCCACCCATATCGGCCGCTGCCTTGCCTGCCGCGCATGCGAGACCGCCTGTCCCTCCGGCGTGCAGTACGGCGCGCTCTACGAGGTGGCTCGCGCGGTCGTCGAGCACGGCCGCGTCGCCGGCCCTGCCGAGCGCGCGCTACGCTGGCTCGGGCTGCGCCAGCTCCTGCCCCACCGCCACCGCCTGCGCGCCCTCGCCCGGCTGCTGCGCCTCTACCAGGCCAGCGGCCTCCAGCGCCTCGTGCGCCGCCTCGCCTGGGCTCTGCCGCGCCACCTGCGCGCGATGGAGGCCATCCTGCCGCCGATCGGGCCCGCCCACCCGCCTCTCGGCCAGGTAGCGCCTGCCATCGGCGCCCGCCGCGGCCGGGTGGCGCTGTTCGCCGGCTGCGTGCAGGATGCGTTTCTCCCGCACGTCAACGCCGCCACCGTGCGCGTGCTCCAGCGCAACGGCTACGAGGTGATGGCGCCACCGGCCCAGACCTGCTGCGGCGCGGCACAGCTCCACGCCGGGGACGAGGCATTCGCGCGGGACCTGGCACGCCGCAACGTGGACGCCTTCCTCAGCGCGGACGTGGACGCCGTGGTGGTCAACGCCGGCGGCTGCGGCCTGTCGCTCAAGGAGTACCCGCACCTGCTACGCGCCGACCCGGTCTACGCGCCACGCGCCGCCCACCTGGCCGCGCGCGTCAGCGACCTGGCCGAGTTTCTGGCCGCCGCGCCGCTCGTCCCGCCGCGCGGCCTGGTACGTGCCCGCGCCCTCTACGCCGACTCCTGCCACCTGCGCCACGGGCAGCGGGTGGTGCGCCAGCCGCGCGAGTTGCTGCGCGCCGTCCCCGGCCTGGAGTTGGTGGAGCTGCGGCAGCCGGACCGCTGCTGCGGCTCGGCTGGCGTCTACAACATCGCCCAGCCGGACACCGCCGACCAGATCCTGGACGCGAAGATGGCCGACGTGGCCGCCAGCGGCGCCGACCTGATCGTCACCGCCAACGCCGGCTGCCACATGCAGTACCTCTACGGCGTGCGGCGCGCCGGCCTGTGCGCCCGCGTGCTCCACCTGGCCGAGGTGCTGGATAAAGCGTATGAGGGATAGCTGACAGGGAGGGCACACCCTCCCTGCCCCCCCATGCCCTATGACTCAGAGCTTGTTTGAAACGCCTCCCAGCTAGGGGCGCGGGGCCACAGGCCCCCACATCTCCCCGCCCCCGCTGCGCGGCGGGCGGGCGGGGATGGTGAGGGGTTTTACCCCTCACCATCCCCTTTTCAAACAGGCGCTCAGGCTTGGCCTGGAATCATGGAACAAGGCAACGCCATGAAACTTCATCCTTTATCCTTCATCCTGCATCCTTCCCAGATCGTCACCGACCCCGTCCAACTCCTGACCTACGAGGTCGACGCCGGGCTGGACCGCGGCCGGCCGGACGGTGTGGTCTTCCCGCGCAGCGCGGAGGAGGTGGCGCAGGTGGTGCGATGGGCCGCCGCACACGGTGTGCCACTGATCGCCCGCGGCGCCGGCACCGGACTAGCCGGCGGCGCCGTGGCCGAGCACGGCGGCCTCATCCTCCAGCTCTCTGCGCTCAATCGCATCGAGCTGGACCCCGCCGGGCGAATCGCCACCGCCGAGGCCGGCGCTGTCAACCTGGTGCTGGACGGGCTGGCGCGCGCCGAGGGGCTCTACTTCCCGCCCGACCCCTCCAGCCAGCGCAGCTCCACGATCGGCGGCAACATCGGCACCAACGCCGGCGGCCCGCACTGCTTCAAGTACGGCGTCACCACCAACTACGTCGCCGGCGTCACGGTGGTGCTCGCCGACGGGCGCCTCGCACGCTTCGGCGGCCCGGCGCACGACTACCCGGAGTACGACCTCACCGGGCTGATCACCGGCGGCGAGGGCACACTCGGCGTGGTGACGAAGGCCTACCTGCGGCTGGTGCGCAACCCGCCGGCCGTCAAGACCCTTATGGCGGCCTTCGACTCGGTCGAGGCGGCAGGCACGGCGGTCTCGGCGATCATCGCCGGCGGCCTGGTGCCGGCCACGATGGAGATGATGGACGAGAAGATCGTCCGCATCATCGAGGACTACGCCCACCCCGGCCTGCCCAGCGGCGCCGGCGCGGTGCTGATCGTCGAGGTGGACGGCCACCCGGCCAGCGTCGGCCCGCAGATCGCCGAGGTGGAGGGCATCCTGCGGGCGCACGGCGCCCGGGAGCTGCGTGTGGCCGGCACCGCCGCCGAGCGCGACCAGATCTGGTACGCCCGCAAGAGCGCCGCCGGGGCCATGGCCCGCCTGGCGCCCGCCTACTACCTGGTGGACGGCACGGTGCCGCGCAGCCGCCTGGCCGAGACGCTCGCAGCCGTCAACCGCATCCTGGTGGAGCACGAGCTGCGCGCCGGCCACGTCTTCCACGCCGGCGACGGCAACCTGCACCCGCTGATCCTGGTGGACGACCCCTCGGACCGCGAGTTGATCGCCCGGGTGCAGGCCGCCGGCAGGGCCATCCTGGAGGTGTGCGTCGCCGCCGGCGGCAGCATCACCGGCGAGCACGGCGTCGGCATCGAGAAGCGCGCCTTCATGCCGCTCATGTACAGCCCGGCCGAGCTGGACGTGATGCGGGAGATCAAGGCGATCTTCGACCCGCAGGGGATCTTGAACCCGGGGAAGGTGATCCCGCCGATTTCAGATGACAGTTTGAAGATCGAAGATGATGCAGTGCAGCGCAACGAAGGCATGTCCCAATCTTTAACGTTCAATCTTCAATCTTCAATCCTCACCCCATCCACCCCCGGCGAAGCGACCGAACTGCTCCACGAATCGATCGCCCAAGGCCGCACCGTGCGGATCGCCGGCGGCGGCACCAAGTCCGCGCTCCTCCCCCTGGCCGACATGACGCTCTCCACCGCCGGGCTGCGCGGGGTGCGCGCCTACGCCCCCGCTGACCTGTACGTGACCGTTGGCGCGGGCACCCCCCTGGCCGAGCTGCAGGCCGAGTTGTCCCGCGACCGCATGTGGGCGCCGCTCGCCTCCCCCTGGCCGGCGGCCACCGTCGGCGGGATCGTGGCCGCCGCCCTCAACGCACCCCTCCGCATGCGCTACGGCGGCGTGCGCGACGTGCTGCTGGCGGCCACTGTGGCGCTGCCGGACGGCCGCACCATCCGCGCCGGCCGCCCGGTAGTGAAGAACGTCGCCGGATATGACCTGCCGAAGCTCTTCGCCGGCTCGCACGGCACGCTCGGTCTGCTCACCGACCTGACGCTCAAGATTGCGCCGCTGCCTCGCGCCCGTGCCACGCTCGTGGCCCTACCGGAGGACCTGGACCGCGCCACGGCGCTCGCCGCTCGCCTGCTGCGCACGGCGCTCGTCGCCTCCGCGCTGCTGATCGTCCGGCCAACGGCCGGGGGCGAAGGGCCGGTGGCCCCCGACAGAGCTTGGTGGCGGGATCTGCGTGCGGGATCGCTCCCTACAATCTTCGATACTTCGTCCCTCGCCCTGATCTACACCGCCGAGGGCCACCAGGAGGACGTGGCCGACGAACTGGCCGAGGCCCGCGCCGCGCTGCGGGAGGCGGGCGTGGCCGGGGTGCAGCTCGACGAGCCGGCCGGGTCGGAGGTGTGGGGCATCTTCCTGGCGGGCGCGGGGCCGCACGAGACCGTGCTGCGCGCCGGTGTGCCCCCGCAGAACCTGCCGGCCCTGCTTGCCGCGGCCGAGCCGGCACTCGCCGGCGCGCCCTTCGTCGCCGACGTAGCTGCCGGCCTGCTCTACGCCCGCGGCGCGCCAGACGTTTCGGCCATCCAAACCGCCGCACGGGAGCGCGGCGGCTACGCCGCGGTGCTCAGCGCCCCGCCCGGCTACGCCGGCGACCGCTGGGGGCACGTGCCGGATGGCATCGAACTGATGCGCGCCCTCAAGCGCCGCTGGGACCCCCACAGCCGCCTGAACCCCGGCGCGTTCATCGTCTGAGCAAGAGGGCGCCGGCGGATCACCACCTATAGCACTCCTGATCTGTCAACGCGCGCGAGCGCAGAGCGGGGGTGTGGGGGCGGTGCCACCGCGTACGTCCTGTATTTGTACGGTATTGTTGCTAGTGGTCGGCCACACTGATGGTGACGGATGCCGGGGGAGGGTCCACGGGAGGGCTTCGCCCCCCCGTGAACACCCACCCATCACCATCATGGTGGTGGACCACTAGACCATCAGGGAGCGTACGCTCCCTGGTGAGCAGAGTCTTGCATAACGATACCGGGTGTGCTATATTCAGCATATGTTCCAACAGGTTTGGTCTCCACGCGCAGCCTCCGCACACCCCTCCCGCCCGGCGTGTGCTCCCCGCTCGTCGTTCCAAGCCGATGGACACCTGTATCAGTAGCCCAAGACCAGTAAGGAGTGGCGAGCGATGAGCTTCGCGAACAAGACGCTCACGTGCCGGGACTGCGGGATGGACTTCGTCTTCACGGCCGGTGAGCAGGAGTTCTACGCGCAGAAGGGCTTCACCAACGAGCCCTCGCGCTGCCCCTCGTGCCGCCAGGCGTACAAGGCCGCCGGCGGGCGGGGTGGCAACGGCGGTGGGTTCGCCCGGCGGGAGAGCTTCGGCGGGGGGTACGACGGCGAGCGGCAGATGCATGTCACCACATGCGCGTCGTGCGGCAAGGAGGCCCAGGTGCCCTTCATCCCGCGCGGCGACAAGCCGGTGTACTGCTCGGACTGCTTCCGCGCGCAGCGCCAGAGCAACCGCTGGTAGAGCAGGAGGTGGCTGGAGGCCAGCCCTCCAGCCACCTCCTCTCGCGCGGCCGAGGGCCACGGGCTCTCCACACGCCACCGGGGGCGGGGCGGCGCACCCCCGGAACGTCTACGAAGAAGCGAAGCGCACGGAAGCTATCCCGTGCGCTTCATTGCTGTAGGAGAGGCGCACGGCGCGGGCAAAGACCGTCGAACCCCTCCCAGTAGCAGTTTGCCAACGGCAACCTGGAGAGCGAGGAGGCATGGATGGAGGGCGGGCGCTTTCGTGCGCGCAGGAGGCTGCTGGCGGTCCTGCTGGCGCTCGTGGTCTGGCCAACCGGCTGCAGCCCGGCCCAGCAGGAGGTCGCCGGGCCGGCGCTGATCTTCTTCTACACCGAGGGCTGAGTGCCCTGAGCGGAGACCGCGCCCATCGTGGATGGGCTGGAGCGGCAGTACGGCGGGCGCATCCGGTTCGTGCGGGTCAATTTCGACGCGCCGGAGGGCCAGCACCTCGCACGGCGCTACCTGGTGCGCGCCCACCCCACCGTGCTGATTATTGACCGCGCGGGTGAGGCCGTGGCGAGCATCCCGGGCGTGCCGGCGCGCGCGCGGGTGGAGCAGGAGATCCGGCGCGTGGCGCCGTAGTGAGCCTGGCGGCTCGGGGCCAGGGCGTATCCGCAAAGCCGTTTGCGGGGGTTTCGGGGGCTTGCGGCTCCCGAAAGGATCTTCGTTGTTGGAGGGGCTGTGCCCCTCCAACTCCCCGCTGTGCAGCTACGCCCTACCCCTCGCTCACCGTCACCTTCACGATCTGCTCGCCCGGCGCGGTGGCAGTGGCCGGGTCACGCAGCGGGATGCCGTTGACAATGTCCTGGCCCTCAACCACCTCGCCAAACACCGTGTACTGCTGGTTCAGGTGCGGCGCAGGTGCGGTGGTGATGAAGAATTGCGAGCCGGCGCTGTCCGGGTCACTGCTGCGGGCCATCGCCACGATCCCCGGCCGGTCGAACAACACCTTGTCGGTGAACTCGGCCGGTACGTTGTAGCCGGGGCCGCCCGCGCCGGTGCCCGTCGGGTCGCCGCCCTGGGCCATGAAGTCCGGCAGCACCCGATGCCAGGTTGTCCCGTCGTAGAAGCCTTCGCGCGCCAGGAACACGAAGCTGTTCACCGTCTGCGGCGCAAGGTCAGGCCGCAGCTTGATCACGATATCCCCGCGCGGCGTGGTGATCGTCGCGGTGTAACTCTTGCTCGGGTCGATCATCATCGGCGGCGGCGCGCTGTACTTGTTCGCGCGCGCCGCGACGTCCGCGCCCGGCTGCGCGCCGGTGTCGCCCGCGGGCACCGGGGTAGGCGCAGCGGACGCCGGCGCCTCCGGCACCGGCGTCACGGCGTCGAACGGGAGGGGAGTGGGCTGCGCGGCCGCCTGCTCGGCCGACGGGCGGGCGAGCATCAGGCCCAGCACCACGAAGACGGCGACCACCACCACCGCCGCCAGCGCGCCAAGCCCGCTGCTGCGCGGCTGCTGTGGGGCCGGCGTCGCTTTCTTACCACGAGTAGACTGGCTCACGAGAACGCTCCTCCGGAGTTCGCGGGCGCTGCCCGCATGGTATCTGCACTCAACGGCCACGTATTATAGCATCGAGCTGCGGAAGGGTGTGCGAATGGCGGAATACGATCTGGACGAGCTGCGCGCCTGGGTGCAGGCAGCCGGGGACGTAGCGCAGGGCTACTTCAACAACGTCGCCGGCCGGCGCAAGGCGGATCGCACCCTGGTCACCGAGGCCGACATGGCGATCGAGCACATGCTCGTGGAGTTGCTGAGCGCCCGCTACCCCGGGCACGGCATCCTCGGGGAGGAGCATGCACGCCACGGCGTGGACCGCGAGTTCGTCTGGGCGATCGACCCGCTGGACGGCACCGCCTCGTTCGTCGCCGGCCTGCCGATCTGGGGGATCTCTGTGGGGCTGCTGCGGCGCGGCAGGCCGTATATGGGCCTGCTGTACTTCCCCATGCTGCGCGACTGGTATTGGGCCGAGCCGGATAGCCCCGCCCAGCTCAACGGCGCGGCCATTCAGGTGGCGCCGCCGGGTGAATGGGACAGCGAGGACTGGCTCGCCGTCCCCTCTAACGTCCACCGCCGCTTCGACATCGACTTCCGCGGCAAGAGCCGCAGCCTCGGCTCCGCCGCCGCCTCGATCTGCTACGTGGCGCGCGGCAGCGCGGTTGGCGCGCTCCTCGCCCACAGCGCCATCTGGGATGTCGCCGCGGCGCTCGCCGTACTCCACGCCGCCGGCGGCGTCGCCGTCACCCTCTCCGGCGCCGACCTGGACACGCGCCGGCTGATGGATGGCAGCCAGCAGCCCGAGCCGGTGGTCGTCGGCGCGCCGGCGCACGTAGCGGCCCTGCGCGACTGCATCCGTGTACGGCCCCGGCGATAACCACGAGGACACGAAAACACGAAGACACGAAGGGGGCTCCCTTCGTGTCTTCGTGCCTGCGTGGTTGCGCGAGCTAGGGCGTATCTGCAACCCCTGTTTGCGGGGGGTACGCGGGCCGCAAGCCCCCGAAAGAATCTTTTCTTGTTCTGGAGGGGCTGCGCCCCTCCAAGCTCCCCGCGTTGCAAATAGCACTAGCGCTTGGTGTACTGGGGCCGCTTGCGAGCGCGCTTGAGGCCGGCCTTCTTACGCTCCTTCACGCGCGGGTCGCGGGTGAGCAGCCCGGCCTTCTTCAGCGTGGGGCGCAGTTCGGCGTTCAGGTCCAGCAGCGCGCGCGCGATGCCGTGCCGTACCGCACCCGCCTGGCCCACTACCCCGCCGCCGCGCACCTTCACCAGCACGTTGAAGCCGGAGGTGTTGCCCGTCAACTCCAGCGGCTGCACGATCATCTTCTGGAGCAGGTCGCGCGCGCCGAAGTACTCCTCGGCGCTCTTGCCGTTGACGACGAACTCGCCGCCGCCAGGGAACAGGCGCACCCGCGCCACCGCCGACTTGCGGCGGCCGGTGCCCTGGTAATATCGCTTCTCAGTCATCATGCTCTCCGGTCACCGTTCGAGATTCATCCGGTCCATCAGCCCCCGTGTGCTGCGCGCACACCGCCACTAGAAAGAGGGTGGGTTTCAGGGAGCGCATCGTCCTCCCTGTCTCTCCCTGCGCCTTACACAAGGGCGAATCCCCCGCGCCCCTCCCCTTTTTCAATGAGTTAGCCGCGCGGCCGCGGCTCGTACACCTTTGGCTGCTGCGCCGCGTGCGGGTGCTTCGGCCCGGCGTAGATCTTCAGCTTCGTGAGTTGCTGGCGGCCCAGCCGCGTCTTCGGCAGCATCCCCTTCACCGCGAAGCGCAGGATGCGGTCCGGGTGCGTCGCCAGCATGCGCCGATACGGGATCACCTTCAGGCCGCCGGGGTAGTTCGAGTGGCGGTAGTACACCTTCTGGTCGGGCTTGCGGCCGGCCAGGTGGATCTTCTCGGCGTTCACCACTACCACGAAGTCGCCGCCGTCGATGTACGGGCTGAAGGTCGGCTTGTGCTTGCCGCGCAGCAGCACCGCGATCTGCGTCGCCAGGCGGCCCAGTGTCTGGCCGGACGCATCGATCACATACCAGTCGCGCCGGACCTCGGATGCCTTTTGCGCATAGGTTTTCATGCTCAGAACCTCAAGCAAGTGTGTGTGTCCCCCAGATCTCGTCCGGGTAGCTCACCGACATCAAGTACAGGCCGTGCGCCGGCGCCAGGGGCCGGGGCCGACGCCGCCCGCCATCGGCGAGCACCGCCGCGAGGCCGTCCATACCAAGCCGGCCCTCGCCCACCAGCAGCAGCGTCCCAACGATATTCCGCACCATATGGCGCAGGAACGCGTTCGCCGCGATGTCCACTGTCACCACCGGCTGCTCCCACAGCGCGGTGCGCTCACAGTGCGCGGCGTAGCAGATCCGCACCGTGGAGCCCTCCTGCGGCCCATCGCTGAACGCGGCGAAGTCGTGCTGCCCCAGGAGCGGCTCGAGCGCCCGGTTCATCGCCGCCGTATCTAGCGGCCGGGGGGCGTGGGCTGCGCGCTGCCGGAGCAGCGGCGCCGCCACCGGCCCGTTGTCGATCACATAGCGGTAGTCCCGCCGGATCGCCGTGTGGCGCGCGTGGAACTCCAGCGCAACCCAGCTGCCCTCCAGCACCGCCACGTCCTCGGGGAGGATGCCGTTCAATCCGCGCACGATCGTGGTCAGATCGTGGCGCGTCTCGGTGCGCACGTTCGCCACCTGACCGCGCGCGTGCACCCCCGCATCCGTCCGGCCGGCCAGCGTGATACGCCGGCGCTCGCCTGTCAGCTGCTCCCAGGCGCTCTCCAGCGCCCCCTGCACCGAGCGGCCATTGTTCTGCCACTGCGACCCGACGAAGTCGGTGCCGTCATACTCGATGCGCAGCGCGACATTTCGCATTACAGCAACTCGAGCACCGCCATCTCGGCCGCGTCGCCCAGGCGCGGGCCGAGCTTCGTGATGCGCGTGAAGCCGCTGGTGCGGTCCGCATACTGCTCGGGCGCGAACGCGAAGAGCTGGCGCATCGCCTTCTTGCTGGCCAGCCGCGAGAGCGCCATGCGCCGGGCGTGCGGCGTATCCTGCCGCGCCAGCGCCAGCAGGCTCTCGATCTCCGGCTGCACCGCCTTCGCCTTGGGCAGCGTGGTGGTGATCTTGCGGTGCTCGATCAGCGCGATCATCAGGCCGCGAATCAGCGCCTTCCTCTGCTCGTAGTCGCGCCCCAACTTAAACGTCGACTTCTGGTGTCGCATCCCTTACATCCTCAAACCCTGGTGCGGGGGCCACGGGGGCCTGCGGCCCCCGCACGAATCTGCATTTCGTTCTTCGGAGAGGCTACCCCCTCCAACTCCCCGCGGTGCGGATACTCCTAGCTCTCCCCCGCCACCACCCCGGCGCCATTGGCCGCCGGAGCGCTGCTGACTCGCGGGATGTAGCCGCGCTCGATCAGCTTGTCGCGGATCTCCTCCATCGACTTCTGGCCGAGATTGCGCACCGAGAGCAGCGCCTTCTCGTCCATCTCCAGCACCTGGCCCACCTTGGTGATATCGGCGCGCTTCAGGCAGTTGTAGGTGCGGGTCGAGAGATCCAGCTCCTCGATCGGCGTGTCGTAGATATCGGCCGGGATGGCCAGGCCGTTCGGGCCGGTGGCCGGCTGCTCCAGATCCGTGGAGAGCCGGTTGAAGTCCGCGATCGTCTGGCAGTACTGCACCAGCACCTGCGCAGCGTGGCTCAGCGCGTCGCCGGCCTTGATCGTCCCATCGGTCCAGATCTCGATCAGCAGGCGGTCGAAGTCCGTCGCCTGGCCGATGCGGGTGTTCTCCACCACATAGTTGACCTTGGGCACCGGCGTGAAGATCGCGTCCACCGGGATCTCCCCGATCGGCAGCGCGTCCCGCTGGTCGGCCGGCAGGTAGCCGCGGCCGCGCTCGACCGTCATCTCGATCTCGATGTGCGAGTCATCCGAATCGAGCGTGCAGATATAGTGGTTAGGGTTCACCAGCTCCACGTTGCTGGGCGCGTCGATATCGCCGGCGCGCACCACCCCGGTGCCCTGCTTCGTGAGCAGCACCTTCACCGGGCGCTCGGCGTAGGAGCGCAGCCGGATGCCCTTGATGTTCAGCACGATCTCGGTCACATCCTCTTTGACGCCCGGGATAGTGGAAAACTCGTGATACACCCCGTCGATCTTAATCTTTGTCACCGCAGAGCCCGGGATAGACGAGAGCAGGACGCGCCGCAGAGCGTTGCCCAGTGTATGCCCGTAGCCCGGGTCCAGCGGCTCGATCTTGAACCGGCCATAGTTCTCTGCCGCCTGCACAACTTCAATTTTCGGCATGGCGATGTCAAGCACGGATCGCCTCCTTGATCCATTTCAGATTGCAGATTGCAGATTGCAGATCGAACGGTCTCGTCACAATCTACAATCTACAATCTCCAATCTCCAATTGCTAGCGGCTGTAGAACTCGACGATCAACTGCTCGTTGATGCCCTGCTCGGCGTCCTCGCGCCGCGGCAGCGACACCACCTCGCCGCTCAGATCGGCCGCGTTGAAGCGCAGCCAGTCGGGCACGCGGGTCTTGCCAAGCGCGCCGCTGTCCACCAGGTTCTTGAAGTACGTCAGCCGGCGGCTCTCCGGCCGCACCGCGATCTTCTCGCCCACCTTCACCGTGAAGGACGGGATGTTCGTCTTGCGCCCGTTCACCGTAATGTGGCCGTGCGTGACGAGCTGGCGCGCCTGCGCGCGGGTGCTGGCCAGGCCGAGCCGGTACACCACATTATCGAGCCGGCGCTCGAGCAGGATGAAGAGGTAGGCCCCGGTCTCGCCGGGGTAGCGCTGCGCCTTCTCGAAGATGCGGCGGAACTGCCGCTCCAGCACGCCGTACATGTAGCGCGCCTTCTGCTTCTCCAAGAGCTGCAGGCCGTAGTCCGACACCTGGCGGCGGCGGGCGGACGGCCCGTGCTGGCCCGGCGGGAACGCCCGCTTCGCGAGGATGCGCTGGCCTTTCTCGGTGATACCGATCCCCAGGCGCCGGCTGATCTTCCCAACAGGTCCACGATAGCGTGCCATCTGTGCAACAACCTCCGTTAGACGCGCCGGCGCTTGGGCGGGCGGCAGCCGTTGTGCGGGATGGGCGTCACATCGGTGATCGAGACCACCTGCAGCCCTGCCGACTGGAGCGAGCGGATGGCGGCCTCGCGGCCGGCGCCCGGCCCCTTCACGAACACCTCAACCGAGCGCATGCCGTTCTCCATCGCCTTACGCGCCGCCTGCTCCGAGGCGATCTGTGCGGCGTAGGGCGTGCTCTTGCGCGAGCCCTTGAAGCCGTTCTGGCCGGCGCTCGACCAGCAGATCACATTGCCCGTCGGGTCGGTGATCGTCACGATCGTGTTGTTGAACGTGCTCTGGATGTGCGCCTGGCCGCGCGGCACGTTCTTCTTCTCGCGGCGCTTACCGCGCTGCCGCTTGGCGGCGCCCGCGGCCCCCGCGCCACCCCTCGCCTGTTGCTTCGCCATTATGCCTCCAAGGCAACGTTGAACGTTCGAACGTTGAACGTTCAACTGCTACTTCTTCATCGCCTTCTTCTTGATACCGATCGCTTGGCCCCTGCGGCCGCGCCGGGTGCGCGCGTTGGTGCGCGTGCGCTGGCCACGCACCGGCATCCCCTTGCGGTGCCGCAGGCCGCGGTAGCAGCCGATGTCCATCAGCCGCTTGATATTGAGCTGGATCTCCCGGCGCAGGTCGCCCTCCACCCGGTACTCACGCTCGACGATCTCGCGGATCCGGCCAACCTCCTCCTCGGTCAGGTCGCGCACCCGCGTAGCCGGGTTCACGTTCGCCTTCTTCAGGATCTCCATCCCATTGGACGGGCCGATGCCGAAGATGTACCGGATCGAGACCTCGATCCGCTTGTTGCGCGGGATATCCACCCCAGCGATACGTGCCATGTCTTTCTTCCCTCCGCGCTATCCCTGGCGCTGCTTGTGCTTCGGCTGCCGGCTACAGATCACGCGCAGCACGCCCTTGCGCTTGATCACCCGGCAATATTCACAGCGCGGCTTCACCGACGCCTGAACCTTCACGATCGACCTCCCTCAGCCGTATCCGGCGCTCTGCACCGACGACAATCTCACGCAGCCACACACAAAACACACACAGGCCGACCCGCCGGGGGCGGGCGGCATCTCTTTGCCCTCCGCCCTCACTTGTACCGGTACGTGATCCGCCCCCGCGTCAGGTCATACGGCGACAGCTCGACGAGCACCCGATCGCCCTTGAGGATGCGAATATAGTTCATCCGCATGCGGCCTGAGATATGCGCCAGCACCTCGTGGCCATTCTCGAGCTGGACCCTGAACATCGCGTTCGGCAGCGGCTCCGTGATCGTACCCTCCATCTCGATCACATCTTTCTTCTTGGCCATACTGCTCCTTTGTGCTTGTGGTGGTAGTTATCAAGGGAGAGTTCCGCCCTCCCTTGCGCCCTCCCCCGGCATCCGCCAGCCCTCCGGCGGGCTACGGGGGCCACAGGCCCTGAAAGAACCCTCTTCTGTTGAAGGGCACAGCCCCTCCAACTCCCCAATTATACGGATACGCTCTAGGAGCGGATCCTGGCGCCGTTCGCCCTGGACAGCGCCTGGAGCATCGCCTCCGTCACCAGCGTGATCTCGCGCTGGCCGTCGATCTCCACCAGCGTCCCCAACTCGCGGTAGTACTCGATCAGCGGCATCGTCTGCGCGAAATACACCGCCAGGCGATGGCGCGCCGTCTCCATGGTGTCGTCGCTGCGTTGATACAGCTTCCCACCGCAGTCATCACACGTGTCCGGACGCTTGGATGGGAAATAGTATACATTATAGGTAGAGCCGCAGGTTTTGCAAGTCTGGCGCCCGGCGATCCGCCGCAGTAGCACGTCCTCCGGCACCCGCAGATACAGCACCTGGTCGATCCGCCGCCCGCGCTGCTGCAGCTCACCTTCGAGCGCGCGCGCCTGGTCGCGGGTGCGCGGGAAGCCGTCGAAGATCACGCCCCCCGCGCAGTCCGCCTGGCTGATGCGCTCGATGATCATGCGGATCACCACCTCGTCCGGCACCAACTCACCACGATCCATGTAGCTCTTGGCCAGCATCCCGAGCTCTGTGCCCTGGCGCAGCGCGGCACGAAACAGATCACCGCTGGCCACGTGCGTCAGGCCACTGTGCTCCTCCAGCACTTTTGCCTGTGTTCCCTTCCCAGCGCCGGGAGCGCCAAGCAAAATGATATCCATGGCTCGCTCTTTCCTTGCTCCTCAGCGAGCAGCGGGCTACCCCGCCCGCGGTATGCCCACCCGGCGCTACCGGTTGATGAAGCCCTCGTAGTTGCGCATCACCAGCTGTGCCTCGAGCTGCCGCATGGTGTCGATCGCCACACCCACCACGATCAGCAGCGCCGTAGCCCCCAGGCCGATCGGCACCCCGGTGATAAACTGCGTCAGGAACGGCAGCACGGACACGATGCCAAGGAACAGCGCGCCCACCCGCGTGATGCGGCTCACCACCTGGTTGAGGTACTCCTCGGTGCGCTTCCCCGGCCGGATGCCCGGCACGAACCCGCCGTTGCGCTGCAGCGTATCAGGGATGTTCTGCTGGTCGAAGATCACCTTGGTGTAGAAGTAGGTGAAGAAGTAGACCAGGATGAACAGCAGCACCGAGTAGATCAGGCTCCCGCCGGTCTGCACGTTGCCGGCCACCGAGGGGCTGAACGTCTGGTAGGTGAAGCAGGCCACCTGCTTCAGCACCCCGGCGTTCGCTGGCGCCACCTGCTCCGGGCAGAAGTAGGAGGCGACCGTCCCCGGGAAGATGATGATGCTCTGGGCGAAGATCAGCGGGATCATCCCGGCCATGTTGACCTTCAGCGGGATGTGGCTGCTCTGGCCGCCGTAGACCCGGTTGCCGCGCACCCGTTTGGCGTACTGCACCGGTATGCGCCGCTGCCCCTCGTGCATCAGCACAATCCCCACGATCGTCAGCAGCCCGATCAGCAGGAAGGCGATCACACCGATGACCTGCTCGACCCCGCCCAGTTCGACGGTGGTGAAGGCCTGGATGATCAGGCCCGGCAGGCCCGAGACAATGCCGGCGAAGATGATCACCGAGATACCGTTGCCGATGCCGTACTGCTGGATCTGCTCCCCCAGCCACACCAGGAGCATCGTGCCCGCCACCATCGTGCACAGGATCGTGAAGGTGGGCAGGAAGTTGTTAACGATGTCGAACGGCGAGCGGAACAGGCTTGTGCCGACCCCCAGGCTACGATCGAGCGTGAGGGTCTGGCCATACGCCTGCAGCAGGGCCATCGGGATCGTGGCGTAGAACGTGATCTTGTTCATCTTGATCCGGCCCTGCTCGCCCTCTTTGCGCAGCTCATCGAGCGCCGGGATGAGCGGCTGCAGCAGCTGCACGATGATCTGCGCGGTGATGTATGGGTACACCCCCATCGCGGCCACCGAGAGGTTCTGCAGCGCGCCACCGGCGAAGATGTTCAGCAGCTGCGCGAGCTGATTGGTCTGCAGCGCCTGCCGCAGGCTCTCCAGCGACGCCGGGTCGATGTTCGGCACCGGGATGTGTGCGATCAGGCGGAACACCAGCAGCATCCCGAGCGTGAACAGGATCCGCCGGCGCAGGTCAGGCAGTGCGAGCGCCCGTGTGACGGACTGAAGCATGCGGTATCTCCCACCAGGTCACAGGTGATAGGTGATAGGTGATTAGGTGATAGATGATAGGCGTCGAGGAATCCCCTATGACCTATCGTCTATGGGCTATGACCTATCGCCTGTCTTCCGGTTCACCATCGCCAGGTTCGGGCCGCGGCTGCGGCTCGGGCGATGCACCACCCACGGCACCTCCACCACGGCGCCGCCGGCGGCCTCAATCTTCGCGCGCGCGCTGGCGCTGAACTTGTGCCCGTGCACCGTCAGCCGCTTGCTGAGATCGCCGTCGCCGAGGATCTTGAGCGGCCGCTTCAGGCTGATGACCCCCGACTCCGCCAGTGCCTCGAGCGTGACCTCCTCGCCATCCGGCAGTTCATTGAGTTGGCTGACGTTGAGCACCTGGTACTCGATGCGCCAGCGGTTCTTGAAGCCGCGCAGGTAGGGCATGCGGCGGACGAGGCGGTTCTGGCCGCCCTCGAAGGTGCGGTACGGGTTCGGGCCGGAGCGGGCCTTCTGGCCCATCATGCCCTTGCCGCCCGTCTTGCCCTTGCCGGAGCCGGGGCCGCGGCCGATGCGCTTGCGCTCACGGTGCGAGCCAGGCGCCGGCTTCAGATCGTGCAACTTCATGGCGCTACCCTCTCCCCTCCGTCGCCGGCGCGCCGGTGGCGTCATCCGCAAGCTCCTCGACGCGCACCAAGTGGCGCACCTTGAACACCATCCCACGGATAGCGGGTGTGTCCTCCTGGATCACCGTGCTATTCAGCTTGCGCAGGCCGAGCGAGCGGATCGTATCCTTCTGGTCCTGGCTGTAGCCGATCCCGCTCTTGGTATAGGTAATGCGTAGCTTTGCCATAACTTACTGCTCCTGGGCCTCAGGCTCGCGCCGGATGCGCCGCATATGCAGTTCGCGGGTCGTCATCCCGCGCATACGCGCCTGCTCCTCGAGCGAGGTCAGCTCGCTGAGCGCCTGGAACGTCGCCTTGACGACGTTGATCGGGTTATTGCTTCCGTAGCGCTTCGAGAGCACATCCTTGATCCCAGCCGCCTCGACCACCGGGCGCACACCGCGGCCGGCGATCACGCCGGTGCCGGGCGCGGCCGGGATGAGGCGCACCTTCGAGGCCGCGAAGCTGGTCTGGATCTCGTGCGGCAGCGTGGTGCCAGAGAGCGGGACGCGGATCAGGTTCTTCTTGGCGGCCTCGACGCCCTTGCGGATCGCCTCGGGCACCTCGCCGGCCTTCCCCATGCCCACGCCCACGTGCCCCTTGCCATCACCGACCACCACCACCGTGCTGAAGCTGAAGCGGCGGCCACCCTTCACCACCTTCGACACGCGGTTGATCTGCACAACGCGCTCTTCAAGATCAGGGAGCTCATCTGCGCTCATGCGTGCTCGTGCCACAATCCCTCCACGTTCATCTCAGAGAAAACGGGTGGGCTTCAGGGAGGACCACCCCATCCCTGGCCCGCCCGTGTTCATCAGAAGCTCAGGCCCGCCTCACGGGCTGCGTCGGCGAGAGCCTGCACGCGCCCGTGATACTTGAAGCCGCCGCGGTCGAACACCACCTGGCTCACGCCGGCGGCTCTCGCGCGCTCGGCGATCAGGCGGCCCACCACCCTGGCCTGCTCCGTCTTCGTCTTGCCCTGCATCTCGGCGCCGGCGGCCTTGTCCAGGGTCGATGCTGCCGCCAGGGTGCGGCCGGCCACATCGTCGATCACCTGGGCGTAGATATTGGCGCTGCTGCGGAAGACGCTCAGCCGCGGCCGCTGCGGCGTGCCACTGACGCGCCGGCGCACGCGGTTATGCCGGCGGATGCGCAGGTCGCGTGGCGAACGCTTTGCCATAACTCTCGTGCTCCTGAGGCGACAGAGATTCTATCCCCTGTCATCAACTACTTGGTCTTGCCGGTCTTGCCGGCCTTGCGGCGGATGCGCTCGCCCTGATAGCGGATGCCGTAGCCTTTGTACGGCTCCGGCGGCCGCAGGGCGCGCAGCTTGGCCGCTTCCTCGCCCACCAACTGCTTATCGATCCCGCGGATCACCACCTGCTGCGGCTCGTTCGCGCTGCGGCGCTCGAGCAACTCGAAGGTGATGCCCTCCGGCGGCACCACGCGGATCGGGTGGGAGAAGCCCACCTGCAGCACGATATTCTTCCCCTCGCGCGCGGCACGGTAGCCGATACCCTGGATCTCCAGCGTTCGGCTGTAGCCGTCGGTCACCCCGGTGACCATATTCGCCAGCAGCGTGCGGGTCAGCCCGTGGAGCGAGCGGTGCTCCCGGCTGTCGGAGGGCCGCTCAACCCGCAGCGTTCCATTCTCCTGCTTGATGATCATCGCCGCCGGGAGCCGCTGCGCGAGGGTGCCCTTCGGCCCCTTGACCACCGTATAGTTCGCCTCGTTGATCGTGATCTCCACGCCCTTCGGGATGGGGATCGGCTGCTTTCCGATGCGCGACATCGCCACACTCCTCGCTACCAGACGTAGCAGAGCACTTCGCCGCCCACGTGCTGCTGCCAGGCCTCGTGCCCGGCCATCACACCCTTCGGCGTCGAGAGAATGCTCAGTCCCAGGCCGCCGCGCACCCGCGGGATGTCGGCGCGGCCGGTATAGACACGCAGCCCCGGCTTGCTTACCCGCTTCAGGCCGGTGATCACCGGCCGGCGGTCGGGGGTATACTTCAGATGAATAACGATCGTATCGCACGGCTGGCCCTTGCGAACCTCGAAGTCGTGGATGAAGCCCTCGCTCTTCAGAATACGAGCGATCGCCAGCTTCATCTTGGACGACGGGATCAGCACCTGTGCGTGGCGGGCCATGCACGCGTTGCGGATACGGGTCAGCATATCTGCAATCGGGTCGTTGACGCTCACGACGCTCCCTCCTTCATCACCAGTGGTCAGTGTGGGCCACCATCTCGCGGCCAATAGCACTCCGCGGCACTACCAACTCGACTTCGTCACGCCCGGGATGAGACCCTTGAGCGCGTGCTCGCGGAAGCAGATGCGGCACATGCCGAACTTGCGCATATACGCGCGCGACCGGCCGCAGATCTTGCAGCGGTTGTAGGCCCGCACTGCGAACTTGGGCGTCTGCTGCGCCTTGATAATCAGCGACTTCTTCGCCAATGTGAGCTCCTTTTCCTGCTCGGGCTGGTGAGCGGCGGGCGCGCCACGCGCACCGGGCTTTCTCAGCCGCGCTCCTGGCCCGTGCTAATCCCGAAACGGCATACCGAGGCGCTTCAGCAGCGCGTACCCCTGCTCGTCGTCCGGCGCGGAGGTGACGATCGCCACCTCAAGGCCCCGGAGCTTGTCCACCTTGTCGTACTCGATCTCCGGGAACAGGATCTGCTCGCGCAGGCCGAGGCTGTAGTTCCCACGCCCGTCGAACGAGCGCCGGCTCACACCGCGGAAGTCACGCATGCGGGGCAGCGCCAGGTTCATCAGGCGGTCCAGAAAGTCGTACATGCGGTCACCGCGCAGCGTGACCATCGCGCCGATCGGCATGCCCTGGCGGAGCTTGAACGCTGCGATCGATTTCTTCGCGCGGGTGACCACCGGCTTCTGGCCTGCGATCGTCGCCAGGTCGCCCACCGCCGCGTCCAGCGCCTTGGCGTTCTGGATCGCCTCGCCGAGGCCGATGTTCAGCACCACCTTCTGCAGGCGCGGGACCTGCATGATGGAGCTGTACTTAAACTCCTGCATCAGCGCAGGGACGACCTCCGTCTGATACTTCTCTTTGAGCCGCGTCGCCATGTTCTCTCCTCAAGGGTTTGGAGCGCCGCCATGCAGCCCTCCGACCTTGGTTCTCTCCGTGGGTCACTCGTCGATATTCGCGCCACACACCTTGCAGTAGCGCACCTTGCGCGGGCGGCCCTTGTGGTCCGTCTCCTCGAGGAAGCGCTTGCCGGTACGCGCCGCATGATCGCCCGTGGGGCAGATCAGCATCACGTTCGAGGCGTGCAGCGGGGCCTCCATCTCGATGATACCGCCCGGCTTGCCCGGGCCGCGCGCCTTCATATGCCGCTTGACGATATTGAGGCCCTCGACGATCACCCGGTTCTCCTTGGGGCGCACTTCTTTAATTTTGCCGCGCTTCCCCTTGTCCTTCCCGGTGATGATCAGCACCTCGTCCCCTGATTTGACGTGCATCACAGCACCTCCGGCGCGAGCGAGATAATCTTCATAAAGGCGCGCTCGCGCAATTCGCGCGCGACGGGGCCAAAAATACGCGTCCCGCGCGGGTTGTTGTCCTTGCCGATGATCACCGCGGCGTTGTCATCGAAGCGGATGTGCGAGCCGTCCGGCCGCGCGTACTCCTTCGAGGTCCGCACGATCACGGCGCGCACCACCTCGCCCTTCTTCACCGCGCCGCCGGGGGTGGCCTCCTTGACCGAGGCCACGATGATGTCGCCGACGTACCCGTAGCGCACCTTGGAGCCACCCAGCACGCGGATGCACATGATTTCCTTCGCGCCGGTGTTATCGGCGACTTTGAGCCGGGTCTGCTGCTGCACCATGGCCTAGCTCTCCTCGCCGCGCTTGACGATCTCGATCACTTCCCAGCGCTTGGTCTTGCTGAGCGGCCGGGTCTCGCCGATCCGCACCACGTCGCCGATGCGGCACTCGTTGTTCTCGTCGTGGGCGTGAAACTTGCTGGTCTTGCGGATGATCTTGCGATAGAGCGGATGTGGCTTCAGGTAATCCACCGCCACCGTCACGGTCTTATCCATCTTATCGCTGACCACCCGGCCGACCTTGTAGACGCGTCGTTTCTCTACTGTCATGTTTTTCTCCTGGCCTGGTCACCATGGAGCCACAAACATTTCCTGGATGGGAAGGGGTTTTGGGAGGGCTGCGCCCTCCCAAGCCCGCCCTGGTGAGGTCTGGCGGACGGCGCCCGCTCATACCTTCCTGCGCTGGCACCCCGCGGCAGAGCTGCGCCCTCCCAAGCCCGCCCTGGTGAGGTCTGGCGGGCGGCGCCCGCTCATACCTTCCTGCGCTGGCACCCTGCGGCAGAGCTGCACCCGTAAAACATCCAACCTCTCCGAGTGAACGACGAGTGGCTTCGACTGCTCGTCCTGGGCGGGGGCACCGCATTCGGGCGCTACCGTGAGCGGATGCGCTGTGCGTTGCCCGAGAACCCCACTCCGTGTACAGGTGGGAGTGTCAGTGGATCCCCAACTCGCGCTCGCGCAGGATGGTCTTGATGCGCGCGATCTCGCGCTTGACGATCCGCGGGCGGCTGGTGGCAGTCAGCTTACCCATCACCTGCTGGAAGCGCAGGTTGAACAGCTCCTCCTTATAATCCTTCAGCTGGGTGCGGAGCTGCTCGTCATCCAGCTTACGCAACTCTTCGGCCTTCATTCCGCTCCCTCCGTCGTCGCCTCGACGTCCTCGCGGCCGATGATCTTGCACTTGATCGGCATCTTCTGCGCCGCCAGGCTGAGAGCCTCCTTGGCCACCTCGGGCCGCACGCCGCCAAGCTCGAACATGATGCGCCCGGGCCGGACGACCGCCACGTAATGGTCCACGGCGCCCTTCCCGGAGCCCATGCGCGTCTCGGCGGGCTTGGCGGTGACCGGCTTATCCGGGAAGATGCGGATCCAGACCTTGCCGCCGCGCTTGACGTGGTGCGTGATCGCGCGCCGTGCCGCCTCGATCTGGCGGCTGGTGATCCAGGTCGGCTCCAGCGCCATCAAACCGTAGTCGCCGAAGGCGACCGTATTGCCGCGGTGGGACAGGCCTTTGACCCGGCCGCGCTGCTGCTTGCGATATTTGACGCGCTTCGGCATCAGCATAGTGTGTTGCTCCTTCATGTGACGCCGGAGGCGTCACGCACCCTGCGCCGCAGGGGTAAAGAAGGGTTCCATCGTTTGCGCGGGGCATTCCCGCGCGCTCCCCTCTGGCGCAGGGCATCCCCCACGCTCCCTGAGCTGAGTGAACGGGCGGCCCGGCGGGTCCACCCGCGCGGCCAGTTAGCCGCGCCCGCGCGGCGCAC
>DATMBA010000100.1:0-3010 GCA_035559635.1 Roseiflexaceae bacterium
GTGAGAGCCCGCGGGTTGACCCGCCGGGCGTGGTCGGCGGCGCAAGAACGTTCGTCACACCCTCCTGGCGCAACAGCCTGAGGAATGCCGTGGGGTCTCCAATCAGACGCTTGCGGCGCGCCGGGACGCCTGGGAACAGCGCCAGGAGACGCTTGGGTTGTACGGTCTGTGCGGGGCCAGGGTGCAAGGGGCGTGCCGCGGCGCCGCATCTGGCACGGGAGTTGCAAGCAGGGCGGCAGGATGTTCCGCAACTACCGGAAGGCAGAGATGATGAGACACACGCAGGTCACCCCGGCGATCCTCGGCCTGGGCACGGCGGTGCCGCCCCACTGCGTCGCGCAGTCCTACCTCAGCGAGTGGCTGGCCGAGGCACTCGCAGGCCAGCCGGCGCTCGCCCGCTGGGTGCGCAGCCTGTACCGCCTCTCGGGGATCGAGACGCGCCACTCCTGCCTGCCGGACGCCTCGCTGCCGCCGGGGGGGTCGCGCTTCGCGCCCACCCGCTCGCTCCAGGAGGCGCCCACCACCGCCGAGCGCATGGCGATCTATGCGCGCGAGGCGCCGGCGATCGGTGTAGCGGCCGCCCGCGGCGCGCTCGCCGACCTGGTGGGCGATGCGCCGGAGGAGGTCGCCGCCGCCGCGGCCTCGGTCACCCACCTGATCGCTGTCAGCTGCACCGGCTTCTTCGCGCCGGGGCTGGACCTGGCGATCGCCGACCGGCTCGGGCTGCGCCACAGCGTCGAGCGCACGCTGGTGGGCTTCATGGGGTGCTCGGCGGCCTTCAACGGTATGCGCCTGGCGGCCGCGATCGTACGCGCCCGGCCAGAGGCGCGTGTGCTGGTGGTGTGCGCCGAGCTGTGCTCGATCCACGCCCAGCCGGAGCTGGACCGGGTGAACCTGACGGTCACGTCGCTGTTCGCCGACGGCGCGGCCGCCTGTCTGGTCGGCGATGACCCACACGGGGGGCGTGAGCGCATCGAGCTGGACCGCTTCGCCACCGCCTACGCGCCGGACACGGCGGATGCCATGAGCTGGCGGATCGGCGACCACGGCTTCCGTATGACGCTCTCGCCACAGGTGCCGCGCATCATCGGCCAGATCGCGCCGGCGGCGGTGGAGGCGCTGCTGGACGGGCGGCCGCGCCCGCGCCACTGGGCCATCCACCCCGGCGGGCCGAGCATCGTGGACCAAGTGGCCGAGGCGCTCGGCCTCAGCGAGGAGCAGGCGGCGCCGAGCCGGGCGGTGCTACGCGGCTATGGCAACATGTCTTCGCCGACCATCCTGTTCGTGCTGCGCGAGCTGCGCGAGCGACTACGCGCCGGGCGGCCGGCCGACCCGCAGGCGGCGGTGGCTATGGCCTTCGGCCCCGGCCTGGTGGCCGAGTTGGCCCACATGACCTATGTGCCGGCGGGGATCACGATACAACACGACGATCCGCAGACACGCAGGCGCGAAGATGTGACGGTGTTCGTGCCATGATAGCAGCACGCAAACGCGGGGGCTGCCCCCTACAACTACTCCTGCGTATCTTCACGCCTGCATGCCTGCGTGGTAAAGGTGGGGAATGTGCCCCTCTGGCCTGACCTGCGCGTGCGCGCCACCGCCCCCGAGTTGATGGACGACCTGGCGCTGGGCGGGGAGGAATTGACGGGCGCGCTGCGCGAGCTGCGGCTGATCAACCGGCTGCTCGGCGCCTCCCGGCCCACCGTGGAGGGCGTAGCGCGCCTCTGGCGGGCCGCCGGGCGCCCCCTGCGCCTCAGCCTGCTGGACGTCGGCGCCGGCTCGGGCGACGCCAGCCGCGCGCTGCTGCATTGGGCGCGCCGCCACGGGGTGCAGCTCGACATAACGCTTCTGGATCTCAACCCGCAGACGTGCGCCGAGGCGGCGCGCTGCTTCGCGGGCGAGCCGCGGGTGCAGGTGCGGCAGGGCGACATGTTCGAGCTGGCGGCGGACAGTGCGGACATCATCACCGCAACGCTGGTGCTGCACCACATCCCGGAAGCCCGGCTGGGTGCGGCGCTGCGGGCGCTGGTGCGGGCGGCGCGGCTCGGCGTGGTGGCGAACGACCTGCGGCGCAGCCTGCTGGCCTGGGCGGGCATCCGCGCCGCCACCGCCGCTCTCTCGCGCAACCGCATGATCCGCCACGACGCGCCGCTCTCGGTGGCGCGCGGCTTCCGCGCCGCGGACCTGGAGCGGCTGCGGGCCGAGCCGGGGGTGGGGCGGATGTGGTACGTACGGCGGCGGTGGTTCCGCTGGCTGGTGGTGATCGAGGGGCTAAAGGCGAGAGGCTAGGGACTCGTGGGCACGCTGGCGAGCGGCGCCTCAGCGATCCGGGGACTAGGTATGCGCGACATCATCATCATCGGCGCCGGGCCGGCCGGCAGCGGGCTGGCGCACGCGCTGGCACGGCGCGGCTGGGACGTGCTGTTGGTGGAGCGGGACCGGCTGCCGCGCCACAAGGTGTGCGGCGAGTTTCTCTCGCCCGAGTCGCGCGGCAGCCTGCGCGCGCTAGGCCTGCTGAACGCGGTGGCCGCCCTGGGCCCGGCGCCGATCGAGGGGGCGGCGATCACCGCGCCCTCGGAGCGCGCCTTGCGGGTGGACCTGCCGGGCGCGGCCTGGGGCGTGAGCCGCTACGCGCTGGACGCGGCGCTGGCGGCGGCGGCCACGCAGGCGGGCGCGGAGGTGCGCATGGGAGTGAGTGCCGCGTCATACCATGTTGGCGCCGATGGCATGGCGACGGTGCGGCTGCGAGGGGTGGGCGGCGCGGAGGAGGTGCGCGCACGGACGGTGGTAGTGGCGTGTGGGCGGCACCCGGTGCGCGGGCTGCGGGCGCGCCCGGCGCGGGTCCCCGAGCGCACGGCGGTGGGGGTGAAGTGTCACGTTGCCGGCGCGGAGGCCGGGTGCGCGGTCGAACTGTTCCTCTTCGAGGGCGGCTACGCCGGGCTGGCCCCTGTGGAGGGCGGGCTGGTGAACCTGTGCCTGCTCGCCTCGCGGGCGGCGCTGCGGCGGGCCG
>DATMBA010000101.1:0-1030 GCA_035559635.1 Roseiflexaceae bacterium
CGGCCCGCCTGCCCGCGATCGGCCACTGGCTCGACCGGGTGCGGGAGACCGAGCCGTTCCTGGTGCGGTTGTGCGGCAGCGGAGGCGCGGTGGTGGCGCTGTACGAGCTCGAGCGCCAGCGCGACGCCGCCTGGCGCCAGCTCGGCGCCGACGCAGCCATGCTGCGCACCGAGACGGCGGACCGCGCGCCGCTGCCCGAGGTGGTTGACGCCTGAGCCGCGACGGCCCACCGTTAGCAACCGACCCATTTCTCCCCCGGGGCCAATGACATCACTGGTAATTGACGGCAGGTCGCTCACGATCGAGGACACCGGCCGGGTCGCCTGGGACCCTTCCGTGGTGGTCGAGCTGTCCGCCACGGCACGCGGAGCGCTGGAAGCCTCCCGCCGGGTAATCGACCAGCGCATCGCCGCGGGAGAGCGGGTGTACGGCGTGACCACCGGGTTCGGTCGCCTGGCGGAGGTCACGATTGCACCGGAGGACCGCGCGGCGCTCCAGCGTAACGTGGTGCGCAGCCACGCGGCGGGCTTCGGCAGCCCGGTGCCGCGCGAGGTGGTGCGGGCGCTGATGCTGCTGCGCGCCAACGCACTCGCCCACGGGCACTCCGGTTGCTCGCCGCGGTGCGTCGAACTGCTCATCGAATTCCTCAACCACGGCATCCATCCGGTGGTGCCAGAGTTCGGCTCGGTCGGGGCTAGCGGCGACCTGGTGCCACTGTCGCACGTGGCGCTGGCGCTGATGGGCGAAGGGGAGGTGGAGCACAAGGGCAGGATCGTGCCCGCCTTCAACGTGCTGGCCGAGCGCGGCCTGGCGCCGCTGCAGTTGATGGAGAAGGACGGCCTGGCGCTGATCAACGGAACGCAGTTCTGTAGCGCGCTTGGCGTGCTGGCCCTGATCGAGGCCGAGCGCGCGCTGGATGCGCTCGAGGTGGCGGGCGCCATGTCGCTGGACGCACTCAAGGGCTCGCCGGGGCCGTTCGCGCCCGAGATCCAGGCGGTGCGGCCCCACGTGGGCCAGGCCGAGAGCGCCG
>DATMBA010000102.1:0-20931 GCA_035559635.1 Roseiflexaceae bacterium
CGCCTCCGCCGCCGGCCGCCCAGCCGGAGGCGCCGCTCAACAATCTGCCGGCCCAACCCACCGGGATCTTCGGCCGGGACCAGGACGCCGCCGCGGTCATCGCGCTGCTGCTGCGCCCTGACGTGCGCCTGATCACGCTCACCGGCCCCGGCGGCGGCGGTAAGACCCGCCTGGCGGTGCACGTCGCTGAGCAACTCCTCGACCGCTACCCCCACGGCGTGGCTTTCGTCAACCTCTCCTCCGCCTCCTGGCCGGATCAGGTGCTGCCGGCGATCGCGCAGGCGATCGGGGTGCAGGAGCGCGGCGGGCGCTCGCTGCTCGCCTGCGTCAAGGAGTGGCTGCGCGAGCGCAAGCTGCTGCTGGTGCTGGACACCTTCGACCGCCTGATCGATGCGGCGCCGCTGATCGGCGACCTGCTGGCCGCCGCGCCGCACCTGGACGTGATCGTCACCAGCCGCACCGTGCTGCGCATCAGCGCTGAGTACGCCGTGCCGGTCCAGCCGCTGCCCCTGCCGGACCTGCGCCGCCTGCCGCCGCCGGACCAACTGGCGCTGAACCCGGCGGTAGCGCTGTTCGTCGAGCGCACCCGCGCCGTGCGCCCGGGCTTCGCGCTGACCGCCGAGAACGCCCGCGACGTGGCCGAGATCTGCGCCCGGCTGGACGGGCTGCCGCTGGCGATCGAGCTGGCAGCGGCGCTCACGCGCGTGCTCTACCCGCCCTCCGCGCTGCTGGCCGAGTTGAGCAACCGCCTGGACCTGCTCACCGGCGGCGCGCGCGACCGTGAAGCCCGCCAGCGGGCGCTACGCGACACGATCGCCTGGAGCTACGACCTGCTGGACGAGGACGAGCGGGCGCTGTTCACCTACCTGTCGGTGTTCGACGGCGGCTTCACCCGCGCCGCCGCCGAGGAGGTGGTCGGCGGGCTGTACAGCGCCAGCGTCGGCGAGGCCCGCGCGGGCGGTGGCAGAGATCGGCTGGTGACTTTGGCCCGCCTGATGTCGCTGGTGGACCACAGCCTGCTGCGCCAGGCCGACCACAGCGGTGAGGTGCGCTTCCAGATGCTGGCGACGATCCGCGACTTCGGCCTCGAGCGGTTGTACGACCGCGGCGAGGCCGAGCGGCTGCGCCGCCACCACGCGGCGTACTTCCTGCGGCTGGCCGCTGAGGCCGATGCCGGGCTCTCCGGGCCGGAGCAGGGGCGCTGGCTGCAGCGGCTGGACCTCGAGCTGTTCAACCTGCGCGCTGCGCTGTCCTGGGCGCGCGAGCAGCCCGCCGCCGAGCACGCGCTGCGCCTCTGCGCCACGCTGCAGCGCTTCTGGTATACGCGCGGTTACCTGAGCGAGGGCCGCCGCTGGACCGCCCACGCCCTGACGATGGTGGACCAGGGCCTGCCGCTGGCCGAGCCACGCCCGGCGGACGCGCCGGATGCGCCGCAGCCCGCTGCCATGATCGGGCTGCACGCCCGCGTGCTCAACGGCGGCGGCGCGCTGGCCTGGGCCCAAGGGGACCTGGCGGAGGCCGAGCGGTTCTACGCCCGCAGCCTCGCCCTGCGCCGCGAGCTGGACGATATGGTGGGGGTGGCGGCCACGCTTAACAACCTCGGCGCGGCCGCTAAGAGCCGCGGCGACGACGCGCAGGCCATCGCGTACTATGAGGAGGCGCTGGCGATCTTCCGCCAACTCGCCGACCGCGTCAATATCGCCCGCGCCCTCAGCAACCTCGGCTGGGCCCTGGTGGACCAGGGCGACACCCGCCGGGCCCGCGCGGTGCTGGAGGAGAGCCTGGAGCTGCGCCGCCAGCTCGGCGATACCGCCGGGATCGCTACCGCGCTCAAGTTGCTCGGCGACGTGGCGCAGCACGAGGAGGAGCTGGCGCAGGCGGCCGCGCTTTACGAGGAGAGCCTGGCGATGCGCTGGGACCTGGGCGATCAGGAGGGGGTGGCGCGCTCGCTCGAGGCCATGGCGCAGTTCGCCGGCGTCCACGGCCAGCCGAAGCGGGCCGCGCGGCTGTGGGGGGCGGCCGAGGCGCTGCGCCAGGCGATCGGCGCCTCCCTGCTCCCGGCCGAGCGGCTGGCCCACGAGCGGATCGTGCTGGCCGCCCGCCAGAGCTTCGATCCCGCCGAGTTCGACCAGGCGTGGGCCGCCGGCGCCACGATGCCGCTGGAGCAGGCGGTGGCCGATGCCCGGGCGCTGCGCGCCTCCCGCTGGGGCCGGATCACGTCCCCCATCCCGGCTGGCGGCACTGCGCAGAGCCGGCCCCCGCGCCGCGCGCTGCGCTCACCGGACGGGGCGCACACCATCGCGCTCGACCGGCTCCCGCTGGTGATCGGGCGCGGCCAGGGGTGCGACGTGGTGATCGACGACGCGCGCGTCTCCCGCCAGCACCTGCGGCTGAGCGCCCCCGAGCGCGCCGTGGTCGTCACCGACCTGGGGTCCACTAACGGGACATTCGTCAACGGCGAGCGGGTGCGCGAGCGTGCCCTGCGCCCCGGTGACACCCTCTCGCTCGGCGGGCTCGAGTTGGTGCTGGTGGAAGGGGAGACGAACCCCGCCGCACGCTAGAGCGTATCCGCAACGCGGGAGGTTTGGAGGGGTGGCGCCCCCAAGCCCCCGCAAACGCCGTGTGCGGATAGACCCTTAGCGAAGTGCAGAACCATTGAACCGGCCGCATGCCGGGAGCGCGGGCGTCTCGCCCGCCTGCGCGCACGATGCGCGCGCTCCTGGCGTTCAACCATGTTGCACGTCGCTGTAGAGCGTGCCTGCACAAGCCCTGTGGAGTGCAGGAGCCCTGCTCCCGTGGGCGGAAGCACGGCTTCCGCCCTCTACATAGGAAGGCGCCGGACATACAACGCGCGCGAGCGCCAGGAGGAGACCGCCATGCGACATGCGATGCCGGCGCCCACGGCGCGCGTCCTTGCGCTGCTGCTGCTTGTCGCGCTCTCGGCCGCGCTCCCCGCGGCGCCGCCACCCACCGCCCGCGCCCAGGCGCCCACCCTCTACGTTGCGCCCGCCGGCAGCGACACAAACGACTGCTTCTCCGCCGCCGCGCCCTGCCGGACGATCGGCGCCGCGGTGGCCAGGGCGCTCCCTGGCGGCGAGATCCGTATCGGGCCGGGGGTGTACACGGAGAGCCTGACGATCGATAAGGACCTGACGCTGCAGGGCGCCGGCCCCGACGCGACGGTCCTGGACGGCGGCGGCACGCAGCGGGTGATGACCATCTCTGCCGGGACGGTGACGGTGAGCGGCGTGACGGTGCGCAACGGCCTGGCGGACGGCGGCGGCGGCATCCTCAACCAGAGCGCGCTGACGGTCGTCGACAGCGTCCTCACCGGCAATACCGCGCGCACGGGCCTGGCGAACGGCGGCGCGCTGGCGAACTGGGCGAGCAGCCGGAACGTCTCCCTGACGGTCGTCCGCACGGCGATCACCGGTAATCAGGCCGACCGCGAGGGCGCCGCGATCGGGAACGTCACCTTCGGCGCGTTCACCGCGACGCTGCTGGTGTTCGAGAGCGTCCTGAGCGACAACAACGCTGGCAACTACGGCGGGGCGGTCGCGAGCTACGCGCAGTTCGGCGGCACCACGCGCGCCGAGTTGCGCAACACCACGCTCAGCGCGAACCGGGCTGGCTTCGGCGGCGGGGCGATCCATAGCAGTGCGATCAACGGTGGCGTGTCCACCCTCCTCGCGCTCTCGCACGTGACGATCACCCAGAACCAGGCCGGCACGACCGGCGGCGGGGTGCTGACCCAGGGCGCGCCGGACACGCTGGAGATGCGCGCGACGATCGCGGCCGGGAACACCGCCCCGGCAGGGCCGGACCTCCAGGCCGCGGTCACCTCGCAGGGCTACAACCTGATCGGCGACCCGGCCGGCGCCAGTGGGTTCGCCTCGACCGATCTGACCGGCGTGAGTCCGCTGCTTGGCCCGCTGCGCGCGAACGGTGGCCCCACACTCACCCACGCGCTGCTGCCGGACAGCCCGGCGCTCGACGCGGCCCTCGGACCGGGCTGCCCCCTCACGGACCAGCGGGGCGCGCCACGGCCGCACGGCCCGGCCTGTGACATCGGCGCCTACGAGGCTGGCCCTGACATCCGTTACGTCGCGCCGTCCGGCAGCGACACCACCGCCTGCCTGGTCGCCAGCGCGCCCTGCCGCACGATCGGCTTCGCGCTGGCCCAGGCGCGCGCCGGCGACGTCGTCAGCGTCGCCGCGGGTCTGTACACCGGGACGCTCACGCTCGCCCAGGATGTGACGATCGACGGCGCGGGGCGGGCCACCACCATCCTCGACGGTGGCGGCCTCGGTACGACGCTCACCATATCGCCAGAGGTCACAGCGCGCCTCTCCGGCGTCACCATCACCGGCGGCAGCGGATTTGCCGGCGGCATAGACAACACCGGCGACCTGACGCTGATCGGCAGCGCGGTGCGGGATAACTTTGGGCTGATAGCGAGCGGCGAGGCCGGCGGCATCCGCAACGGCGGCCGGCTGGTGCTGGCGGATACGATCGTCAGTGGCAACCGCACGGCTGGTAGCGTGGGGGCCGCCGGCCTCTCCAACCACGGGTCGGCGTTCCTGCTGAACTCCAGCGTGGTCAGTAACACCGTTGTGAGCAGCGGCACCCTGGGCGGCACCGCCGCGGGCGGTATCAGCAGCAGCGGCCTGATGACCATCACTGCCAGCCTGGTGGCCGGCAACATGGGCACAACCGGCGCGGGCGGCATCGCGGTGTCGGGCGGCGCGCTCACCCTCCACAACAGCACCGTCAGCCTCAACCAGTTCACCGGCACGGGCGGGGCGGGTGGCGTCGCCGTGGCGGGCGGCAGCGCGACGATCGCGAGCAGCACGGTCATCAGCAACAGCGCCAGCGCCGGGGCGGGCGGCCTGAGCGTGGCCGCCGGTGGCGCCACGCTGCACGGCACGATCCTGGCCGGCAACGCCGGCGCCGCGCCGGACTGCGCCGGGCCGGTCGGCAGTGGCGGCTTTAACCTCCTGGGCGTGGGCGACGGCTGCGGCTTCACCACGCAGCCGAGCGACCTGGTCGGCAGCGCCGCAAGCCCGGTGGACCCGCGGCTCGGGCCGCTGGCGGAGAACGGTGGCCTCACCCGCAGCCATCTGCCGCAGTCCGACAGCCCGGCGGTGGACCGCGGCGACGACTCGCGCTGCCCGCCCACCGACCAGCGCGGTGTGGCGCGGCCGCAGGGCCGCTGCGACATCGGTGCGCTGGAGACCGCCGCCCCGCCCCCCACCGGCCAGACCCCCGCCGAGCGCGAGCCGAATGGCGTGCTCTTCCCGCAGGCTAACGCGCTCAGCTTCGGCCCGCCGGAGGCCGGCGGCGCACAGCGAGCGGCGATCACCGGCCACATCAGCGCCACCGCCGACGTCGACTGGTTCTCCTTCAGCGCCCCGCCCGGCTCCGCCGTGTCCGTGACGCTCGACCTGCCGGCCGACTACGATCTGCTGCTGCTCTCCGACCCGCGTGTCACCCTGCCCGTCAGCGATAGCCTGGACCTGAGCGAGTTCGCTGATGCCAGCGATACCAACGAGGAAGGTGAGCTTGAGTCGCTCGGCGTGCTGGACCCGAGCATCATCTTCGACCCGAGCATCATCTTCGACGGCGACATCAAGGGCAAGATCGTGGCGGCCTCCACCAACCGCGGCCTGACCGACGAGGCGCTGCACGCCTTCCTCGCCAGCGGCGGCCAGTACTTCCTGGCCGTGGTGAGCGGCGGCGACGCCGACCCCGCGCAGCCATACCGGCTCGACGTGACTCTGCTGCCGGGGACACTGGTGGCCCCGCAGCCTGCCAGCCGCGCCGGGCCGGTGAGCGCGCTGGACCTCCAGCCGGACGCCGGTGTGCGCACGATCTTCCTCTATAACTCCGAGCGCTACCGCGGCGACCCGGCGCAGATCGAGCGGCTGATCCAGATCCTGAACGACCGCACAGGGCCGCTGCTCAATGCCCCCGATGCCCGCGGCGTAGCGCTCGACCTGGCCGGACGCACCGGCATGCCGGCGCTGCCGGCCGCCGAGGCTGCACGATTGCGCGACCTCTACCGCGCATGGGACGCGCAGCCCGGCCAGCCGCTGCTCGCCAACGAGGTGGCTCAGCAGATCTGGTATGTGCTGGACCGGGCGATCACCAGCTACTACCCCGGCGCCGCGAACGTGGTGCTGGTGGGCGCCGACGACGTCCTCCCGTTCTACCGCGTGCCGGACCTCTCGCCGATCGCGCCCGAGGACCGCTACCTGCAGCGGCTGCGCGGCGACGAAGGAGCGCTGCCGGACAGCCCGCTGCTCGCCGGCCTGTTCCACCGCTTCATCCAGACCGACTCCTTCTACGCCGACCGCGCGCCGACCCCCTGGCTCGGGCGCGGCCTGTTCGTCCCAGATCTAGGGGTCGGCCGGCTGGTGGAGACGCCGGAGGATATCCTGGCCTACCTGGAGAGCTACATCGCGGCCGCGGCGGGTGGCGCCGACGCGTTTACGATCGACACCACCGGCGCGGGCTCGCAGGCGCTCATCACCGGCTACGAATTCACCACCGACCAGGCCGAAGCCATCGGGCGGGTGTTCGAGCGCCGCCTCGGCCTGAGCGCCGCGCAGGTGACCCGCCTCGTGAGCGAGACGTGGACCGCCGCCGACCTGGCGACGGCACTGTTCGGGGCCACGGGGGCGCTGCCGGACGGCTACAGCGGCGCGGGATCGGCCTACCGCCTGATCGCGCTCAACGGCCACTTCACACACTTCGAGAGCATCCCGCCGAACAGCAGCGCCGGTACGTTCGGTGCGGCGCGGCTGCAGCACATCCTGCCAGCCACGCCTGCCGAGGCGTTCTTCAACCGTAACGGCGCCCCGACGCTGTTCTGGTCGGTGGGCTGCCACGCGGGCCTGAATGCCCCGGACTCGGCCTTCGCGCCTGGTTCTCCGCTCGCGCCGGACTTCGCAAGCGCGGTGCTGCGGCACGGCGGCAACTGGGTGGGCAACACCGGCTACGGCTATGGCGACCGGGCGCTGGTGGGCTACAGCGAGCGGCTCTCGGCGCTCTTCGCCGCCGCGCTCGGCGATACCGTGCGCGGCAGTGATGGGGTCGAGCGCGCGCCGACGATCGGCGAGGCGCTGACGCGCGCCAAGCGCCGCTACGTCCGCGGCAGTGGGCCGAAGGGCTTCTCGGTCTACGACCAGAAGGTGATCGAGCAGGTCACGCTCTACGGTCTGCCGTTCATCCAGGTGCGCGTCCCGCGCCAGAGCGCCCCGCAGCAGGTCGCCGCGCTGCCGGCCCCCCTGAAGGCGCTGCCGGACGCCAACGGCATCGTCACCCGCACGATTGTGCTGGAGAGCGAGTTTGCCCTCGAGCACGGCCAGCCAGCGCCGCGCATCGTGCGGGCTACCGTGCGGGACAGCCTGCGCACCGGCGTGCTGGTGCTGGACGAGTTGGACATCGCGGCGCAGATGGCGCCCGGCCGCCCGGCGCTGCCCGTCATCGCCTACGACATCACGCTAGCCGGGGCGGCCGGGCAGGCCCCGCTCCGGCCACGCGGCGTGCGGCTCGTCAGCGCCCGTACGCTCCCCGAGCGCTGGTACGACCCGCAGGTGACTACCACGATGACGGACGTGCTCGCGCTGGAGGAGCCAGCCATGACGGCGCTGGGCGTGTGGCTGCCCGAGCAGCCCTTCGCGACGCTGCGCATCTCCGAGCGGCTGGCCGGCGGCGATGCCTACACCGACACGCTGGCGGTGACGCCGGCGCAGTTCATCGCCACGGACGCGCGCTACGGCCACCTGCGCCTCTTCGAGCGCATGGAGCTTGCGGTCACCTACGTCGACCCGGCTAGCGCGCCGCCCGAGGTGCTGGCGGCCGCAAGCCGCCCGATCATCCGCAGTCTGCGGGCGCAGTTGCTCGCCGGCCCGTCGCTCGCCAGCGCCGACGACATCCGCATCACGGCTACGGTCACGGACACCGGCGGGACGGGCCTGCACGAGGTGAGCGCGCTCTACACGCCGGACGGCGAGCAGTGGCAGCAGGTGACGCTCACGCGCACCGGCGTGGAGACGTTCGAGGCGACCATCCCCGCACCGCCGGTGGGTGTGACGCCGCACCTGTTCTACCAGGCGCTCGACGCCGCCGGCTACACCGCGCTGGCGCCTGGGCGGCCGGGCGCCGGGGCGATCGACCGCCTGTTCCTGCCGGTCGTCGCCGACCCCGGCCCACCGAACCTGCGCGCCACGCTGACGGTCGAGCCGCGCCGGGAGGCCTACCGCGCCGGGGAGCCGGTGCGCGTCGTGGTGGTGGTGGAGAACAGCGGCGGCGGCGACGCCGGGCCGTTCTGGGTGGATCTGTTCATCAGCCCGCGCACACCGCCCGCTGGCCCCAACGTGACGTGGAACCAGGTGTGCGCGCTCGACCCGTGCTTCGGCCTCACCTGGGCGGTGAGCGGCGTGCGCGCCGGAGAGCGCGTCACGCTCACCTCGGACGCCGGCGGGTTCGCCGCGCCCTACAGCCGCTGGCCGGGCTGGTTCGCGAGCGGCACCAGCGCGCTCTACGTCTCGGTGGACAGCTGGAACCCCGGCGTGGCGTCCGGCGCGGTGGCCGAGGCGGATGAGGGGGACAACATCACCGGGCCGCTCGCCCTGCAGGTGAGCGGGCCGAACCCTGCCGTGCCGAAGTCGTACGGCGTGCCGCCGCCAGGGCGCCCGTGAGAGCCTGGTTGAAAAGGGGCGCGTGAGGGGTGAAACCCCTCACACACCCCCGCCCGCCGCGGGGTGCCCGCTGGGCCCGGCCGGGCGTGGGACGGCGCCACTGCTGTGGGCCTTCGTCAGCCGCGACCCTGCGGAGTGATGATCCTGCCCATCTCACGCACGTCGTAGCCGCCGAGCGCGCTCACCGCCTGGCGGTACTCCTGGCTGGCGAGGGCCTGGCGCAGCGGCGCCAGCAGTTCGCTCTCCCAGTGCCGGCGCTGCACCGCCAGGTCGTAGCGCTCGGTGAACAGCGGGACGAACTCCAGGCCGAGCGCCCGCGCGGCCGCGAGGATGCCGAGGCCGGCGGTGGCGGCGCCGCTGAGGACCGCCGCCGCCACCGCCATGTGGGTGAACTCCTCGCGCTCGTAGCCGGCGATCTGCTCGGGGGAAATGCCGCGCTGCTTGAGGTGGAAGTCCAGCAGCACGCGGGTGCCGGCGCCCCTCTGCCGGTTCACGAAGCGCACATCGGGCCGCGTCAGGTCCGCCAGGTCGTGCAGCCCCTGCGGGTTGCCGGGCGCCACGATCAGCCCCTGGTCACGGTAGGCCAGGTTGACCAGCACGATGTCCTGGCCGGGCAGCAGCCGCTCCACAAACGGCCAGTTGTACTCGCCGCGCTCCTCGTCCAGCAGATGCGTGCCGGCCAGGTGTGCGTCGCCGCGCTTGAGCGCCAGCAGCCCGCCGAGGCTGCCGACGTTGGCCGACACCAGGCGCGCTGCGGGCGCAAAGCGGCGCACGTGGCTCGCCAGCAGATCCAGTGCCAGGTCATGGCTGCCGACGGCGACGATCGTCCCGGCCACCTCGGATGGGTCGCGTAGCAGCTCCACCTCCACCTGGGCGCCGGCGTGCAGCCCCTCGGAGAAGCGCGGGATGCGCACGAGGCCATCCGCGCGCACCAGCGAGGTGATCACGCCCGCCCCGCGCGCCAGCGGCGTTGCCACCGTGCGCTCGTCCACTCGCCCAAGCGTCACCCGTACGAACTCGTCCTCGCCCATGGGCGAGAGCAGCTTGCGGCTGATGGTGGCCTGCAGAGTCGGTCGGCGCGGCGGCGCGCGCCCCTGCAGCCGGTAGACCAACGGGCGCAGGAACAGGTCCGCGGTGATGGCCGTCGAGACCGGGTAGCCGGGCAGGCCAAGCACCGGGACTCCGCCGGCCACCGCCAGGATCACCGGGTGGCCGGGGCGGATGGCCACCCCGTGCACCGCCACCTCGCCCAACTCGGCGAGCACGGCGGCGGTGTAGTCCTCGGCGCCGGCCGACGAACCGGCGTTCACCACGACGATATCGTGCCCATCCAGCGCCCGCGCGACGGCCGCTCGCACCAACTCGCGGCTGTCCGGCACCGGCGGCAGGCGCGTCGCCACCCCGCCCCACTCGGCCACGTACCCGGCCAGCACCAGGGAGTTGAACTCGATGATCTGACCGGGGCGGAGATCCGACGAACGACGAACGACGAACGACGAATGCCCCCCCGCATCTGATGCGAACACGTCGCCATTACCTAACGCCAGTTGGTCAGTGGCCGCCGAGCGCCGGTCGTTTGCCGTCGGTCGTTTGCCGTCGGTCGCCGGTCGCCGGTCGTCGGTCGTCGGTGGTTGGTCGCCGGTCGTCGGTCCTCGGTCGCCGGTCGTCGGTGGTTGGTCGTTGGTCGTTGGTCGCCGGTGGTTCGTCGTTGGTCGTTGGTCGCCGGCACCAAGCGACACCAATTCGGTACCGGTGGGGATGATCGCCACGCGCGGGCGTCGGCGCACCGTCACCTCTGCCAGGCCCGCAGCGGCGAGCGCGCCCACATCCACTGGCCGGATGAGGTGGTTCTCCGGCAGCACCAGCTCGGTGGCCACGATGTCCTCGCCGAGCGGGCGCACGTGCTGCCAGGGAGCCACCGGCGCCATGATCTCGACCGTCGCGTCATCGACCGTCTGGACGTGCTCGGCCATGATCACCGCGTCGGCGCCGGGCGGCAGCGGGTCGCCGGTGTCCACCCAGGCAGCCTGCGCGCCGAGGGCCAGGCGCAGCGGCGCGGTCTCGCTGGCGCCCAGCGTGTCGGCGGCGCGTACCGCCACGCCGTCCATCGCTGCGGCGTGGTAGTGCGGCGAGGAGAGCGCGGCCCAGGCCGGCACGGCGGTAATACGGCCGCACGCCTCGCTCAGCGGCACGCGCTCCGGCTCCGGCAGCCGCAGGCTCCCCGCCCGCGCCAGCGCCTCCTCGAAGCGCCGCCAGGCCTCGTCCAGGGGGAGGTCCTCCAGGTAGTAGCGTCGCGCCATAAAAACCTCCGCCGGGGACCGCTGTCGGCACTCACGTTGCATCGTGTGGTGTACGAACAGGTCAAAGGCACGATCAGCAGCCAGCTGACCTGTACGGCGATCCGGCTCGTCGCCGGAGCTTACGCGAGTGCGAAAGCGAACAAGAGGCCCGCGCAGCGCCCGTTTGCCTTCAAGCGTCCTACTGCCTTGTTCCTGATTGGCGAGCGTGGGCGCGATGCCCGCTTCTGTGAAACTGCGGGTGCGGAAGGGCACGCGCCGCCGCCTCAGCCAGTGGCAACGCCGCTTGATGCGGCAGAGCGTGACGAACGCTGCCGAACGGCGCGGGCTGCTGGTCGATGATGCCAATCCGGCCTATACCAGCCAGGATTGCTCGCGCTGTGGGTTGCGTGGCGTGCGGAAGCGCCTTGCCTTCACCTGTCCTCATTGTGGGCACGAGGCCCATGCGGATGTCAACGCCGCGGTGAACATCCGTCTGCGCTCTACTGCGCTCCGGCTCAGTGGGCCGCCGTCAACCGGACCTGAAGCCCTGTCGCTCGTTGCGAGCGATGAGGGCAAGCCGCCGCCTTCAGCGCGGTAGTTGACAGCACCTCGAACATGGATGACGTTGCCGCCCACAACGCAGAAGGGGCCGATCGGCGTGCTGGCCCGCATTGCACCGCTGCGCGGCGTGGTGCCACGCCATCGCCTGTCATGTGGGCCATGCGGGCGCCCACACTGGTGCACCCTACTCCAACATCAGAACAGCGTTACCGTCACCATCTCCCCGGCGTAGATCCCGGCGCGGTCCAGCGGCACGTGCAGCAGCCCGTCGGCGCGGACCATGGTGGTGATCAGGTTGGACTTGCCGAACACCGGGTCGGCCCACAGCTCACCTGCGCGGCGCTCCAAGCGCACCGGCACGAAGTCCTCGACGCCGGGGTGCGAGGCGACGTTGCGCACCAGGCGGGCCTGAGCCTCGCGCGTGCCCACCGCGGCTTCGCACCCCTGGAGGCGCAGCAGCGTGGGCGCCACGAACAGCTCGAAGGCGACCATGGTGGAGACCGGGTTGCCGGGCAGGCCGAACACCGGCACGCCGCCTGCCAGCGCCAGGATCGTCGGCTTGCCGGGGTGCATAGAGATGCCGTGGACCAGCACGCCCGGGCGGCCTAGCCCGTCGATCACCTGCGCAGTCATGTCGCGGGTGCTTACCGAGCTGCCGGCCGAGATCACCAGCACGTCCGCGTTGGTGAGCGCGGCGGCGGCCATGCGCGCCAGTTCCCTGGCCTCGTCGGGCGCGATGCCGCACGGCACCGGCTCACCGCCGGCGCGGCGGGTCAGCGCGGCGATGGTGAAGGTGTTGATATCACGCACCTGGCCCGGTGCGGGCGCGCGCTCCGGCGGCACCACCTCGTCCCCGGTGGCGAGGATCGCCAGCCGCGGGCGGGCCGCCACCGGCGCCTCCGTGAGGCCCACGCCCGCCAGCGCCCCCACGTCCTGCGGGCGCATGCGATGGCCACGCGGGAGGAGCAGCTGGCCGGCGCGCACGTCCTCGCCGGGCGGGATGACGTTCTCGCCTACCGCCACCGGCCGGACCACCTCGATCGTGCGCTCGTCCAGCGGCTGGGTGTGCTCCACCATCACCACCGCGTCGGCGCCAGGCGGGAGCATGCCGCCGGTGTGGATACGCGCCGCCTGGCTAGCGCGCACTTCCAGCGCGGCGGCGCGGCCCATCGGCACCTCGCCACAGATGGTGAGACAGGCCGGCAGCCCCTCGCTCGCGCCGTAGGTATCGGCGGCGCGCACCGCGAAGCCGTCCATCGTTGCGCGCGCGAAGGCTGGTAGGTCCGCCGGGGCGTGCAGATCCGCGGCGGTCACCCGGTCGAGCGCCGCGTGTAGCGCCACGCGCTCGGCGCGCCCGAGGGGTACCACCGATGCCAGCAGCCGCTGAAGGGCCTCGGCGACGGTCGTCACCTGGAAGAGCTCGGGCATAGTGATGCGCCGCACCTCCGCGCGTCTGTATCATGATCCCCCAGATGGGTGGTTCGAGGGGCGGAGTGCCCTCTGGCCCCCGAAAAGAATCCTCGAAGGTTGTTTTGGAGGGGCGCAGCCCCTCCGAGCCTCCCCGAACGGTCACGTTGGGAGCCGCGCAGCGAAACCTTGTCTTCGGGGCGAGGCCCCCGCGTACGTCCTGTCACTATCGCCTCCGTGCGTCGGGTACACAATACTATAGCACAGTCCCTCCGCAGGGGGCGACGTTCTGGATGATAGATAGTGCGGGCCAGCAAGGCGCCCCGCGCCGGCTGGGCCGAGCAGTTTCGCCGCATGGCCGCCCGGCGCGACGACACCCTCCTGGACCCGGACAACCTACGGACCGAGTGGGACGAGACGGAGTGGGAGTGGCAATGAAGCGCTTCGACGTCTACCTCGTCACCTTGGATTCCACCGTCGGCGCCGAGATCCAGAAGACTCGGCCGTGTCTGATCATCTCTCCCGATGATATGAACGACTACATCCAGATGGTCATCGTCGCGCCGGTGACGACGAAAGCCGGGCATATCCGACCCGCGTCGCCACGCGCTTCGAGGGCAAGGACGGCCACATCGTGCTGGATCAGATACGAACCGTCGACAAGCGCCGTCTGGTCAGGCACCTGGGCCGGATCACGCCCGCCACTCAGGCCAGAGTCCTCGCGGTGTTGGCCGAGCTCTTCGCCAAGTGATGCGGCGCGGCGGCAGGTCGCGCTGGTTACGCACAAAAGTCACGAGGGCTGCCGGGACCATCGCGTAGGCGGCTACCCCGCCACCGGGTCCTTGATCGTCCCCCGGTCGGTGAGCGGCGTGTCGGCGCCGGGGCGCTCAGGCGGGCGTGAGGCTCGCTCGACCCGCACACTGCACACCTTGTAGTCCGGGATCTTCGCCCGCGTGTCGAGGCGTTGCTCGGTGAGGGTGTTGGCGGCGGCCTCGGCGAAGTGGAACGGGATGAACACCACCCCCTCAGGCGAGCGGCCGGTCACCAGCACGCGCGCGGTGATCTGCCCGCGCCGGCTGGTCACCTCCACCCAGTCGCCGGTCTGCAGCCCCAGCCGGGCGGCGTCGGCGGGGTGCAGCTCCACGGTGCACTCCGGCCAGATGCGGTCCAGCGCCGAGGCGCGCGTCAGCGTCCCGCCGTGCCAGTGGTAGAGCACCCGGCCGGTGTTGAGCGTGAAGGGGTACTCGTCGTCCGGCTGCTCGCTGGTGACGCGGTAGCTCACCGGCCAGAACTTCCCCCGCCCGCGCGGGAACTCCTCGGCGAACAGGTACGGGCTGCCGGGGTGGTCAAGCGATGGGCAGGGCCAGTGGACGCCGCCCTCGCGCTCCAGGCGCTCGTAGGTGATGCCGGAGAACTCGGGCGTGACGCGCCGCAGCTCCTCCCAGATCTCGGAGGGGTGCGTGTAGCGCCAGCCGGCGTCGTCGCGCCCCTGGAGCGCCAGCGTGCGCCGCGCCAACTCCGCCACGATCTCCCAGTCGGCGCGCGCCTGGCCGGGCGGGCTGAGCGCCTTGCGCCCGCGCTGCACCCGCCGGTCCGAGTTGGTGTAGGTGCCGTCCTTCTCGGCGAAGGCCGCGGCCGGCAAGATCACGTCGGCGTAGACGTTGGTCTCATTGAAGAAGATGTCCTGGGCGACGAAGAACTCGAGCCGCTCGACGGCGTGGCGGGCGTGGTTCAGGTCCGGCTCGCTCATCAGCGGGTTCTCGCCCATCACATACCAGGCGCGCACCTCGCCGGTGAGGATGCCGTCCACCATCTCGGTGGTTGTCAGCCCCATGCGCTCGGGCAGCCTCGTGCCCCAGGCCGCTTCGAAGCGGGCGCGCGCCGCCGGGTCGCTGATCGGCTGGTAGGCGGTGTAGAAGCCGGGGATGCCGCCCACGTCCGAGCAGCCCTGGACGTTGTTCTGGCCGCGCAGCGGGTTGAGGCCGGTGCCGGGCCGGCCGATGTGGCCGCACAGCAGCGCCAGGTTGATCAGCGCCAGCGCGTTGTCGGTGCCGTGGCTGCTCTGGCTGATGCCCATGCCCCAGTAGATCGCGGCGCGGCCGGCGGTGGCGTACATGCGCGCGGCGGCGCGGATGTCTCCGGCCGGCACGCCGCAGATCCCCTCGGCCCACTCCGGCGTGGCCTCCTCCAGGCTGCCGAGGTACTCGGCGAAGCCCTCGGTGCGCGCGGCGACGAACTCCCGGTTATAGAGCTGCTCCTCGACGATCACGTGCGCCATGGCGCTGAAGAGCGCCACGTCGCTGCCGGGGCGGTGGCGCAGCCAGAGCGTGGCGAAGCGGGTCATCTCGGTCTGGCGCGGGTCGATCACGATCAGCCGGGCGCCGTTGCGGCGCACCGCCTGCTTGAGGAAGGTGGCGATCACCGGGTGGTTCTCGGCGGTGTTCGAGCCGGTGATGATGAAGCACTCGAGGTCCTTCATCTCGGCGATCGCGTTGCTCATGGCGCTCGAGCCGATCGCCAGCTGCAAGCCGACGACGCTGGCGGCGTGGCAGAGGCGGGTGCAGTGGTCGATGTTGTTGGTGCCGATCACGGCGCGGATGTACTTCTGCAGCAGGTAGTTGTCCTCGTTGGTGGCCTTGGCGCAGGCGTTGGCGGTGATGCAGTCCGGCCCGTGGCGCTCGCGCAGCTCCAGCAGCCGGCGCGCCACCAGGTCGAGCGCCTCGTCCCAACGCGCCGCGCGCCAGTCACCGGGGCCGGCGGCCGGGGTGCGCGCGCCGGGCGCCTGTGGGGTGCGCCGGACGAGCGGCGTGGTCAGGCGGCCGGGATGGTGGACGAAGTCGGCGCCGAAGCGCCCCTTGACGCACAGCCTCCCATAGTTCGGGGCCGCATCGAACGGTGCGTCGATGCGCACGATCCGGTCCCCGAGGATGTTCATATCGATCTGGCAGCCCACCCCGCAGTACGGGCAGGTGGAGCGGACGACGCGATCTGGGTGCATCATCGCCTCACTTCGTGGGGCTGGGCCCCACGCCCCCGGTGGAGGCGGGAGATGTGGGGGGACCAGGTTCCCCCACGCGCCCGCCTGAACGCCGCACGATCTCAAATTCGGCCCTCCCCATCAGCGCCCCGGTCGGGCAGACGCCGACGCAGTTGCCGCAGAAGACGCAGGAGGTGTCGGGCATGTCCTCGTGGAAGGCGGTGGTGACGTGGCTCTCGAACCCGCGCCCGCCCCATGTGAGCGCGAAGGTGTACTGCACGTCCTCGGCGCACACCTGGATGCAGCGCCAGCACATCACACACTGCGAGTAGTCGCGGATGTAGAACGGGTTGTCGTCGTACACCGGGAACGCGCGGCGCGCCCCACCGGCGAAGCGCGCCACGTCGGCGCCGTAGCGCTCGATGAAGCGCTGGATCTCGGGCGCCTCGCGCAAGTCCACCGCCGAGGCCAAGAGCTCCAGGATCACGCGCCGCCCGGCCCGCACGCGCGGCGAATCGGCGCTCACCACCATGCCCGGCGCGACGCGGGCGACGCAGGCGGGCTGGAGCGTGCGCGCGCCGGCCACTTCCACCGTGCAGAGCCGGCAGACGGCGTTGGCGGTCAGGCTGGGGTGGTAGCAGATCGTCGGGATCTCGACGCCGGCGGCGCGCGCGGCCTCCAGGATCGTCGTGCCAGCCGGCGCCCGCACCTGCTGGCCGTCGATCGTCAGCGAGACGAGGGGAGATGTGGTGGGGGTGGTCATGAGCGCTCCTCCAGTGCAGAACCGTTCCAGGTGACCGCTGTGCGGGGTTCGCTGGTGCAGCGTCCCCACCGCGCAGGGGTGCAACAGGGGTGCCGGTGTCTGCGCCCTCATTGCCGCCATTGCGGGCGGTGGCGCAACGCAGCCCAACTCGGCAATGCGGCCCAATGTGGGAAGACACGCCGGTCTGCCCCTACGCGGTGGCCACTCCGCACCGCAGCGCGCACGCTGCCCCGGCACCGCACCAGCGCTCTCCGCGTATCCGCTCCCCATCCGCCGCCGGCGGCGGCGCCGGGGCTGCGCGCCATGCTCGGCACCAGCGCTCTCCGCTTATCCGCTCCCTATCCGCTGTCCCCCCGCCAACACCCCCGGCCAGCGCCCGTGCGCGCTGATCGCCGCCATCGCCGCCGTCTGCCCCAGGCCGCAGATGCTGGTGTCGGCCATCACCGCGCCGAGCTCCAGCAGCGTCTCGGCGTCGCCGGGGCGCGCGCGCCCCTCGGCCAGGCGGCGCAGGATCTCGGCCTGGCGCTGCGTGCCGAGCTGGCAGGGGTAGCACTTGCCACAGCTCTCGTGGGCGAAGAACGCCCCGATGCGCGCCAGCACATCGCGCAGGTCCACGGTGTCGTCGAACACCATGATCGTCCCGGCGCCGATCGTGCCGCCGGCCCGCCGGAAATCCTCGAAGCTGAGGGGCGTGTCGAGCTGCGCGGGCGTCAGGAACGTGCCGGCGGCGCCGCCCGTCAGCACCGCCTGGAGGCGCCGGCCGGGGCGCAGGCCGCCGGCCAGGTCGTTCAGCAGGTGGCGCAGCGGCACGCCGAACGGCACCTCGTACACGCCGGGGCGCGCCACCGAGCCGCTGACGGCGAACAGCTTGGTGCCGGCCGAGTCCGCCGTGCCCAGGCTGCCATACCAGCGGCTGCCGTAGAGAACGATCGGCGGCACCTTGGCCAGCGTCTCGACGTTGTTGATCGCCGTGGGGCGCCCCCAGAGGCCGGCGGTAGTGGGGAAGGGCGGCTTGAGGCGCGGGAAGCCGCGTTTGCCCTCGATGCTCTCCATCAGGGCCGTCTCCTCGCCACAGATGTAGGCGCCCGCGCCGCGCCGCACCTCGATCTGGCAGCTGAAGGAGCTGCCCATGATGCGCTCGCCGAGGTAGCCGGCCGCCTCCAACTGGCGCAGCGCGCCCGTGATGCGCTCGTAGGCCAGCGGGTACTCCCCGCGGATGTAGACGAAGCCGCGCGCGGCGCCCACCGCATAGCAGGCGATCAGCAGCCCCTCCAGCACGCGGAACGGGTCGCCCTCGAGCAGCACGCGGTCCTTGAACGCCCCCGGCTCGCTCTCGTCCGCGTTGCAGATCACATAGCGTGGCGCGGGGTTCTGGGCGGTGAGCTGCCACTTCTGGCCGGCGGGGAAGGCCGCGCCGCCGCGCCCCACCAGCTTGCTGGCCTGGATCTCCGCGATCACCTGCGCCGGCGCCATGCGCTCAAGCACCTGGTGCAGCGCCGCCAGCCCGCCCTGGGTGCGGTAGGCCTCCAGGCTTGTGGGGTCCACCACGCCGACGTTCGCCAGCGCCAGGCGGATCATGCCGCCCACGGTGCCGCGCTCGGGGGGCGGCTCGCCCACCAGCAGCGCCTCCGGCGCGGCGGGGTCAAGCGGGCCGAAGCGCAGCCGGCCTCTGTACGCCGCCGGCGCCCGGTCGCACAGCCCCAGGCAGCGCACCGGCTCTACCGCGTACATCCCGTCGGGCGTAGTCTCGCCGGGGGGCACACCGAGGCGTTGGCAGAGGTTCGCCAGCAGCGCGTCGGCGCCGGCCAGAGCGCACGGCGCGTCCTGGCAGACCCGGATCACCTGCCGGCCCACCGGTCGGTCGTGGAACAGGTCGTAGAACTCCACCACCCCCTGCACGTCGGCCTGCGGCACGCCAAGCGCAGTGGCCACCCGCTCCAGGGCCGGGCGGGGCAGCCAGCCGCCGAAGATCTCTTGCGCGTCGTGGAGCGTCTCGATCAGCCCGGCGCGGCCGAGCGGCCGGTGGCGCTCCAGGGCCGCCTCCAGCGCGGCGAACTCGGGCGCCACCCCGCCCAGCTCCGCCCAGCGCTCGCCCACCCAGCGGCGCACCTCCTCCAGTGCCCCGGCCGCGCCCGCCGCGCCGCCCAGCTCCGGCCGCAGGCCCACCAGGTAGCGGCGCTGCCAGTCCAGGTGCGCCAGTTCCTCCCCGGCGAGCGCCACGCCGTCCTTCATGCGCACGAAGCGCAGCAGGCCGTAGCGCTCAGCGAGCTGCTGGCGCGGGGCGAGCGCGGTGGCGCTCAGGCCGGGGATCTGGCGCGCGGCCTCCAGCCCGGCCTCGACCCAGCGGTCCGAGCGCAGCTGGTCCTCGCCGGCGGGCGTGGCGTCCACCAGCACCTTCAGCCAGAACAGGGCGGCGCGCTCCACCCGGCCGGCGCGCAGGTCATCCTCGAGCTGTGCCAGTCGCTCTCGAAGCTCGGCGTGCATGGCGCGCTCCTTGAGGCGAGGGAAGGTCGAAACAGATTCACACAACCCATCCGGTCTGGTGGGAGGGTTTCAGGAAGGGCACAGCCCCCTGGCCCTCCCCTATCAGGTAGTGAGGATCATAGCACAGGTCGCTCGCCTCCGCGATAGGGCTGCGGCGTGTGACGAACGTTTCTGCGCGCCGACCACGCCCGGTGGGTCAACCCGCGGGCTCTCACTGCCAAAGCCCGCCGGCGCGGGCTGGGGTGCAGGCCGCGCCGGCGGCCTTGGCACCGGATAGCCCGCCGGGCCCAGCGGGCACCCCACGGGCCGGGCGTGGTGCCGCGCCCGGCCCGACGTTTCGTCACACCCAGGGCTGCGCGGGCCTACTTCAGCGCACGGCTCAGCCGGTAGCCGCGGATGGTGGGCGAGGCCCAGAAGACGGCCACCGCGATCGCGGCCGCCGTCCCGCTCAGCAGCAGCGTGATGGCCTGCGGCCCCAGGAAGTCGGCGCCGACGCCGGCGAGGAAGGACCCCAGCGGCGCCAGCCCGGCGCTCAGGCTGGCGAGGCTGGTGACCCGCCCGCGCAGCGCGTCCGGGATCGCGAGTTGGAGCAGCGTCTGGTTGGTGGTGAGGAAGACCATCTCGAAGAAGCCCGCCAGCGCCAGCAGCACCAGCGCAAGCCACAGCGCCGCGCTGAGGGCGAAGCCGATCAGCGCCAGGCTGAGCAGCAGCAGCGCCGCGAGCTGCAGCACCCCGCGGTGCTCGAAGCGGCCGAGCGCGGCGGTGACAAGCCCGCCGGCGATGCCCCCAACGCCGACGGCCGAGAGCAGGGCGCCGAGCACCTGTGGCCCGCCCTTGAATACATCCTTGGCGTAGATCGGTGGCAGCGCGGCGAAGATTGGGATGATGAACAGCGGCAGCACCAGGCTCATCAGCAGGAAGGCCCGCGTGGCCGGCTCCGTCGCTACGAAGCGCAGGCTCTCGCCGAGGTTCTGCAGCGCGGCCCCGCGCGCCGGGGCGGCCTGCTCGGCGGGGAACCGGATCTGCGCGATCGTCAGCGTGATCAGCGCGTAGGCCCCCGCCTGGATGAGGAAGTTCCCGGCCGGGCCGAACCACAGGATGAGGAAGCCGCCGAGCGCCGGGCCGAGCGAGCGCATCACCGCCCAGCCAGTCTGCACCAACGCGACGGCGGCGGGCGCCAATGGCCGCGGCACCAGCACGAAGACCACCGTCTGGCGCAGGGGCAGGTCCACGGCCTGCGCCACGCCGCCGAGGAAGGTGAAGACGAACAGCGGCCAGAGGGCGGCGTGTCCGGCCAGCAGCGCCAGGCCGAGCGCCAGGCTGATGGCGAACAGCCAGGTGTTGGCGGCGAACATCAGCGTGCGGCGCGGCAGGCGGTCGATCGCGACCCCGGCCACGGGCGCCAGCCCCAGCGTCGCCACTGCCCGCACCAGGCTGAGGGTGCCCAGCAGGGCCCCGGAGGCGGTCAGGTCGTACACCAGCCAGCTCAGCGTCACCTGCTGGATCCACTGCGCGCCGTTGGAGAGCGTGGTCCCGCTCAGGAGCCAGCGGAAGTTCGGCAGGCGCAGCGCCCCGAGGGCGTCGGCCCGCCCGCCCCCAGCGGACTCCTCTGCGGCCGGATTGGGCGATGGTGTCATAGAAATCCCCGCACAGAAACCGCCGGCTGATGAACTTCGTATCAATAGGCAAAGTTCATATAGCGCGCTGCGCTGAAAGCTAACGTTGGGGCGGGGTTTTAGGGGAGGGCTTCGCCCT
>DATMBA010000103.1:0-8703 GCA_035559635.1 Roseiflexaceae bacterium
CTGGCACGGCTGGTCCGGCGCCCGGCGGCAGGCCCTCGGCCGGCTGGCCGACCGCTTCAACCGCCGCCACCCCGCCGAGCGCGTCAGCCTGGTCTCGGTGCCGCTCGCCGGCTTCGCCGCCGAGCTGCGCAGCGCCGTGGGCGCCGGCGCCGGGCCGCACCTGGCCCTCATCCCCAACACCTGGGTCGGGGACCTGGCCGAGCAGGGCGCCCTGCTGCCGCTCGATGACCTGGTGCCCGAAGCGGACCGGGCGGCCCTCATTCCGGCGGCCCTCGGCGGCGCCCAAGCCCCCGACGCCGAGGGCCGCCGGCGGCTGTTCGGCCTCCCGGTGGCTTTCGACACCCTGGCCCTGTTCTATAACACCGCCAACCTCTCCGCACCGCCGGCCGACACCGACACGCTCATCCGCAGCGCTCGCGGCCTGGGCGACCCCGCGGCCACGCCGCCGGTCTGGGGCCTGGCGCTCAACCTCTCGCTCGATAACACCGTCGGCTACCTGTACGCCTTCGGCGGCCGCGTCTTCGATGAGGATGGCGCGCTGATCCTCGGTAGCCAAGGCCGCGACGGCGCCGAGCGCTGGCTCGCCTGGCTCCAGCGCCTCAGCACCGATGAGCGCATCCTCGCCCGCCCGGACAGCAGCATCCACGTGGACCGCGAGCTGCAGGACGGCCGCGCGCTCATGACGTTCGGCTGGGCGCACCAACTGGAGATCTACCGCAGCCTGTGGGGGCCGAACATGGGCGTCGCCCCGCTGCCGCGCCTCAGTGAGACCGGCCAGCCGCCACGCGCCTACGTCCGCAGCGATGTGCTGGCGCTCAACGCGCGCGTCAGCCCTTCCGAGCGCGGCGTCGCCCTCGCCTTCCTGCGCTTCATGGTCAGCGAGGAAGCCCAACTCGAGCTGCTCCGCGGCGACATGCAGCCCGCCAGTCGCACCCTCGCGATCGACGGCGACAACCCGCAACTGGCCGCGGCGCGCGCCTTCCGCGCCCAGGCCGAGGAGGGCCTCCCCATGCCCAATGGCCCCACCCGCACCGTGGTCGAGCAGGAACTGAAGGTCATGCAGCGCCAGGTGCTCATGGGCCTCGCCACCCCCGCCGACGCCGTCATCGAGGCCGACCGCCGCCTGCGCCAGCGGCTTGCGCCCCCCTGATGCGCCTCCGGCGGGGGTTCCGAGAGCTGCAGGCCCCAAGAACCCGCGGGGGATCTTTGGGAGGAGCACAGCCCCTCCCATCCGCCCTGCGGGGGTGCGGGGAAACACCTCGCCCGTGTAACTAACTGTTTGCGAATCAGGAACGAAACGTCATCAAATCCGCCGTGTTGACCACATGCGTACGACACACCTAGTTGCTCTCTGTCAAAACATGTAGTAGAATGGCATCGAATGCCGAGCGGCACCGCTGTGCCCGGCTTTTCATCTGCGCAGCACAAGCTCGCCCGTCACAGCATCGTCCCAACATATCTCGGACGGCCTTTGAGGAGGACCTGAATGGCAAGCAGAACCGAGGAGATGGTACGGCATCTCAAAGCCCTCCAGATGAACACGCCCGACATCGAGGCCTCTGCTGTCGTGAGCGTAGATGGCCTGATTATGGCCTCGGCGCTGCCTGCCGATGTGGAAGAGGATCGCGTCTCGGCCATGAGCGCCGCCATGCTCTCGCTCGGCGAGCGCATCGCCAACGAACTGAAGCGCGGCCAGTTGGACCAGGTGTTCGTCCGCGGCGAGGACGGCTACGTGGTGCTCGTCTCCATCGGCGAGGAGGCCGTGCTCACAGCGCTGGCCCTCAGCCGCGCCAAGCTCGGCCTGGTCTTCCTGGAGATGAAGCGCACCGCCAACGAGCTCCTCAACCTGGTCTAACCCCTCCTCGGGCCGATCTGCTTCTGGAGGTCAGATGGGACACCATCTGGCCTTTTTGCTGCCGCCTGGCGGGCGGGTCTCAGGGAGGAGCCCAAGGGGCGCCCCGCCCTCCCTGGCCCTCCCGCATGCCAGAAGGTCTCAGGGAGGGCTGTGCCCTCCCTGGCCCTCCACGAAGGAGCACACGATGACACACCTCAACCTGGCGGACAAGGTCCGCAACGTGCCGGACTTCCCCATCCCCGGCATCCAGTTCAAGGACATCACCACGCTCCTGCGCGACGGGGAGGCGTTCCGCCATGTGGTGGACACCTTCGCCGAGCGCTACGCCGGCCGCCAGTTGGACGCGGTGGTGGGCGTGGAGTCGCGCGGCTTTATCCTCAGCGCTCCCCTCGCCTACCGACTTGGCGTCGGCCTGGTGCCGGTACGCAAGGCCGGCAAGCTCCCCGCCAGCACCTACCGCGTCGAGTACGAGCTCGAGTACGGCTCCAACACCCTCGAGATCCACCGCGATTCCTTCCAGCCAGGCGACCGCGTGGTGGTGGTGGACGACCTGCTGGCTACCGGGGGCACCGTGGCGGCCGCCTGCAGTCTGGCGGAGATGGCCGGCGCCGTCATCGAGGAGGTGGCCTTCCTGATCGAGCTGGCCTTCCTCGGCGGCCGCGAGCGCCTCGCCCGCTACCCGGTCTTCTCACTCATCCAGTACTGAGTGGCGCTCGGCGCAGGCCGCGCCTCCGGCCTGCCTCCTAGCTCGCCCGCCGCTGATGAGCGGTTACCGAGGTTTCGGGTCCGCGGCGCCATCCCTCGCCCGGCGGCTGAAGCCGCGGGCTACCTATTGCCAAGCCCGCCGCCGCGGGCTACATCAGGCTGCGCCTCCGGCCTGCCTCCTAGCTCGCCCGCCGCTGATGAGCGGTTACCGAGGTTTCGGGTCCGCGGCGCCATCCCACGCCCGGCGGCTGAAGCCGCGGGCTACCTATTGCCAAGCCCGCCGCCGCGGGCTACATCAGGCCGCGCCTCCGGCCTGCCTCCTAGCTCGCCCGCGGGTTGACCCACCGGGCGTGGCGCCGCGCCAGGGTACTCCCGCCCCGGTAACTTTTCCCGCCGCTACTGCAACTGAATCTGCGAGGGGCTTCGCGCGCCCTGGGGGAGGCGTAGAGGGGCTGGCCCCTCCACAGTCCACCCTTCCTTGAAAGGATCCGGGGCAGGCCAAGCCTGCCCCAGACCCAGGAGATGTGATGAGCAGCGCAGCGATGAGCGACGCAGCCCTGGTGGCGAGCGCCCGCGCCGGCGACCGCGAGGCGCTCGGAGCGCTGCTCGCCCGCCACTATCCGGCCGCCCTGCGCCTCTGCCGCCGGCTGCTCGGCCCCCTGCCCGAGGCTCAGGACGTGGCCCAGGAGGCTGCGCTTCAGGCCCTGCTCGGCCTCGCTACTCTGCGCGACCCGGCGCGCTTCGGCCCGTGGCTGCACGCTATCGCCGCCAACCTGGCCCGCATGGCGCTGCGCCGATGCCGCCCACTCTCGCTCGAGCAGCTGGAGGAGGGTGCGCTGGTGCTCTGGCCGCCCCCCGCCCCTAGCCCCGAGGCCGTCCACGAGGCGCGCGAGGTCCACGACGCCGTCGTCGCCGCGCTCGGCGAACTGCCACCCCACGAGCGCGACGCGGCTATCGGCTTCTTCCTGGAGGGCTACTCCTATACCGAACTGGCCGAGTTGCTCGGCGTGCCGCTCAGCACCGTCAAGGGCCGCCTGTTCAAGGGCCGCCGCCGCCTCCGGCGCGCCCTCCGCCCGCTGGCGCCAACGCCTCCCCCACCGCTGCGCCCGGTGGTCCGGCCGCGAAAGGAGCTTCCCATGAGCGACACCGACCTGGTCGAGGTGACGATCGAGTCCGTCCGCAAGAGCCTCATGACCCAACACCGTGTCGTCGTCCTGCGCCAGCAGGATGGCGCGCGCGACCTGTCGATCTGGGTCGGCACGTTCGAGGGCGACATGATCCAGTGGGCGCTGGAGGGCCGCCAGACCGAGCGCCCCATGACCCACGACATGGCGCTGCGCCTGCTCGCCTCGCTCGGCGCCGAGGTGCGCCAGGTGGTGGTCAACAAGATCCTCGACACCACCTTCTATGCCGAGATCACGCTGGCGGCCGGCGAGCAGACCCACGTGGTGGATGCCCGCCCGAGCGACGCGTTGGCGCTTGCCGCCCGCACCGGCGCGCCGATCCGGGTGGCGCGCGCGGTGATGGAGGCCGCCGGCGTAGACGTGCAGGGGCACCAGGAGCACCGGCTGACGGTCGAACAGGGCATACAGCCCTCCTCTTTCCGCGTCGCCACCTGGAAGTACATCGGCGAGCTGGCGCTCGACGAGCCGGGTGCCTTCGAGTGGGACAAAATGGCGGCGGTGGATTGGGCGGCGCGCTTTCCCACCCGCGAACTGGCGCTGGACGGGGAGACACTGATGGCCGCACGGCTCGCCGAGGGCGACGACGCGGCCTGGCTGGTGCTGCGCCCGGCGCTCTGGCAGGACCTCACCACCCTGGCGCAGCGCCTGATCGCCCAGGCGGAGGCGCTGCGGGCCTCGCTCGGCAAAGGCAAGACACCCTAACCACGAAGACGAACGCTGAAGAACTGATGCCGCTGAGCTGTGTGCGTGATCCGCCGTTGCTCCGCTCAGCGACCTCATCTGACTCGGCGATTCAGCGCTCCGTGCCCTGGTGGTAGCGCGGCTGCTCGCGCTACCACCCCATGCGCCGCCGCACTGCCGCCACAAAGAACGCCAGCGGCTCGACCCGCAGCGCCAGGCAGGCCCCGACGTACGCCGCCGCCCCCGCGGTGCCGGCCAACGCCAGCTGCGCCAGCGGAGACGCGCCCGGCCCTAGCAGCCGCGCCACACCCCAGGTCGCCGCGAAGAGCGCCAGGCTGGCCACGCCGCACTTCAGCAGCGCCTCGCCCACCCGCAACCCACGCAGATCCACCAGCCCGCGCGCCAGCAGCAGCAGGAGCAGCATGTGCCCCACCCACTGCGCCGTGTTCCCCAGGATCAGCGCCTCCACCCGCAGCCCGCCCGCCAGCAGCGTCAGCGCCGTGGCCGCGTAGATCCCGATCGCCGCCCCCTGCACCAGATTCGGCGCCAGGGTGCGCTGGCGCGCGTAGAACGCGAACAGCAACATCTGGTCCACCGCCGCCGCCGGCAGCCCCGGCAGGTAGAGCAGCAGCGCCCGCGCCGTGGCCAGCGAGTCCTGCGCGCCGAAGGCGCCGCGCTCGAACAGCAGCCGCGCCACCGGCAGCCCCAGCGCCGCCAGCCCGGCCGCCGCCGGTAGCACCAGCAGCAGCACCACCTTAATGCCCATCGCCAGCGTGGCGCGGAAGGCCCCCTCGTCGCGCGCCTCGGCCTGCCGCGAGAGGGTCGGCAGCACCGCGAAGGACACCGCCGCCGCCACCAGGCCCAGCGGGAGCTGGATGAGCGTGGTGGCGTAGCGCATGGTGGGGATGGCGCTGGCCTCCAGGCGCGAGGCCAGGTTGCGATCCAGCACGATACCGGCCACCGAGAAGCCGATCCCGAGCGCCACCGGCGCATACAGCCGCAGGATACGCCGCACCCCAGGGTGCCGCACGTCAACCTGGAAGGATGCAGCAACCGCAGCGCTTCTGCCTCTGGCCGCTGTGCCTGCTGTGCCTGCGGCGGCTGCGCCCGCGCCCCCCGCGCTCCCCCCGCCCGTGCCGCGCCGCATCCCACGCAGCCCCGGCAGCTGCAGCGCCACCTGCAGCGCCGAGCCGAGCAGGACGCCGGCTACCAGGCTCAGTGGCCCGAGCAGCGGCGTAAGTATCAGCGCCCCGGCGATGATCCCCAGGTTGAAGGCACTGGTGGTAAAGGCCGGCAGCAGAAAGCGCTGGCGGGCGTACAGCAGTGCGGTGATCAGCCCGGAAAGCCCCATGAGCACGGCGCTCGGCAGCAGCAGCCGCGTCATCCGCACCGTCAGGCCGCGCAGCTCGGGCGCGAAGCCGCCGGCCAGCAGCGCCACCACCACCTCCGCCTGCCACATCAGCAGCGCGCACACCGCCGAGAGCGCCACCAACGCGATGGTGAACACCGTCCAGGCCACCCGCCACAGCTCGGCCTCGTCCTGCTCGGCGTAGGCGCTGAACACCGGCACCAACGCGGCGCTGATCGCCCCGTTCACCAGCAGGTCGTACAGGATGGTGGGCACCGCCGAGGCCGCGGTGAAGGCCGCCACCTCCGCGCCGCGCCCGAAGGCCCCGGCGATCACCGCCTCGCGCGCCAGCCCGATCACCCGGCTGGCGACGTTCCCCGCCGCGATCAGCAGCGCGGCCACCGCGATGGTGCGGGTCAGCGATGGCTGTGGCGGTGAGGCTGGCGCAGGCTGCATATGAGAAAACGCTGAAGGCTGCAGGCTGAACGATGAAGCCGGGACACGATCGATGACGTACAGCTCCGATCGCGCCCCGGCTTGTTCAGCCTTCAGCGTTCAGCCTTCAGCCTTACGGCGCCGGGGGTTCGCCGCCGGCCGTCATCTTGTCCACGATCTCCCGCACCGCCACGGGGTCCGCGGCGAAGGTGGCCGGGTCCTCCAGCGCCACAATCATCTTCGAGTCGATCGCGTAGCGCTGGACGCTGTCGGCGCTCAGGCGCGTCCCGATGCGCGCCAGCCGCAGCATCTCGCTGCGCGGCAGGTCGGTGCGCACGTAGTCCCGCAGCGCGCCGGTGTAGTCGTCCAGGCTGGTGAGCTGAGCTAGCAGCCCGCGCTCGCGCACCCGATCGAAGATCGCCATCAGCACCTGCTGCTGCCGCTGGTTGCGCCCGAAGTCGTTGTCTGCGTGGCGGGTCCGGGCGTAGATCAGCGCCCGCTCACCGTCCATGCGCTGCGGCCCGGCATCGAAGTGGATCCGCATCGTCCGCACGTCGCCGGGGTACTCGTCCATGGGGTAGGCCGGGTCGTCGATCGGCCGCGGCACGTCGATGACGATCCCGCCGATACGGTCGATCACGGTCTTGAAGCCCTCGAAGTTGATCAGGATGAAGTGGTGCACCGGCACGCCCGCCAGGTTCTCCACCGTCCGCTTCACCAGCGCCGCACCGCCGCCGCGCCCGAACTTGTGCTCGCCGGTGGGGTAGGCGGCGTTGATGCGCCCGTAGCCGTAGCCGGGGATCTCCACCCACAGGTCGCGCGGGAAGGAGAGCAGGCTCACGCGGTTGGTGCGCGGGTTGAGGTGGACCAGGATGATAGCGTCGGTGCGGCTCGGCCCCTCGCCCACGCGGGCGTCCGTGCCGAGCAGCAGGATGTTCACCGGGTCATCCGCCTCCGGCGCGGGTGGCGGGGCGGCCGTCGGCGCGGCCGCCTGCTCGGCGGGCGGCAGGGGCGCATCAGCCGCCGGCCTGAAATCGTTAGCGAGCGGCTCGGTGGTCGGCTCCGGCAGCGTCACCGGCGTGACGATCATCGCGCTGACGTTGTCGAGCGCCCGCTTCCACTCCAGCCCGATCCTCAGGACCGCCGTCGAAGCGGCCAGCATCCCGACGAGCAGCGCACTGATGAGAACGCGGTTCCGAGACAACTGTCGACGGTTCAAAACGGCAACTCCACAAGCACCGCCGCCGCGTACGAGGCGACGAGCGTCCCTATGCTCCGCGGTACTATACCACAGGTTGCGCCACACGCTTTCACGTGGCGGTCATCCCCTGCTCCGGCGGTGCGCCGGCGCCCCTGCGCCCGCCGGGGGAGCGTATCTCCGGGGAGGCATAGCTCCCGTATACCTGGCCCGATCTGGCAAGACGGGTGCCACCGCACGCCCCGGGATCGGCCTTTTTAGTGGTGCCTCCGGCAACTTCGCATACGCTCGTTGCCGGAGGTAGGTTCCAGGGAGGGCTTCGCCCTCCCTGACCCTCCCGTACAAGAACTTGGCTGAATCACTGGACCTTGTGCGGCAGCTGAGGGTGCAGCATCAACATCCGCTAAGCGCAGCCCGCACCGAGCTCACGCATCGGTCTCACGCCCTCAGCGATCGGTTATGGCAGGAACTTCAGCGGATCCACCGGGCGGCCGTTGATCAGCACGGTGAAGTGCAGGTGGACGCCGGTGGAGTAGCCGCCGCCCGTGGCGTCGAAGGTGCTGCCCATCGAGCCGATGCGGTCCCCAGGCGCCACCGTGTCCCCGCGGCGCACCGGCGGCTTGCGCAGCAGGTGGCCGTAGATCGTCCGCACCCCCTCGCCGTGGTCCAACACCACACAGTAGCCGTAGCCGCTACACCAGCCGGCCTCCATCACCCGCCCGGCCCGCGCGGCCCGAATCGGTGTGCCGGCGCGGTTGGCGATGTCCAGCCCGTTGTGGAAGCTCCGGAACGGCACGCGCCGCCAGCCGAAGGGCGAACTGATCTCGCCCCAGGTGGGCCACACCCAGCGCGGCGGCGGCGGCGGGAAGTCGTTCGTCTCCGGCAGCGCCTCCAGCGCCCCCGGCGGCAGCCAGAGCAGGTCGGCCCGCACCCAACCCTCGCCGTGCGCCCCGGCGTCCACCCGCACCCAGTCGCCGTGGCGCGCCAGCGGCCGCAGCCGCTCGCCGGCCGCCAACTCGCCCACCCGGTCGTAGGCCCGCCCCGGCCCGCCGCGCAGGTTGGTCTCCGACTCGCGCACCGCCCACGCGGCCACGGCCCGCATGTCGGCCAGTCCCTCCGCGCCGTCCGCGATCCCCGCGGGCAACGCCCGCCGCCCACCCGGCACGAAGATCTCAGCGCCGGCCTCCGGCGCCCGGCCGCCGCGCAGCCCGTTGGCCTCGAACAGGACGATCGCCTCGGGCGGCACGCCGTACTGCGCCGCGATCGACTCGACGCTCTCGCCCGCCTGCACCACGTG